>NZ_JBLIYY010000007.1:0-215961 GCF_057480965.1 Acinetobacter sp. P37 | reverse complement strand
GATGTATTTCATCCGCAGATTATGCATGAATATTTAAAATTCTTCGGTACAAATAATCAGCAAGAGACTGTTCGTTTTTTGATTTATGAAAGAGGCTTATTTATTTTACGAGCAGGCTTTTCTAACATTGTTTAATAAGCATGATTCATTAAAAAGTATGTATAAGAGAAAATCATTCACAGGTCTTGCATTAGATGATTTTAAAAAATGCTTAGAAGCATTCTCTATACTTACTTATTGTGATCGAGCGTATTACATTGAGGAAGCAAAAATAAACTTTTATATAAGTAATGCTATTAAAATATCAAATATAGATGCCTCCTGTGATGAATTTTTAAAAGACTTACTAGAGTCAGTATGTATATTGCAAAGAGATGGTCTAGGTTATTCTTTTACCCATCGCTCATTTCAAGAATATTTTACAGCACAATTTTTAGTAAACAGAAGTATAGATAAAAAATACGAATTATTTGATAAATTATATAAAGTTAATGGTGGTGATAATATTCTTTTAATGGTTTATGATATTAATAGTGATTTAATTGAGAAAGAGTGGGTGATTCCGAAAATTAAAAAAATTAATCTTAATTTTAATGAGCTAAATCAACAAGGAGATTATTTGGGTATTTTAGAAAGGGTGTATTCTGGAATAAGTATATATGATGAAGAAGATGGCTATGGGGTTGGTTATGCAATGGGGAGTGTATCAAATAAGTATTGTCATTTTTTTCATTTTCTAAATAATTTGTATGCTAATGACTTCTTTAATTTTTATCTTTTAAAAAAGGAATTAATTTCTGAACTTAAGGATTCTTATTTTGAAGAGCAATTATTGGAATATATTCGACTGAATGGTGATATTGATCTAGAAGAAACTTATAAAATAGATAGTTTTGCTAGAGAATTAATTAGAAGAAGTAAGTTGGCAGAATTATTGATGGCACATATTAGCTTTCTTAATCAGCAAGCTATAACTCTAGAAAAAAAATGTCTTAGAAAAGAAACAAATATTTTTTCTTTGCTATTAAATTAACTATTTGAACTTCACCCAATAACCAAAATATCTTCACAAAAAGTCGACCTAAGTCACTAGATCAATATAGTTTCCTCTATTAAAAAAGCCCATAATTTGTAGGGCTTTTTTTAGATGCAAAACTTTTATCGAAAGTTATAGACTAAAACTAATGGAATTGCCTTATGAGCACATCAAAAGTTTTTATGACAGGTCGCAGTCAAACTATTCATTTACCCAAAGAATTTCGCTTTAAAGGAAAAGAAGTCGAAATCTTCCGCAGGGGCGATGAGGTCATACTGCGTGAAAAACCTGTCACAGCAGATCAGTTATTTAAGGTTTTGGCGCAAATGCCTGGCGACTTTTATGCAGAAACAAGAGTAGACGAACCACCGCAAGAACGAAAAGCAAAGTAAATTAGAGATAAAAAGAATTTCTGCATGTAGATGAACTGCAAGTAGAGAACTGGCTCAGCAAATCTCTGTAAACCCACCAAAATTTCCAATCGAAATTATGCTTTGCCTAAATGCCATTATCAATTGTCGAAATGACCAATAGACATTCATCACAAGAGGGTTATACTGAATCTACCATTTCTAAAAACACATGGAGAACAAAAATGGTTACTGCTGGTCAAAAACCCGGAACAGGCTTCTATTTTTGTGTTCAATGCGGACACCGCGTCTACTTAGAAATTGGTACTGATCGTTTACCACCGTGTACCAAATGCCAAGGCAATCAATTTAACAATAAGAATGCCTAAGCTGCAAAACACTAACAGTTATCCGCTGTTTAGAAAGAAAAGCCCTATCACTCGATAGGGCTTTTTGCTAACGTATAACACAGCATATATAAAAACAAATTGTACGTTTGACCATTCGGAGAAGCCCATGGAAACAATATTAGGACTGTGTATTGGTATTGGCTTAAGTGCTGCCTGTGGCTTCCGTGTCTTTGTACCTTTATTGGTGATGAGTGTTGCTTCCATTTTAGGATTATTCGAACCAATGAAAGGATTCGAATGGTTGTCTATGCCTGCAGTTTGTATTGGCTTAGCAATTGCGACTGTCTGTGAAATCGCCGCGTACTATATTCCTTGGGTAGATAATGCGCTCGACACCATTTCAACACCTGCAGCCATGATTGCAGGGACCATCGCTACAATGGCAGTAAGCTCAGGTGAAATGTCACAGTTTGCCAGTTGGGCTGCAGCAATTATCGTGGGTGGTGGTACAGCAACAGCAGTGCAAATGAGTACCGTCGCTGCACGTGGCGTATCTACCGCAACCACAGGTGGTGTTGCAAATCCAATCTTATCTACAGGGGAATGGATTGGTGCTGCAGTCTTGTCAGTATTGGCCTTTTTAGTCCCATTTTTCGTGGTGATCTTAGTAATTGCAATCGTGATCTGGTTGGTTCGCCGCATACGCCAAAAACGAACTGTACAGGTCGATACCCCTTTATAAACCAATCAACATTTCACTCTAAAATGAATCCATCTTTTAGAGTGAATGATCTGCGTTTTGTTTAATAAATATAAAATTAAAAATCAGAAACTGAGTATTAGCAAAGTTTGATAAAGATTATAAAAAATATAAGAAGCGCTACTGATACACAGACCATCATACAGTTAGCGACGAGTACTATGGGTTGTCTGATTTGGACGCCGTATTTGTTGATGTCAGTTCGAGTGAAAAATACCTTTACTCAACATTCCAAGCACTTGGCTTAAGCGCAAAAAATGCAATCGAGCAATCGCACCTATCCGTCCTAAAAGAGCACATCATTATGCGTTTAAGTCATCCAAGAGACACCTAAAAAAATCTTTAAAATTCGATTGATTTTTGAACAATAAAGGCATAATTTTATTATGTGATTATGAATCACATAATTTTTATATGGATTTATTAATCTTTTGAATTTTATAAAAAATAATGAGGGGAATGGTAGATGATTAAATTTATAGTCGATGAAAATGCCTTATCGAATGGCTCGCATTTAATTCACAATGGTACGCAAGGATGTATAGACATGCCGCAATTTGACCAGCAAATATTGATTGGTTATTTTGCCAATTTCGAACTCGCTTATAAGCGTGCACGAATGAGCTGGCCAACAGAAAAAGTTGTTGGTTGCGATAAATGCTGTAGTCAAAGCTAGAAATTCAACATGCATTAACTTTGAAATAACGCTGTATATCCAAGAAAAATGGCGCAGAAATTGCTAACTAAAACAGGTAATCGCGTTATTTATAGGATATGCAGCATGACCACAGAAACCATCCGTTCTACAAAATATCCAGCACAGGCACATGCCTATGCAGCATGGCCTTTGATCCTGATCATCATTGGTGGTGCGATTGGACTGGTATATGCTGTGATTGCTTATCTGATCAATCTCAAAATATATGCATCAGACCTCAGTCCAATGAATAAAATTTTGGCCAATTTACTTTGTGGCATGGCGGCATATAGTGGTTGGTGGTTTAGCGCACAGTGGGTACAAAGCTATTTAGCTCAATGACCAATCATGCGTTGAAAAGATCAACCCTAATATCTGCAGAACATGGATAGGCTTAGATCTCTACTCAAAGGGCGGAGTTTTGTATGAAGTTAAGGGATGAATGTTCAGCGGCGATATATTTTTAAATTTGACGCTGTGCTTGGACGTTTTGTCTGTTGTAAAAGAAAATTTTCTTATAATTGGGTAAATCTGCAGATAAAAAACGCTGAAATGAGCTGAAAAGATAAAATATCCTGCTAAACCTAAAATGGCTGAAAAAATTTGCTGAATTTGTAGAAAATTAGAAAAACTTAGGAAATTAATCCCGATCCTCTTTGGTTAAAGTATATCTCAAGGGTGTGATAGAGATTGAAAAGAGTAGCATGCTGTCAGTGGTGCAAAACACGCGTACAGTACTCACCCAAAAGGTCTCGATTCAGCTTAGGACGCTATAAACCAGAAGTTTATAGGCTATAAGATCATGACTTACAAAGTGATGATAGTTGAAGTAAACAATATTGTTTTCTCTTATACCACCCCAAAAATTTAAGCCAAAATAAAAAAGAATAATGAATCATTACTCCTTTAATCCGCATAAAACAAACGACACCCGTTTAATCACCATAAGCTTAAAGATCATCAGGCATCTCCCGTAAAAATAGTCCTAAGCCAAGTGTTAAATCTGAAGGAATTTCATTTTCATCACATTTTCATCGCATTGAATAGCTTCTGTGCTTTTGCTACTTTTTTCAAGCACACCTCAATTTTCAAATCTCGCTGTGGTATTCATTATTGACTCTTAATCCAGTTGGAGAACTCATTTCAATACAAGTTCTCATTGGTTAAAAGTCCTGTCTAGAATTCAAATGATCCCGATGGTTTGAGTGATAAACTATGGCGAAAATTCTCGGGAAAAGTCATTTATCAGATGGAAAAAATGCTAAAACATGATACAAGAAGAAAATATTTTCAATATATCTTTAAATGTGAAAAATATTTTTAAAATAAGTCAAAAATAGTAATTTTCAGGGAAACAATCCCTCATCGATACCACTACTATATATCTCAAGGGTGTGATAGAGATTGAAAAGAGTAGCATGCTGTCAGTGGTGCAAAACACGTGTACAGTACTCACCCAAAAGGTCTCGATTCAGCTTAGGACGCTATAAACCAGAAGTTTATAGGCTATAAGATCATGACTTACAAAGTGATGATAGTTGAAGTAAACAATACTGTTTTCTCTTACACCCTAAAAAATTTTTAAGAATTAAATCGAATAATAAATCCTTCCATCTTTTTCAAAATTCCAAACTTCGCATTCATTCCCAACAAATTTTGATCACTGCTGATGTAATGAATATCACGCAGAACAACTCAAACTTAATCTAAGCTTCGGATTGTCCTTTTTCACAAAGTTGTTATGCTTAACTATCTAAATTTTAAATAATTTTATTATGGGTTATCTTGATCAATTGATACAGGATTGTCTGCAGGCACAGCAGACTAAAGCTGAGCGTATATTTGAGTTTTCAAGTTTTGATGATCTTACTCAACACGCACATTATATTTATGTGATACAGCAGGTTGGTGGCGATATACAGCAGACATATCAGGATTATGCCGCATTTAAGGCATTGAAAACCCATGCTTGCGCCAAGTTAAATCAACCCAATCACATTCTGTATGTCGGATCATCACGGACAGGTATAAAGAACCGTTTAAAACAACATCTAGGTCTTGGGCCTAAACAAACTTATGCCTTGCATTTGTCGCAGTGGTTTCAGGGCAAATATCGCATCACACTACATCAGTATCCTTTAACCACGAGTGCAAGCATCTTACAGTTACTGGAGGATGATTTGTCTCATTCATTAGCACCAGCCTTTGGTAAATTGGGGAGCAATAATCGTTAGGGTTAGACCTGATCGGTTAAAGTCGATTGACAGCGAATTAGTCAGTTGTTATTTTGCCGACATTCTCCCAGTACACAGTCTATCCATGCCTTTAGATCCCAACTTTGTCTATGCGCCGCCTCAAGGTCCTCTACGTATTTTGTATGAAGATGCAGACTTGGTTGTCATCGAAAAACCGGCGGAATTGCTGTCGGTTCCGGGACGTTTGCCTGAGCATCATGACAGTGCCTATCTTCGTGTTTTGGAGCAGTATCCTGCTGCAAAAATTACCCATCGTTTAGACATGGCAACATCAGGCATTTTGATGTTTGCGAAACACCGCGATGCAGAAGTGGCAGTGAGTAAAATGTTCCAAGCGAGGACGGTTCAAAAGCAATATGTGGCTTTGGTTCAAGGCAAACTTGAAGGTGAGGGCAGTGTTGAAGTGCCCCTCATTACGGACTGGGAAAATCGCCCACGTCAGATGGTGCATTTTGAATTAGGTAAACCTTCAAAAACCTTGTATCAAGCCATTAGCTATGACGCAAGCAAGGATATTAGCCGAGTATTATTAACGCCAGTGACAGGGCGTTCTCATCAGCTACGTGTACACATGATGCATATTGGGCACCCCATTACAGGGGATCAACTGTATCACCCGAATGCAAAACAGAGCTCACTCGGACGGATGGCGTTACATGCTTGCGATCTGGCATTTACCCAGCCCTTAACCCAACAAGCTGTTCATATTCATTGTGCGGCAGAATTTTAAAGCATATTCATGTGAATACTCATTGTTCAGAAAATCTGCTGTGTTGAATTGAAATCTTTATGCAGCTTAGCAAGCTAAGAATAATTACAGCTTTAAATAGGTTTTTCTGCTTAAAAATGAATAATGATGTACAACATATCCCCAATTCTGGGGATATATAAATAATTTAAATATCTCTATAAAGTGTGTGAAATATTTACAAAGATTAATATTAAGTTTATTTGTATCTTTTAGTAAGTAAATACCATTTCTAAAGTTTTATTATATTTTCTAAAGAATATTGATTGATTATTTTTTAATATGAAAATTTTTTATTAAATTTATTTAAAACAGTATTTTAGTTGGATTGTGTGCAAGTGTGTATTTGGTCAGATAAATACGGTTTTTTGCATTTGTTCTGCTAATATGAAATGAATTATAGATTTTAACTTTTGTAACTTAGGTTTGTTTTGGGGAATAAACTTAAATTATTGAAGCTTATTTTGAGGATTAGCAAATGATCAATATTGCTTTAATCGTCCTTATCATCCTATTAATTGTGGCTCTCCTTTTTGTTTATAACCGCAAATTGAAAAATGATAAAACCCTACGTTCACTGCAGGAAAACTTCGATCGTGCGCGGTTAAAACTGGCTGAAACAGAGTCGCAGCAAGATGAACTGAATTATGAAATCAGTCAATTACGCATTCAAAACAGTGGCTTAAAAATCCAAGTCGATAAAGTAGCGAAATATCAACATATTGTGGATATTGAACAATATGTTGAGTATCGAACTTTACAGGCTGATGGTTTGGTGGAAGTCACCAAAGCCAATGCCGATATCATGTTGAATGATATTCGCGCACAGATCGAACAAGTGCGTCAGTATTTGAGCAAATATCAAGAAAAAGCTAAATCACAAATACAGGAACAAGCCCGTGCCGAGTTAAAGGGTTTGTATAGCCAAGCGCTGGATCAGCAGCATTTGGAAAACATCAACCGTGCTTTGGACAACAAAATAAGGGGCTATCAGTCAACATTCTTTTTACCCTTACAGAGTATTTTAGATCAGCTGATGGATGGCATAAATGAATCTGCGGCAAAGCAAAATTTGACTGCGGTACGTTGTAAAATGATTGATGCGATGGAGCAGCAATCGACTGCAAACTGTAATTATGTTGATGAAGAACGTCGTTTGGCTGCGATGCAATTATTTACATTGGTGTTTAATAGTCGTGCTGATTTGTATTTAGCCCAATTAAATACCAAAAACTTAGGTGAGTTATTGCAGGCTTTGGCGGATGATTTCACCTTGCTCAATGCGCATGGTGTACATTTTAGTCAGGCACGGGTACTCGACAGTTATCTACAATTACGCTTAGAAGAATTGAAAATGGCAGCTTTGGTTTTACATCTCAAAGAAACTCAGGCCCACATGGATGTTGTGGTTTAATTTGAATTGTTATAAGAAAGATCACTTCGGCGTTCTATTTCTGATTAAAGAGATTTAGCTAATTCAAATTGCAACAATTATCCGTTAATCTAAGTCAACAGAATAAAATTCATAAACGATAAGGGAAAGTACAATGACTCGTGATTTTAAACAATTTCCAGATGATGATAATGGCAATGTGCTGTGGCAGATGCAGCAAGATGGTGATGATTTATCTGTGCCGCACGAAATCGAATATTCAATTGCCTTTTCCAACGAAGCGCAGGCTGAACAGTGTGCATTGTATTTATTGAAAGAAGAGCAAAAAATTTCCTTGTTCCAAGATGAAGAATCAGATCGCGTGGAATGGATTATCACGGTCTATGTTTATATGGAGCCTGATTATGAAGATATCGTTGATTTAGAGCAGTGGTTTATTAAAATTGCGGAACAACATTCGGGCGAATATGACGGCTGGGGTTGTATGGCTTATATCTATGAAGATGATGATCTGGATGAAGATGAAGCACAATTGAGCTAAGTCTCACTATTGCATCTTTAGCAACAAGAACCCAGTGATTCAACTGGGTTTTTTATTATTTAAATTTTATAAAAATTGTGTAAAATTTTGATTTTTAAATATTTTTAATTAAAATAAATATGAGTGCAGCTCACAAAACATAACACTGCATTGCGTTAAAGTGATGGGATCAATCTGTAGGATTCGCTATAGTATTGAACAGCAATGACCTTTCTCGCACGTCTCAAAGCTGTTTCATTTAGAACGTTTCAGTGTGATAAAAATGGACGATAAAGCGAGGGTGAATGCATGTGGATGATTCAGTGAAAACAATGACAAAAGGACATCATCATGAGCAATACTGTTCGATTACATCGTGTTTTTAGTGCGCCTGTAGAGCGCGTTTATCGTGCCTTTGTGGAGCCAGATGCTTTGGTGAAATGGATGGCACCGCATGGATTTACTGCCCATGTGGAACATTCTGATGTGCGTGTAGGTGGCTCGTACCGCATGTCGTTTCAAAATTTTTCAACGGGAACCACACACGCTTTCCATGGTGATTATCATGAAGTCGTGCCGAATCATTTACTGCGCTATACAGACCAATTTGATATGCCAGAGTTGGCCGGTGAAATCGAGGTCACTGTTGAGTTTAAAGCGGTATCAGTAGGAACCGAAGTGACGATTGTACAGGCAGGGTTGCCGAGCGTTATTCCACCTGATGCCTGTTATTTGGGGTGGCAGGAGTCTTTACAGTTGCTGGCTTTTTTAGTGAATCCAGCGATCCCCGATGAATAATCTGACGAATGATTGAAAAACTGCAAATAGGCGAAGGAGGGCTCAATGACTGTACACATTAAACGTATTTATGATGAGATAAGCCCAGATGACGGGAAACGCATATTGGTCGATCGCTTGTGGCCGCGTGGTATCAGTAAAGTGAGCGCAGAGCTAGATTTGTGGCCGAAGGCATTGACGCCATCTACAGATTTACGTCGTTGGTATCATCAAGATGAGGCAATGGCTTCTCGATGGGACGAGTTTAAACAGCGCTATTTGCAAGAAATACAGCCACATCAAGCCGAGTTGGAACAACTACGGGCATGGGAAAAAGAGGAGCCACTAACCTTACTCACAGCGGCTAAACATACGGATAAAAATCATGCGCATATCTTAAAAGCGTTAATATTAAATACCTCATTAGAGATCTAAAATTTAAACCTTCAAGTGCTGTAGCGTTGTGAAATTTACGACCTTCACAAGGTGATTAAACCATACGAAATTTATGGTTTTTAAGTTTATGAAATACATAAAAATGTTATATTAAGTTTTTATGGATTTTTGCGTCCATCTTTTTTTGAGGTTTTTTATGTCTTTACCCAATTGTCCCCAATGTAATTCTGAATATACCTATAATGATGGCGATTTACTGATTTGTCCCGAATGTTCACATGAATGGCGTGAAGGCGAAAGTGCTGCAGATGAACAGATGCTGATTAAAGATGCCAATGGCAATGTATTGACCGATGGTGACACGGTTACTGTGGTGAAAGACCTTAAAATTAAAGGTTCATCTTCAGTGGTGAAAGTGGGCACAAAAGTTAAAAATATCCGTCTTTTAGCTGATGCAACAGATGGTCATGACATTGACTGTAAAATTGATGGTATAGGAGCAATGAAACTCAAATCTGAATACGTGAAAAAAGTTTAAGTTTCGTTATTGTTCGCTTTAAAGCAATCTTCAATCATCCTAAGCCAAGGCCACACTTGGCTTGGGATGTCTACTTAAACATGAAATAGATAACTAATCCGCTATAGATTTTATTTTTCAGCCTGCATAATAGACGCATTACGGGTTTGAAAAGTCTTTACTATGCCGCATATTCATTTGGAATATTCCAATAATCTTGAGCTTGAGGCTCGTCCTTTACTTAAAGCGCTAAACACTGCCTTATTTGAATCGGGTCATGTTAGTGCCATCAATGATATTAAGAGCCGAGCTGTCGCTCAGGAAGATTTTGTTGTGGGTTTGGATGAACACGCTCAACATGCGTATATGCATGCCAAAGTTTCATTATTGACGGGTAGAACGGTTGAAGTTCAAAAGCAAATTTCATTGTTGTTATTGGACGTGTTGAAACAACATGTCATAGCTTCAGCAGTAGAAGTGCAACTTTGTGTAGAAATTTTAGAAATGAATAAAGCAACATATTCAAAGCAGATCGTCAGTCCTTAAGGCCTTTATTCAATGCGTTGAGTAATGCGCCTCTATTCACAAATACATCATGATGAAAGAATGATGAAATCCGACTTCGGTCGGATTATTTTTTATTGGAATTATTTATTGAAAATCATTTTCTTAGTGATTAAATTTTAAGCCTTTACTCTGATCAAAAAAGACATTGAAAAATGTGACCGAGTTCATTTATATTCTGTAGATCAGGTTCAATTTCCAATAATAAATCCTGATCGAATAATAGATAAAACAATGAAAATGAAGGGGTAACATATGTCGGGATGGTACGAGATCAGTCATTCTAATGATCAGCAGTTTCGTTTTGTATTAAAAGCATGGAACGGTGAAATCATTTTAACGAGTGAATTATATAAAGTGTAAGCATCATCACAAAACGGGATAGAGTCTGTACAAAACAACAGTGCAGATGATAGTCGCTTTGAACGACTGAATGTTAATAATGGTAAACCATATTTCAATCTGAAAGCGGCAAACCATCATATTATTGGGATCAGCCAATTTTATGCCAGTGAGCAATCGCGCGATAAAGGCATTTAGTCAGTTAAAACCCATGGTGCGAATACCCAAATTAGAGAATTAACAGCTTAAATTTGAAACAACCTGATTAAGACAGCCAAAGCGAGATGAACAAACCTGAAGGTTCGTCAAAATCACAAGATCAAAAGCTATATGGTTCTCAGATAAGCGCTGTTAGGTTGGATGCTATTCAATCTAGATCAAGCTTATTTAACGGTACAAGGAAGTACCACAACTTCACTGGCTAGAGTGGTGAACGATGAATAAGCAGAATCATATTTTGTATTATGGGCTCATTGCGATCTTGATCATCGTCTTGGGTTGGATGATTGCGTCTCCGTATTGGGTGCTGTACCAAATACGTCAAGCCTATGAGCACAATCAACCTGAAAAAATTGCTCAATATATCGATTTTGCGGCAGTCAAATCGAGTCTAAAACCACAAGTTAAAGACCTCATTCAACAGAAAACTGGGCTACAGCATTTACCCGAATTCGCTCAGTCGTGGGGTGGGCAGCTCAGCACAGTCCTCAGTGCAACGCTGGTCGACAGTCTGGTCAATCCAAACAGTATCATGCTGCTTTTACAAGGCAAAGCATTAAAAGAGTCGATTCAATTACCAGAAATAACCCAACTAACCAATCCGAGCATGATTAGCTCAGAGATTGAACTATTCACTCATGCTGAAAATAAGGTCGCAGAACAACCTCATACATCAACATCATCCAAAAAGGATGCAACTCCAACTACTGTCGCTTTAAAACAAAGCCAGTCCCTTGAACCCAAAGCAAGCTATAGTGCTTGGAATCGATTTGATCTGTATGTGCCGCTCCAAGGCCTAAGTGAAGCAACATATACCGTATTTAGTATGCAACGCCGAGGTTGGAGCTGGAAGATCGTTGAAATTCAACTTCCAAACGCCTCACAGAATAATGCTTGATAAAAAATAAAAGAAATAGGTGCCAGAGATGCAAGATAAAATCAAAATAGTCGGTGACCAACAGGCCGCTGACGAAATTCTGCAATTTTTAGCCAATTGGGATGAGGTTATCTGCCAATTGAAAATTGAGAATATTGCTGAATCCTGCGCAGCAGATGTGAACTTTTTTGATGCCAGTTGTGAAATGCGCGGCTTAATGGCATATCAAAAAATGTGGGAATTTTATAGAGAGTATTTTCGTGAAGGTTTAAAGGTGTTTAGGCGGGAACTGGTCATCCATGCAGAACCTGATATTGCCTTTCTGCACTGTTATTCCAAAATTGATGATAAGAGTGGGATACCGACGCCAGGGATCTCATGGTGTCGTAACACCATTGGGATGAAAAAAACACAGACTCAATGGAAGATCGTTCATCAACATATTTCTGTTCCAGTGGATATTGTGACTCATCAAAGTAAAGTGATTACCTTTTAATTCTTCTCAAAAAGCAGTATGAAAACAGAGCCATGTCGCTCTGTTTTTTTTCTTTGCAAATCATTACATGAAATGCGTATGCAGTTCTAAAACTTCAGCCTAAATTAAAAAATAATGACCATCGTTCAGGATAAGAAAATGGATCATAAAAATAATAAATTAGCGCAAGATTTTGAATCATCACCATCAGGTCAAAAGCAAGGCTTACAAGACCTGAACGCCTCGAATCAAATGCCTCCCGCAGATTTACATAAAGTGATTCGAATCACGGCAGGATTCATCATCTGCAGTTTGCTGATTGCGGCCTTATATCTTGGTAAAGATATTTTTATTCCATTGGCACTCGCAATCTTATTGGCTTTTTTAGTTGATCCTCTGGTGATGAAACTCCGTGGTTGGGGACTACCGCAGATGCCATCTATTTTTATTGTGGTCGGTTTGGCTTTGGCGATTTTGTCCGGCGCGGCCTCTTATTTGGGTTATCAACTGGGGCAATTAAGCCAAGAGTTACCGCAATATCACGGTACGATTCAAAAGAAAATGGATTCTATTCGTCAATTTGCACGCGGTCCAAGTGTTTGGGATGGCGCAAAAACCACCATAGATACTGTTGAAAACTCGATAGATGATGTGGTGCCTGAAGAGAAAAATCCTAAAGTTCAGCAAGTTGAAGTAGTGGGGCAACAACAAACCACGGCTGAAGCGGTCATGGCTTGGAGCGAGCGGGTGCTCAATCCTTTGGCAACCGCGGGTATTGTATTTTTGTTTGTGATTCTGATTTTGGTCAATCGGAAAGATTTGCATGACCGTTTCCTTAAGCTGCTGGGCGGCAATTTAAATATCGGAACAGACGCACTCGATGAAGCCGCCAATCGTATCGGTAAATATTTACGTATGCAGCTGATGGTCAATGTGACCTACGGTATTCCGATGGCCTTGGGACTTTGGTTTATTGGGGTGCCGGCAGCAATTATGTGGGGAATGGTGGCGATAGTGATGCGCTTTGTTCCCTATGTCGGCCCAATGATTTCTGCGATTTTCCCCATTGCATTGGCTTTTGCGGTAGATCCCACATGGAATATGGTGCTATGGACAGTGGGTTTAATTTTGCTCTTGGAATTGGTCAGTAATAATATTATTGAGCCTTGGTTATATGGGGAAAGTACCGGACTTTCAACCTTAGCCATTATTATTGCCGCCATGTTTTGGACGGCGGTGTGGGGGCCGATTGGTTTAATTTTATCGACGCCTTTAACCGCGTGTTTATTGGTGCTTTCGAGCTATGTACCATCCTTAGGTTTTATTAAAACCCTGATCGGTAGTACGCCTGCATTGGCACCGCATGAGCGCTTCTATCAAAGATTAGTCGCTGATGATGTGCAAGATGCCATGGATGTTGCACAGACTTTTATTGCTGAAAAGTTACCGAAGGATGCGACGGATGAAATCAAGGCACGGCGGGTTAATGCGTTTTATGCCAAAGTCGCGATTCCAGCCATACGGATTTTTTCGAGAGGCCACAACACCGAGGCCAGTGCTGAACATCGACTACGTTTACATCAGGGATTAAAACTGTTTAATCATAGTTTTCAACGGGCATATCCAGTGGCACAGCAGGATCAGAAAACTGAGGTTTTGTGTATCGGCGCACGTTGGGAAATTGATGTTCAAGTATCGGCTATGTTGGCGCATGGCCTAAGCTTAAGCGGTATTCAGGCTCAGGCTTTTAGCGACGTCTTAATTCAAAATCAGCATCAAAGTATGGGTGATATCCAAGAGGATATTCAGATCATATGTATTTCGATTTTTCATACAGCACCAGAAGCTCAAATTCGCCTTTTAAGCCATGTTTTTAAGGCGCAGTTTCCAGATAAAAAACTGATTTTTGCACTGTGGAGCTGTGATGAAGTAAAGCAATTAGATGCGATCAAAGAAAATTTTACCGTCGATGCTGTAGTCAATAATATGAATGATTTGATATTAACCATTGAAGCTTTTCAATTGACGCATGGTGAGTCTTGGTTGGATGAGCCTGATCCTAGCGTTGAAGCGCAGCGCTTAAAAGCATTAGAAGAACTGAATGTTTTGGATGATCGGAATTTACCGATTTATGAACAATATATTGAAGAAGCCCGACAAGCCTTCGATGTGAAATATGCACAAATTTCTTGGGTCAAGCAAGACTGGGTCTATACACCAGGTAGCCCTTTGGCTAAGGCTACCGAGCAACCGATGCAGGTGCGCCAGTCGAAACAAGACTCAATCTGCAGCCATTTGGTATATCAAAATGAACGCTTGATTATTGAAGACTTACAACGTGACCCACGCTTTGCGCATTTACCTGAATTGATGCATAACCGCATTCGCTTTTATGCAGGCGTTGCACTTAGAGACCGTAATGGGGTGGCATTGGGAAGTTTCTGTGTTTTAGATCGGCAGCCGAATCAAATGACCGATGATGATATGAGTCTTTTAAAAGGCCTAGCGGCAGATTTGATGAATACGCTCAGTGATGAAAATGTGAAGCGAAAAAAATGTGAAGAGATACAGCAACTGAATGATTCATCTCTATAAATTTAAATCATGTAGCAGATCCATTTAAACTGGAGTTTCAGTGAAAAGCATTTTAAGATGGTTCTAATATAATTATTTTGAGCCAAAGACATGAACAAAAATAATGTCATCTGGCAACTTCTATTGGGCTACGTTGCTGCATTGGGTTGTAGTGTGAGTTTTGCTCAAATTCAAGGAAATTATTTTTCACATAAGGATTGGGAAATCGCTTGTGATAATACGGGGACTTGTCGCGTTGCAGGTTATCAAGCGGAGGGCAATCAGCCCGCTATTTCTGTATTATTACAACGTGCTGCGGGCGCTCAAGCGCAAGTCAGCGCACGAGTGAAACTCGATCCTGAAACCTTAAGTGCGGCAAATAAACCGCTTCAACTTTACACTTTAGGTAAAAATCAGGGAACTGTGCAGCTTGATGCCAAAACTGCGGAAGGTCAGTTAAGTGCAGCTCAAACTCAAAAACTGATTCAAGCCTTACAAGCCAATCAACCGATTGTGTGGAAAGGCAACAACAAAACATGGTTATTGTCTGTGCAGGGCGCTAGTGCGGTTTTGCTCCGTATGGATGATTTTCAAAAGCGCATAGGGACAAATTCGGCATTATTGCGTAAAGCCAATAGCAGTTCGGCCAATGTACTCAAACCGAAAAGTATTCCGAAAGTGTATATTCAAAATTATAGTAAGGGCTTACAAACGCGGTATGCCGTCAATGCGCCCACAGCCAAACAATTATTTGGATTGATAAAGAAAAAAACGACAGTAGAAGATTGTCCTCAACTCTTTGATGCAAATTTCTTAGAGGATGACCGGGTGGTGGTGTTTCCAATCAATGGAAAAAATGCCTTGGTCGAAGTGCCATGTTGGCGTGGGGCATATAACAGTGGCAATGGCTATTGGTTAATGGATCGAAATTTAAAGCAAATCAAACAATCCGTGACCTTTTCTGGAAGTGGGTTTAGTGAAGGACAAATTTTCTCCAACCAACGTGGACGAGGCATTGGCGATTGTCAAAGTAAAGGGGAATGGTCGTGGAACGGTCAGCGCTTTATCCAAACTTATATGGCAAAAACCACACAGTGCAAAGGATTTGCTGGCGGTGCATGGGAAATTCCAACCTTAGTATATTGGGTTCAACTCGACTCTTAATTACAAAAAGCCCTGATATACAGGGCTTTTAAATCATATAAAGTAGTTTTTATCGGCTTAACATGAATAACCAACAATACTAAAAACGTTTTGGAATTTTTTGTCCGCCCACAACAGGTGATTCAGCGATTTTCAACACACCAAATAGCCATGTTTCGGCATGATGAACAGCTGCTTTGAGCTCATCACCTAAGGCTAAACGCCCAGCTATAAAACTCGCCAATGAGCAGCCTGAGCCGTGATATTCCCCATCCAGTCGTGGGCAACGGGTTTCAGAAACTAATTCACCCTGAATGTACAACGAGTTTTGGATATAGTCTGGCGTATTTTCATGCCCACCTTTTACTAATACCGCTTGAGCGCCCATCGCAAAAAGTTTTGCTGTAGCTTTAGATATGTCGTCTTCACCTGTGAGTGCGCGTAATTCTACGGTATTAGGTGTAAGCACTGTGGCAAGTGGAATCAATTCCGCAAAGGCTTTGACCAACGTTGCTTGATCGCCCAAAGAACCACCACTATTGGCAACTAAAACGGGGTCGAGAACATAATGATATTCGGGATGTTCACGTAAAAACTCAGCGAGAGCCGCGATATTTTCAGTCGTTCCTAACATTCCTGATTTTACACAGCGAATAGGGAGGTCACCGACGACAGCATGTGCTTGGGCCAGCAATAACTCACGAGAGGTCGCTTCAAACGAATACACTTGTTGTGAGTTTTGAACGGTTAACGCTGTACACGCAATGGCAGCATGTGCACCACTTTGACCAATGGCTTCAATGTCCGCTTGCAGTCCTGCACCACCTGAAGGGTCAAGACCTGAAAAGCACAGTACAGTAGGGCGCACAATGATGTCCTTATTAAACAAAATTTGCGATAGTATAGGCAACTTTGAGCGAACACTCGATAGTATTTTTGCAGAAGTGAATGGATAAGGTAAAAGCTGTGATTAAGAATATATTGATTGATCTCGATGGAACATTAACAGATCCAAAAGTTGGCATTACCACTTCAGCACGCTATGGACTGGCGAAAATTGGACATCCCATTTCGGATGAGACCAATATCGATTGGATCATTGGGCCACCTTTGAAAGCCTCTTTGGCCAAAATCCTCAATGTCGATGTGCATAATGTACTTGCAGATCAGGCTTTACTTGGTTATCGCGAGCGCTTTGCAGTGACCGGCTTATTTGAAAATAAAGTCTATCCTGCCGTTGCCGAAACTCTAGCAACTTTACAACAGCAAGGTTTTCGCTTGTATGTTGCTACAGCAAAGCCGACGGTCTATGCCCGCCAAATTTTAGAACATTTTGATTTGGCAAAATATTTTACTGTGATCTATGGCAGTGAACTGAACGGTGAGCGAACCAACAAAGGCGATTTAATTGAATACATTTTGCAGCAAGAACAGTTGGATGCGAAGGAATGTGTGATGGTGGGAGACCGTGAGTACGATATTTTAGGCGCATGCCGTAATGCAGTGGAAAGTATTGCTGTGAGCTATGGTTATGGTAGTGCAGAAGAAATTCAAACGGCTGCACCGGCTCTGGTGATTGATCGTTTTAACGATTTGATTTCGAGTATTGAGCAATTGCAGCAGCAGAAAGTGTCGTAGTTGCACCGAACCTAATGAATGATGCTGATTATTTAAAGATAATCAGCAAAATGAGCAAGATCAGCCCACAGAGAAACCATTTGAGCAAAGGTGACTCATCATTTTTGATGGATTCTGCTTCGAGTGCGATGCCATGTTTATCGTAGACAAATACAAAATGTGCATTTGCGCTTAGAGCCATTTCTTGAATGGCTTGTAGCTCGAGTGCGCTGACTTCTTCACTTAAGCGTTCTTTTAACTGAATAAAAATAACCGGCTGTCCAAACTCATACCACTTGAAGTGGATCTGTTGTATGAGTTGGTTGAAGCACTGTTCTGCAACATGATAGTTTCGGACAAAACTTCCGCGTTCTATAAACGCCAGAGGGCAGTTTTGTTCAGCTACAATTTGATGATCACGCGTTAAAACTTGCATTTGATCATAATTCGTTTTCAAGGTCAGTATTTTGATGAGGAAACAGGGCTACACTATAACCGCCATCGGTATTATTCACCTGATGTAGGGCGATTTATTTCTAAAGACCCGATTGGACTTTTGGGTGGTCATAATGTTTATGCTTATGCACCAAACCCTGTTGAATGGGTAGATCCGAGAGGTTTAGCAAAAGGAAAAGGTTCTAAAGGAAGAGGTAGTGGAAAAGGACGTAATCAGGGAACTACACAAAAACAACCTTGTCCTGATAGTAATCCGTGTAAAACAGCAAATCCATCACAGGGTGCAAGGTATTTTCAGAGTCAGAAACCTTATGATCAACAAGATAAATGGGAAAATATAGTTTTACCAAAGGGAACGAAACTTTATACTCTTGCACCATATGGGGCAAAACCTGGTGGTTTTTTGCAGATGTATCGACGTTGAGTCAAGCTAATGGGTCTGCTATAAAATACCACGATCTCGTTCAGGTTGGGCATAAAGGGATAGCACCTGATCGCTTTCCTCGTGATGCACGGACAAAGGTACGTGAGTTTATCGTTACTAAAGATATTTGTGTAGGGCGTGCTAAGGCATTAGCTAATAAGGATTATGGAACTGGGGGAGGAACGCAGTATTATATTACGCCATCAAATCGGTCAGCTTTAAAGAAAAAAATATTTCTGGATTAACTTAATATAGGGCTAGCTAATGAGTAATAGTAATATACAAATTAATGATCTTAAAGAGATAAAAAATATTTTTAAAAAGTTAAGTTCAGAAAATATGTTGAAAAAGATAAGGGTTTCTAAATTAAATCATGTGGTTTATCAGTCTTTAATTGAAATTTTAATACATGATTTTAAATTTAATATTTTTTTTGAAACGTCAAAAAATGAATTAACAGAAGCTTTATTACATTGGATAGATGGTCCAGTTACTCAAGTTGATTGGGATAATGTATCCAATGAGAAATTAGATAGAGAGTTTGATTTGTTAAAATTATTTTATGAGAAAGAATTTTCTACTTTTCCCACTGAAAAAAATAATGAAAATTATTGGAATCTTAGTTGGGGTGAGGTTTCTGTAGTTAAAAACAAACGAGATTTTAATGTAATAACTTATATAAAATTTAAAGGGTTGTACTAGATAAGGTTTAAATTTTAGTCAAAATTCGCCAAATTTTAGAACATTTTGATTTGGCACAATATTTTACTGTGATCTATGGCAGTGAACTGAACGGTGAGCGCACCAACAAAGGCGATTTAATTGAATACATTTTGCAGCAAGAACAGTTAGATGCAAAAGAATGTGTGATGGTGGGAGACCGTGAGTACGATATTTTAGGTGCACGCCGTAATGCAGTGCCGAGTATTGCTGTGAACTATGGTTATGGTAGCGCAGAAGAAATTCAAACGGCTGCACCGGCTTTGGTGATTGATCGTTTTAGCGATTTGATTTCGAGTATTGAGCAATTGCAGCAGCAGAAAGTGTCGTAGTTGCACCGAACCTAATGAATGATGCTGATTATTTAAAGATAATCAGCAAAATCAGAAAAATCAGCCCACAGAAAAACCATTTGAGCAAAGGTGACTCATCATTTTTGATGGTTTCTGCTTCGAGTGCGATGCCATGTTTATCGTAGACAAATACAAAATGTGCATTTGCGCTTAGTGCCATTTCTTGAATGGCTCGTAGCTCGAGTGCGCTGACTTCTTCACTTAAGCGTTCTTTTAACTGAATAAAAATAACCGGTTGTCCAAACTCATACCACTTGAAGTGGATCTGTTGTATGAGTTGGTTGAAGCACTGTTCTGCAATATGATAATTTCGGACAAAACTTCCGCGTTCTATAAAAGCCAAAGGGCAGTTTTGTTCAGCTACAATTTGATGATCACGCGTTAAAACTTGCATTTGATCATAATGGATCTGTACCCAAACTGCGTCAGGAAAAGACGCTAATTTTTCTTTTAACATCACTTTTAGATTTCATTATTTTTTTAATTACTAGCAGTATGTCATTAAAATTTAGAGAAAAATATAGCTGAGATATAAAAAAACACATCGATCTATCGAGTTTTTGTTTTAAACGCCTTTCGCAGTTTTGTCACTTTGAATTTTTACTTCCATAATTGAAATATCTAACGCTTAAGTAGGTTTTTAAAACCATTATCCTTTTTCTAGAAAACTGTTTCTCATCTGATTTATGTAATCGACCTTGTAACTATTTCAGGCTTTTGAAAAAATTCAGACAGAAAACAATAAAGCTGAATGCTATGTCCAAATCATTTTTATTCCCTAGTCAGTGGCTCAAACCTTTGCACCCACGTGATCCACATGAGCATCATCGTGTCGCGACCTCTTTAGAATTGCTTTTTGACTTGATCTTTGTTGTCGCGATCGCAACCGCAGGGCAGCAACTGCATCATGCCATTGTTGAAAATCATTTAGCTCAGGGTTTAACGCTGTATGGCATGGTGTTTTTTGCTTTGTGGTGGGCGTGGATGAACTTTAGTTGGTTTGCCTCAGCATATGATAATGATGATGCGCTCTATCGAATCTTAACTTTTGTACAGATTATTGGTTCTTTGGTCATTGCTGCAGGTATTCCAAGCGCATTTCAAAAGCAGGATTTTGACGTAATTGTGATTGGTTATGCCATTATGCGTCTAGGCTTAGTTACGCAGTGGTTTCGCGTTGCAAAGCATGATCTGTCCCGTCGGAAAACTGCATTACGCTATGCGTTTGGCATCATACTGGTACAAGTCGGGTGGCTGTTCTTTCATTTTTCACCGCTGCATTTCACCGTTTATCTTTTCATTTTGCTCGCAATTGCTGAACTTTCTGTGCCAGTTTTTGCAGAAGCTGCAAGCCGTACACCTTGGCATGCGCATCATATTGCAGAGCGATATTCACTGCTCACCATTATCGTTTTAGGCGAATCTATTGTCGGCTGTTCGATTGCGATGACTGATGCATTAACAAATCAGCGTTTTAGTACTGAACTGATCTTTTTGATGGTAGGCGGCCTGATGATGATGTTCACCATGTGGTGGTCTTATTTTGATACCAGTATTGCAGAGCGTTTAAATAGCCGAAAAATGGCATTTACTTGGGGGTATGGACATTTCTTTGTCTTTATTAGTATCGCGGCGATTGGTGCTAGTTTAGCTGCCGCAGTCGATGTGGTTTCGCATGAGGCACTGATTAGTTCTGAAAAAGAAAGCTACTTTGTGGCGATCAGCCTCGTGATTTATACGACAAGTTTATATTTACTCCATGAATTGCATCATCAAAGTGGCTTTAGAAAACTTTTATATCCTTTAACCGTGGTGATTGTTTTATGTATTCCGTTGTTTATTACTCCTGCGGGTTATGCAATATTTGCGATGGCAGTGGTATATGCATTGAGATTGATGTTTACAAAATGCTATTTAAAATGAAGGTTTATTGTCATAGTTCCGTCTGCGATGAAGGGACTATGACCTTGGTTTGATGATGGTATCCGTCCGTAATCTGCATAACGACAGTCATTTTTAGCTTGTCTATTTTGTAGTTTGAATGTGAGGAAGGTGTGATTTGAATAAATAAGAAAAATAAATAAATCTCTTAATGGTGTACTCCCAAATGAAAAAGGAGAGAAATAAGCTAACAGGTACGTAAAGAAAATAGCTGTTTTCTAATCTCGATAGAAAAGCCAATGGAATAGTGAATAAAATTACTAAATAGAGTAAAGGCAGGTGATATTTTCGTTGCCATATTCTCCCGTGGATCAATTCATGGTCAAGACTGAATTGGTCTCTATTGGAAATTACTGTAGGGATCGACTGGATAAAATTAGGTTGTTTGAGCAGCGTTTTAATTTTCTTTTGTACAAGATATCCATCAATTAAACAGTAGCTTATGAAGATAATCGAAATTGTATGATTAAAAATGATAAGGGGGTAAAAGCATATGCTGAATATGACCAAGCTATTAAATGTTAGTGCTTTAAAATAGCAGTGATGACATGTTCTTGTTGCAGCAATGAGTGTTACTGGAAGCGTAATGATGATTGTGATAATGAGTAGGTAAAAGCGTTGTATGAACAGGTAATACATGCCGAAAAGAAGCCCCATAATAATGACGCATATCCACGACCTATAAATCAGTGAATTTTCTTTTGTTGTTGTATTTATTATTATTTCCATGCTTTATTCTCAAAAAATAAACCCTCCGAAGAGGGTTTAAATCGTCATGCGACACAAGGTTTGTCATTTCGATACTCATAAATTCAATTACTTAGAAAGTATTGCGACAAATAATGACAATTTCAGCGACACAACCTATGTCATTTTTTGGATAAAACGACACAACCTGTGTCATTTTGATAAGTACAGGGTTTTAAGAATATTATTAAAAATGCCTTTAGAAACTTGATATATAGTATGAATAACGGTGAATGTAGTTAAAAATTTTAAGAAGGTTATGAAACTAGTAACTATTTAGTCAAAGTGCAAGTTTAGCTATTTGTAAATTAAGACAAACTAAATAAAATTGCTTAACGCTGCTTAAAAAGAAATCTTGGATGGGCGTGAATCAAAAAAGCCTAATTAAAAATAATCAGGCTTTTTGTTTTTTTGTGAGGTAATGATTTATATGTATAAAATTAAACTATTACGTTTAAGACTTATTTTGTGGAATTACAGGAATTGTTATTGTTCAAAAAAATCTTCAGGTAATTCAGCTTCAGGAATCACTCCAAGTTCAACTAAGGCTAAAGAGTTTTCTTGTATTTTTCTCTTCATTTCATCTGATTCATCTGCCCAATTCTCATCAAAAACAAGGATGTTACCTTTATTTAGATCATTATCTATTTCAATCTTTTTATATAAATGAGGGATAGAATCTATATCAATAGTTTTAGATATATAGCAAATTGAAGAAGTTACAAGTCTATGAGGGTATACATTTATCTCTGCAAAAAAATTATTACTTATATACATATATTTAAATTGGATATGTTCAAGTAGAACTTTCAGGATTTCTACTATCTTTTCATATGGAATTATTTTTTCAAAACTCATTCTAAAGTCAAAAGTATCAAAATTAATACTTCCGAAATTTGAGTTATCTTCGCCATTCCATAAGGAAAAACTTTGAAATGGATCCTTTTCTCTTAATGTTATTAAAAAATTATCCGCTTTTTCTGAAGGAAATGGATAATCAAGAGGAGGGTTTTTCCCAGTTGGATTATTAATATACCATGTAGAAAAAATAGGATCGATTACAACAATTTTTTTTACGATTTCTTTTAATGTGTTCAACTGCGATTGAATATCACTGCCTGATGATGGTAGCCGTTTAAAAAAACGAGTATTAAGAAAAAATTCGCTCATGTTCGATCCTATTTATAAAGACATGTATATAGAGGACACAATAAGCCCTCCATTACTATCAAAGAATGTTTTTGCTTCTCTCTCATAAAAATACCAAGTAGGTTTTATTGTTTTATATGGAGTAATTACAGTTTTTTCCCTTCTAGCTTCTAAAACTAACCCATTAAAAACATCCATTTTTAGAAATCTAGGTTTTTCAGGGTCTAAAAATTGTGAATATTGTCCTTTTGCTTCGACCAAAATACATTCTATTGGCCATAGCCCATCAAATGATGTACCAACTAAATTCCACTCTTCGATTGGAGTAGTAGCCTTTGTATTGCCATCGGCTATATATGGCGTATAGGAGTTAAATGTTAAGGGATAACTAGATAAATTTGATATTTTTATTTGATACTCTGTATTAACTTCGGCGCCCATAGAACGCTTAATCAGATGTTTATTACCTAACTGATAGGCTTCACACTTATTGCATTGCTCTTACTTGGTTCTATCTTTAGTGAGCTCTTTATAAATTAGAAAGTATGGATGGCAAACTGAGTTATAGTATGATTCCTGTGGAACCGATGGACATTACAGTATGGATGTTTAATCCTAACATTGAAGCCATTTCTGAGAACCTACAAAATCTTTATGATTATCTAAAAGATTATGCATCTTTTACGAATAAAACTGATTGGATGAATTAGTACATTAACAGTATTGCACCTATCTACCAAAAGCAGAGCCAAGTTGATTCAATGATGGGTCAAAGCTTTGATTTATTTTTTCAGAAAAAAGATGAATATTTTTTATGGACATATCCCGAATACACAAAATACAACCTTAAAATTCAAAGAAATTTCAACTAAATTGCTTTGCTTAAAAATTAATCATAGATGGGGCATGAATCAAAAATCCCGATCAGAAATGATCGGGTTTTTTCGTTATGTCATATGAGTATGATTTAAACTAATAAATGAAAATAATTGTCTATAACACCTATTACTTTGATTTTAGGAATTGCTATTGCTCAAAAAAATCCTCAGGTAATTCAGCTTCAGGAATCACTCCTAGTTCAACTAAGGCTAAAGAGTTTTCTTGTACTTTTTTCTTCATTTCATCTGATTCATCTGCCCAATGCTCATCAAAAATTAGAATAGTTCCTTTATTTAGAGGGGTATCAACATCAACAATTTTGTAAAGGTGGGGTATTAATTTTTCATCTATTTTAATGGGGATATAGCAAATGGAAGTCGTTTCTAACCGATGTGGAAAAACATTGATATCTCCAAAAAAGTCGCTATTTAGATATACATAATCATTCTTAGGATATTCTAATACGACTTTAAAAAGTTGAATTATTTGCTCAAGAGTCAAGACTTTTTTGAAAGTCATAACTAAACCTGTTCTATCGAAACTAAAACTCGCAAAAAGCTCTGTTTCTAACGATCCATTCCAGAGCCCAAAAATTTCAAAACTGTCTTCTTTTCTATGATTAAACAAATATTTTTTCGATTTTTCTGAAGGGAAAGGATAGTCTAAAGGTGGTTTTGAGCTAGTTGCATTATTGATATACCAAGTCTTAAAAATAGGATCAATTTTTGACAGTTCAGATATAATCTGCTCAACTTTTTCTATTTGTTCAATTATTTCATTATCATTATTACCAAGAATTTTTGGTATTCGTGTACTAAGAAAATACTCTCTCATACTGAAATCCTATTTTATAAAGGCATAAAAATTGTTGGCACTATGTTGCGACTGAAACGATCAAAATACACTTTAGTTTCTTCTTCATAAAAATACCAATTCAACTTTGATGTTTTAAAACGACTAACAACACTTCTTTGGCTAGTTGCCTCATTACGCATTTTTAGAAAAATATTATTTTTCATAAAATCAGGTTTACCTTCTAAAAATTGAGCATAACGCCCTTTCGCTTCGACAAGTATACATTGCATTGGCCATAGCCCATCAAATGAGACTCCAGATAATACCCACTCTTGTATTTCTGTTGTTTGTTTTGTATTTCCTGAAACAAGATATGGATCTGAAGCTTGGAATGTTAGAGGGTAACTTGATAAGTTGGCTATTTTAATTTGATATTCAGTATTGATTTCATTACCCATTGGGCGTTTTATTTGATGCTTATTACCTAATTGATAAGGTTCACATTTATTACAACGCTGTTGTTTAGTTATATCTTTACTGACCTCTTTAGCTAAAACAACAGCAGCCATACCTTTGGCAGCTTCAACAGCAATCGTCGTACTTCCTGCTGTAGCACCTCCTGTTGTGCCAGTTGCTGCTCCTCGGCCTCCAACTGTAGCTAATCGCCCTAAGCTTATAAGGAATCCTACCATTTAATTCTCACTTAACTCATGAAACTCTAAAGTAGACAATAGGTCTTTTCCTCTAAGATTTGACCCATATATAAATTTTTGTACATCTAGATCCTGGAGAAGATTTTTTCTTATGATGGTATTCCATACAATAAGTTGTGAAATTACTTCGTTATCTGTTAATAACAATGAAATCAATAAATCAAAACTTGCGTAAATTTCTTGTTTTAACAGGTTGTAATTAATTTGATACTCAAGAAAAGATTGTTTGTTATCTAAAAGATAGTTATAAATTTTTTCACATAACTCTTCTCTATTTTTTACTTTTTCCAAGCTATCTATTTGATTTTTATTTAACTTAAGCATCGCTTTTTATCTCGTATATAAGGTGATTAAGTAAATAAGAAATTGATTCCAAACCCTCCATGAATTGCTTTTTTTGTTCATTTGTAAAAATCAAAGAAAAACGATTTATTACACGAGGGTCGTAATATCTAAGAATTCCAATTCCACCATCCTCGAATTCAAGATAGAGTTTTTCTAATAGTGTATTTTTTAATTGTTTTGTATCCAAAAAACTTCTGATCAAAATCATAGAGTCTTTAGCTTTCATAAGTTCTATGTGATTACTTATTTGATCCTGTCTTAGTTGTGATAAATCAAATAATATCGGTCCATATTCATGGGCTTCTTCTTCATATGTTCCTTTGAATAAATAAATACCATCCCCATATGTGTAGGAAATATTGTGTATCACAGTACGATCAATTTGTGCCCCATCAACTAATAAGAAAAATGAATCCTCACTAATTTTATTATTAATTAATTGATCTAGATTATAATTTTGTAAACTCATCTTCTTACTATCCCTAAACCTTCTTTTGCTGCTTTCACAAGACATTCAATACAAATAGGTTGAGCTAGAACATTTTTAAGCATTGGAACTTGAGCACCAGACTGAAAAAGATGCTGTCCTGCTTTAGCCTCAAACTTTGCAGGGGTGATGATAGTTATTCCATCTTGATTGATGATGATCTGAGAGCCACCAGCCATAGATTTACCTATTTATTATAAGTTTATAAAATTCAACCTTAATTTGGCATAATATAAATATTGTTAATTCACTAATTTTGCTAAAAGTATGACATTTATCATAGCAATTCAGTTAAATGATAGCATTATTGTCACTACTGACAATAAGAAAATTATTTTAAGAGAAACAGGCGAAACCCAATTCGATACTAAAAAAATTGCTAAAATTCAATTATGGGATAAAGGGATTATCACTGGAACGGGCGAAAGCTATGTGATTAGTCGAGCCATTGAGTTATTTAAGAAACTTACTCAATCAGACATGAATAAGCTTCCTCAATGCTTAGAAATATCACGACAAATCAGAGAACTAGAATTAGGTACAGGCTACTTTCAGGTTGAAAACACAAAACTACTTTGTTCAAGTTACAGTGAATATGGTGCACAACTTTATACCATCCAACGTTTTTCTCCATTGGAGCCTTATGAGCTTACAGCAATAAAGCCAATGCATATTACTGTTTGGTTGTTTCAGCCAAATATTGAAAACATTTCTGAAGAATTAAATAATCTTTACAAGGATCTAAAAGATTATGCCTTCTTTTGTAACAAAATAGATTGGATTAATCACTATCTCAAAAGCCTTGCACTTATCTACCAAAAGCAAAGCCAACAAGATCCGTTAATGAGTCAAAGCTTTGATTTCTTTTTTCAGACAAAAGATGAATATGTCTATGGGCATACACCGAATACATAAAATATAACCATAGAATTCAAAGAAATTTCAACAAATAGATATCTTCTGTAAGTTGAAAAGCCTGAAAAATGTCTTAGTTTTAAAGTAAGAAATAATTGGATTAAAGGGTAATCCCCCCTAAAACAACTAGAACATTTCCAATCTCATAATAACAGCCCATTTTCTTTTAGGAGATATGAGATAAGATAACTCCTTTGTTGAAGGTCTTGTGTTACAAGTAGTGGCATGTGTCGCAAAAGAAAAGCAAGATGCAAAATAATATTTTTCACTGACAACTTATGTGTCGCGTGACGATATCATCAGGCATTGTTTTATTCTCCATTTTATTTTAAAAAAAATTAAAAAAAAGGAGGCTGTTAAGCCTCCCTTTTGCGTCATGCGACACATAGTTTGTCATTTCGAGTTTATTAACTTCAATGACTTGAGTGTGGTTGCGACGTACAATGACATTGATCAGCGACACAACCTATGTCATTTTTTTGGTAAAACGACACAACCTATGACAATTTTTGAAAATGTGTTTTCAAAGTCTTTTTCTATTGCAATCAATAACTACTATCTTAATTTTACCTTCCTGAGCAATTCGACTATTTAGTACCAACATATCTTGTAGTTGATGAGGGGTGGTAGGTTTGAATTTACCTCTCCCTGGTGTTTTTAATTTTTTATTATCAGATCTCTCACCAAACCAGAGTACGACATAAATACCTCTACCTTCAGCTCTCCAATCAGTGGCATATAATTTATTAAGTTGCTTGTCTGCTCCAGTCCAAAGGTCAGGATGCCACTGACCTTTTATTTCAATTGGAATTCGAAGTTTGCCTACAACACAAGTGATATCAACTTCTTTGTCATCTGCTACATGTGTTTCAGGTTCATATGTGATTGTTTTATCACCTTGGCGAAGTAAACCGATTAGATGGTCTCGGCATCGTTCTTCATTAAAAGGCTTACCTTGATCATTTAAAAATCCACGCCAAGATTCAGCATCATCACTCATAATTTTTGCTTGAACGATACTTAGCTCATCTAATATGACTGTTTGTAAATCAGAGATTGATTGAGGACTATCATTAGTAATAAATGCTTTAATTGTATTGATTGTTGGTGGTATATAAAGATGCTCACTACGAATAAGTCTTTGTTCATACTTTACTGTTTTGATTAAGTCTGTGTATTCGTCGAAAGATGATATTTTTAAACGTTCCATAGCTTTACAAGCTTCATCACTATAGTTTTTACCTAATAGTTTAATGAGCTGAACTATGAATTTTGAAGCATCCCAAGGATTTGTATCCCCAAATGTTCCTCCTATAGGTTGACCTACATTTGGCCATAAATTTCGGAAAGTTGTAATAATCCACTCTAGTTGATTAGTATTTAATAGATTATTGTAATGATTCTCTCTGTAGCGACCAGTTATTCTATCTCGTAAAGTCCAAATTAAACTTTTATCTATTGGTTGACTTCCTAGACTATTGATTGTTTCTTCAAAATTTATAAGTATGTTGACAGATATCCAGTATTTTCGTCGTTCTTCATTCACTAATAAATCTAAGGACGGAATCAACTGTTTCAATTCTTCAAATTTTCCATTGTGTAGTAAACAATCCGCAAGTTCCTTTTCATCCTCATTATTAAGATTTTTAAATTTATTTAACCAATTTGTTGCTAATTCAGTACCTAATTCAGCGTATTCTATTTTTCTCATAAATTCTGATAACCCACCAATATGGGGGCATTGAGCTTCAAAGTGTGGCTCATAAAAAGCTTGTATTGCTTCTTTGAAAATTTTTCTTTTTTTAAGTTCTTCAATTATATGTGTATAAAGGTTACTGATTCCCGCGTGCTCATCATATCGACGATACGATAAAAAAAGATAGGCAGCTATTAGTCTCTCATCTGGGAGATCAGAAAAATATTTACTATTTCTAACACGTTCAGCTAATCCAACTATCAGGATAAAACTCGATTCGTAGTATCGACCTTGAGGCAAAATAGTTGCAATATCTTGTGCATTCACATCAGGTGGGTTTTTAATTAAATTTGCCTCAAAACCCTCCATACATGCTTCAGAAATATCAGATCCGATCCAATCTGATATACGTTCATGTGCAGGGATCTCTTTACTGATGTCAGTGAATAGACGTAAATAAACTTTAGCTGGTGTAAGTATCAGTTCATATTCACCTTGGCATAATCGATTGATACTTGAGATGTAAAATAATCTGTGTTTGGCTCGATCTGTAGATTTTTTAACTTCTCTTTGTTTTTTCCTTTCAAGGTCTTTAATTTGCCAATCTTCTAATTCAATGACAGAAATTTGATTTAACCAAGTTTGATCATCCTTGCTATTGAGAGTGAAGGGTAATGCAGCCTCTCTTACTTCCTTGCCAATTTCAGCATCGTGACGTGTTAATTGAACAATTTCTTTCCAGCGAATATCTTTCGAATTTTTTAAATACAATTTTTTAAGAATGAATATTAGATCTAGACTAGTAAGAGCTAAGCCTGAGGATCGACTTGAAAGATATATGGCTCTTTGCCAAATATTTCCTTCGTGGGGTAAATCCAACAAAACCATGTACTGTAGCGCTTGCTTTGATATGTAATCATTTTTTAAATATTCTGCTAGCTCTTTAATACTTTCGTCTTGATATCCATATGTATTCCCGAAAGGTTCAAGCCATTCCCACAACTTTTTAGGTGTAATAGCATATTTTTCTATAAATCTTAGAATCAATCGGTATGCAAAATTTTTGGCTTCACTTTTAATTTCTGAATCATCATCTTTCTCAAGGGTTTTAAAGCCCATAATAAAATAGTTTAGAACATATTCAATTTGTTCTAAAGGTAAATTTTCTTGTAAATACCATAATGTTCCGACAGTATTACTATTTATTTTTAAATATGAAATAGCAAGATTAGCAATTAAATCATCATTGGTTTTGTTGTAGCCAGTATCATCTAATAACTCTATTGCTAATCTAATAGATGACTCATCACCTAATTGAAATAGGGATGTATATATACTAGGCCAATCTATAAATTGTTCTTGAACAGCTAGAGCTTCACCAGCTGATTTACGTATTGCAAATTCTATTTTGGAATCATTAATAAGGTTAGTTAATATTTGGATAAAATCATTTGGAAGTTGATATCCTTTAATGACGTCTATTAGAAAAAGTCTAAAGCCAAAGGGAATATCAGATTGAATTATAATTTTCTGGATTTGAGATAAGATTATTGGCGTTGTGAAAGCTCGAATGCTGTATCCATTTCTATTATAAAAGTTATAAAAACTAGGATTATTTTCAGCTAAATCTTGAATACTATTTAGTAGAGTTTGAGCTTGCTCTACTGTTATGGTTCCAACATCACCATATTCAAGAATACCTATAGGGTCTGCCTTCATAATACTTGAGACTAAAGCAGGGTCACTCAGTAGCCATGAATGTAAACCACGTAAGTTACTCGGAACAAATTCATGGCTATGGAACAAAGATAGAAGACGCTTACGTTTTCGGTTAGTATCAGCTAGTTTTACTAGCCATTTTGCTCCCAAGAACTCACCAATTCGACGATGAATGTAAGTAAAACGTTCTACTCCATTTGATCGAAAAAGGCGTGAACCTAAAACTAGATCGATTTTTTCAGTACCAGGAAGTTGCTTAACTTCACTTATCGGTAGTTCACCGTCAATTAAATTTATAATTGATTTTCTAGAAATAGCTTCATTACCTGTCAGGATTAAACTGGCAAAAGCAGCTCCTGCTGCATCAAGTGAGACTTCGCTTGGCAATTGTGCTTCAGATTTAGATTCAGAATGTTCTGCTCTTAAAATTTCTATAGCTTGTTCAAATAATTGGGTTAAAGATTCAGGTAGCTCTCCCTGAATTGCAACTTTAGCAATTAAACTAAGAGTTTGAGGGTTGCCTAGCAAATCATCCAGATTCTTAGCTGTAAAGTGAGTGATAATTTCTTGAGCTCTTTGGGTGCTAAAGTTTTGTTCAAGAAATATAGCCATATCATTTTGAGGAAAAGGATTTAAATGAAGTTCTAAAGGTGATTCTGAATATTGTTCTCTTATAGCTTGTATGCCTGTAGCACTTTTCCAATCTGCTGCACGGCAAGCTAAAATAAATTTTGGATATCCTAAAAATTCAAGCTTTTGCAATACTCCATCTACTGCATCACCATCATTTTTCGAACTTACCTCATCGAGTGAATCAATAACTAATATGCTATTTTCACCAAGAAGAGGGCGGGGATCAGCACGATTTAGTAATTGACGTGCAGTACAATATGCGTAATTTTTTAAGTTTCCTAGCCATTCTAAAAGGCTAGACTTTCCCATTCCCGCTTCACCTAAAATAACCAATGAATTAGTTATTTCAAGTATTTCATGTTGACTAATTTTTTTTTGAGTATCATCACATTGATACCACAGAGTTCTCGGGATCATGATCTAAATTTAATAAATATTGTATAGTTGATAGACTTCTCATAATCTTAGCATGAATAATTAGTCGATTAAGAAATTGATTTGAAAGGAAAATACAAATGGGGAATAAGTGAATTTTACTATCTTTTTATTGCAGAAAATTAAACTTATTGTTGATAATAGTGGGTTTATTGCTAAATTTACTATAGGTGTTGGTATATGTTTTATCCTTTTATATTTTTGGCATATTGATTACTTTCCTACTGACTTATCATTAGGAGATGGGCTTTTATTTTTCTTAATTACAATAAAATTTTTATTCATCTATGTATTTTTTTTGGGCTCACACTATGCGCTTGGAAGTGTTTTATTATTTTGTCTAAGGGCTGTATGGAGTTTTTTCAAGGTTTTATTTTCATTGCGAATAATATTGTCTAAAGGCTTAATTGATCTGGTTTTCTTAAAGTTAGATTTCAAAGGTTTTTTTGAAAAAATAAGCAATAATTTTATTAATTTTTTATTTTGCATTTTTGGTTTTGCTTTTGCCTTAGTATTTTATAGTGGGAAATCAATAAATATATTGGTAATGCTCTTTTTAAGTATTATTTTGAAATTATTTATCGATAAATTTATAGAAAATCTGAAGGAAAATAATGAGAAGTTACTTGAAAATGGAAATAATGAAAAAAATATAAAGCTTTCATTGATGCTACTTTATATTCTTCTTGTTCCAAGTTCTGTCTATATTTTATCCTCAGATAAATCAAAAAATGTTTTTATTAATATTGCACTAGGCTCTGTAAGAGAGGATGAAAAAAATAGCTTAATTTATATCAAAGATGGATTTGAAGATTTCTTTCCAGAGTCAAAAATTGGTAAGAAAAAGGGTGAATACGTTGAGATAAAAGGCGGTGAAATACTCTTAAAAGGGGTAGGTAAGAATGCTTTAATTCAATATACAACTAAAACCAAAGACCAAAATGGAAATATAGTTAAAATAAAAGTTAAAGTCGAAGTTCCTAATGAAGCCCTATTAATTGTAAGAAGATCCCAGCATCAGGATTAGATGGAATCTTCAACTCATTATCAAATCATTGTAATACTAACTTTAATACTTCTTTTTTATTGAAAAGCCTAATCTTTTTATCTTCCTTTCCCAAATAGTAAGGCTTAATAATTCCTCGATTCTGTAAGTTAGTGATATGAGAGTGACGCATACCTAAGAGAGTACTTGCTTCTGCACCAGTGACGTATTCCTCTTTTAACTTCAAAACTTCAGTTAGCTCATTCTTATTAATGAGCTTCCAATAAATTAAATCTTCAATATACAAGAATCCTGTTTCGCACCAATTTTTTTTCATCCAATTTATAGGACAACTTAATTGCTTTACTGCCTCTAAGTAAGGAACATAATCTTCGGAATTCAGTTTATTCTTAAGATCTAATAATGACCTAGCCTGGATTTGAACTGAGAGAGGATGGTTCTTATCCTTGCTAAGAATGCCTTTTTGGACCAGTACCGCAACTTTATTTGGGCTAACTCCTAAAAGTGCAGCTGCTTCTTTTAAAGAGTAATAATCTGTACTGGTAGTTATTGATTCCGACTTGTCTTTTTGTCTACCTGTACGTGTTGGATAGTGTTGAATGACCTCTAAATTAGCTGTACTTATATCTTGAACATCTGTCTTTAAAAAAATGTTAATGGGCGTAGAGTCAATATGTGGCCCATGAACGGGCTTAATACCTATTGATGCTAATTTCTCCACGAGATTTGTAGGAGATACTTTCAACTGTTTTGCTAAAGGAGCAATCAGCATATATTTGCTATTGAATTCATGAAGTTTGTTCTTTGAATATTGCTTAGGAGTAGCTACATCTAGTTCATTTTGTTCTAGATTGAACCATCCAATATTTGCTAGTTTACGAGCAGTTTCATAATTGATTTCTAAAACTTTAGAAATTTCTTTTAGACAAATGTGGTCATTAACGATAGTCGTGTCACGCAGTGTGTCGGCTATAGATTCATCCTTGTCTATTAAGCCTAAAAGAAAGCGTTCTATATCTATACTCGATATATTTCCACGATAAAGTTCTTTTCTCCCTAGCTTTAGATAGTCGCTTTCAATCAATTTCTCAAGCTCAAAACGTGAAACTTTCAAAATACGTTTTATCTGATGGTTTCTAAGTTTTATAGAAATACTTTTTTCACTTATTTTGTATTCATCTGCATTTTGTTCAACGACTTTAATGTGCTTCTTGAAAAAATTCTCATATTTTAAAAATGGTATTAACTGTACCCTAGGATGTGAGTAATTGATTCTAGAATTAATAAGAGCACTGAGCTTGAGTGCTGAAAGTTCAGGATGATGAAAGTATTCATATACGGAAAGGAAAACTTTCAAATCGGTGTTAGATCTATCGAACTTAAAGAAGTTATTAAAAGCATTCCAGCAAGCTGCAAACTCTTTGAATAATTTGTTGGAGTTGAAGTTTAGAACGTCGATAAACCAATAAATGGTTTCAATAGAGTTTGCTTCTCTGATTGGGGCTTTATTAAGTTCATAACCACAGCAAGAACAGTTTTGAACACCTGCTTTAGATGTAATTGGATTCTCACAATTTGGACAAGTATCAATTAAAAAGCATGAATGAATCGGACATGCGTAAATTGGTTTGAGCATCCATAATTTTTTTAAATATGCACTTTCTCCAAGACAAATAGGACAGTAGCGTATGTTGTCTAATTCAAATAACTCATGAGGAACTTCTATAGCTCCTATTGTTCTTGGAGATCTATTTGTAGGACCTGATCTTTCAAAAGCTAAACAAGCATATTCACTATCTATATTTAAAGCGTTCAGAACTGAACTAAAGCGAACATCATCCGCTAGATGGTAATTAAGAGATTTCTTAATGATGGATTTATAGTTTTCTTTGCCAACTAAATTAAAGATTGAGCTATGTGCATTAAGTTTTGCGGTTCTGAGTAGGAAGCTGATTGGCGATTCATCTTCATAAGGGATTGCTTGTATTAAAAGAGAATTTTGCATAATGATATTTATTTCATGAGTGATATGATTTGAGAAATATTCATTTCGAATGGATTTTTACTTTGTTTGCTAATGTATAGTGTGATACCTAGTTTCCAGGCATAACTAAAATCATTAGAATTAACGACTTGCCTTCCATCGTTTAAAGCATGCGTAATACTTTCTCTAATCAGACTCATGATGTATGAGTGATAACCTCTCGTTGCCAATTGAATTTGCATGCTTACAAGTTGGCTATCTAGTGCTGGCGAGAAGGTGATATTCTGTTTATTAAGTGTTCTTGAAACTTCAGCGAGAAAGGCAAGCATACTCCCACCTTGTATGGGATCAACAGTTAATGGGTTTAACTGGTAAATGAATGGGAATCTACGTGCAATTTGGCTATCAATTTGAAGTAGCGGGACGAACTCTGGTAAACCAACCAAGCAAAAACTGATCCCAGTTCTATTCACTAAAGTTTTAATCCAATTCCCCGTAGTCCGATTCATTCTCGTCGATGTAGGTTTACGCTCAAATAAATGATGGAACTCATCTAAAAATATGAGCTTAGTTTCGCATTGAGCAAGTAAATGAATAAGCCTACTTGTTAGATATTCAGTTGTTCCATATCCATTTTCACAAGTAACATCTCCCAGTTCTTTAAGCATCATTATGGCCAATGACTTTACAGTAGCTGGTGAGGGGACTTCGACATAACATACTGGAATAATAGATTTTTTATAATCCTTTACTGTTTTTTCTGAACGTGGCATCAAACTTAAAATTGTTTTGCACAACGTTGTTTTTCCTAATCCACCCTCTGCGAGCAACATACTTCCAACTGGTTCACTATAGGAAATACTTCTTTTGACACAATCTTGTATACCTGTAAAAGCTGTCATAAACTCATTTGAAGTAATGACAATATTGTTAATAGATCTAATTTTATCGAATCGATTATCAAATTTTTCCATGTTTTAATACCTCCAAAGAACCAAACTGCTCAATTGGTGTTGGTGTATTTATAGTAGAAACAGGTTGTTCAGATATATGCTTCTCTTCCGAAAAAAGCTGTTCTTCAACTTTTTTTAATTGTTTGGGAAGTTCTAAAGTAAGGGGCTTTAGTCTCGGTTTATGTTTAATAAGATTACTTTGTATCTCGTGCATAAGTTTATACAGGTGATATAAGTCCGACATTGGACCAATCCTTTGTTTGTCAGATCGAGTTTGGGCTTTCTTTAACTTTTGCACTTCAAGATGTGTTACGCGTGACAAGCCAAATGTATAATTTTGATTGGTTGAGTCTGCTTGAATAACTACATCTTTATTATTAGGGTCTACAACATAAACTTCATTTAAATTTAAATCGTCAATTAGCACAGTAACGGTTTTTATGCCTTGTGCTTGTAGTGTTGTAAGTGAATGAGAAAAATAACTAATGCCGTCTACACGGACTTGACCGTGATTAATACTTCTTTCAATAGGCCTGCGACATAAAATTTTTGCATCTATATCAGTGAGAAAACTGGGGCGAATATCTTCAATTGCATCTTGCCACATAATAATAGGAGAGCGACCAGTCGTATGGTGAATAGATTTGTGATAGACATCGTGAATCCATGTATCTATATATTTTTTCAATTGTTCTAAAGTTAATTGAGCAATTTTATTGGAGTTATAGCTCCCTTTATCTATCGGATTTGAAAAAGTTGTGCCAGGTAACTTTTGAAGGATCCCATGAGTGAGTGTGCTAAAAAAGCGTTCAATATGAGGCTTGTTATTTGGAGTACCCACTTGAGAAGGAGTCAAAGTAATTTTCAGCTGTTCGCACACTCGCGCAAGTGAATTATTTTTAAACTCAATTCCATTATCAGGAATGATAATACTCGGAATACCTCCTGGTAATTTATGATTCGGCCGAGTAACCATGTCCTTAATTGTTTCTAAAGTAGTTGCAGCGCTAGGTGGATACATATTGATATACGTACCTACAATTGCTCTTGAATAAACATCAATTGCACAAGCAAGAAATGGTCGTCCTAAAGCAACCTTATTCTTTGGGTCGACTATAATAATATCGAGATAATGTGTATCAATTTCGACCATATAAAGAGCAAAAGGGCTAATAATGCTTTTGCCGGCAGCTTGAAAAGTTTTCTTCGCTATACGAGATCCTTTCTTTATTTTTAATTTAATATAAGGGTCTAGTTTTTTGATGTGTCGTTGGATACTCCTCAGTGTTGGTAACTGTTCCAATGAGATCCCTTGCTCTATGAATCGACCAAGCATATAGGCTTGTACGTCTTTACCAGTTCTATATTCAGGTTTCAAATAGACTTCATTAATTGCTTGATTCAGAATTTGGTAGACTTCAGGTGGGAATCTTAAGTGATGATTGCCTATATATTTATCTTGTAAACAGAGCTTGTTCTGCGAAAAATTTTTATATTTAGTAATCCATCTTGCGACAGTACGGCAGGAAGGGGGGGTAGAATCTTTAATTTCAGTGGAGATTTGCTCTATTAATTTTGATAAATTTTGAGGGCTCGTAGGGGATTTTAGAGTTTGAAGAGCACTTATAACATAACGTTCTTTACGGTGTATTTCTGAACTGTGTTTAGGGTTGATCATCAGCTTATCAGGTGAAAATACACATAGAATTTCACCTTCTTTGTAGCGGCTTTCAAACTCATTCGGATTAATTGAAAATGACTTTCCACCAGCAATGGCTGCATATCGTATATCATTATAGGTTACAGAACCGATTTCAAAAATATAGTCAGGATGTTCTTTAAAATAAAAACGAAAACCTGGTTGTGGGGTTAAAAGAACATTGTTCATGTCAATAGCCCTCACTGATTTCTTGTTTGATTGGGCTAATTGTTATTCTTTGATGAAAAAATAAATAATCAGCTAGTTCTTGCTTGAGGCCTATTGATTCAAGTGTTTTATAGGCTTGATTTGAGTTTTCAAATTCATTGAGTTTTAACAGGTCTAAAGCATAATTGATTTCGAAAGTACTCCAGCTGAATCGATGTCCTCTCTGATACCAGTAAAGCAGTTGAGATATTTCTGTTTCACTTGGTAAGTTTGAGTGATCTATTAGCTTAAAAGTAATATCCATTGAGTGGAGTAGATCAGAAAGTATCGCAAAGCGATTTAAGTCATCTATTGATAATGATGCTATGGATGGTTTGACTTCATGAACCTCATAAGCACCTTCTTTTGTTTGAACCAAGAAATCTGGAAAACAATACTGTTCATTGGCTAGCAAGATTTTTAATGCTTGTGAGCGATAATTTAAGATGTTGGGATCTTGTTCTAATGAGATTGCATGAGCGAGTTCAAGTCGGCTTTCTAAGGGTATTGCTCCGCAACACTTTTCACTCGGGAAAAGTGAAGTTCGACGACCAAAAGCACCTTGGTAGATTTTGCGTTGTCCATGAAGTGTGGCTGCTACATTTGCAGTTGATTCAAAAGCTATCCTGATTTGTTCTAGGATACTTGTTTGAATATCAGTTTTTAAAAATACGGTTCGATAAGGCATATCTGTTCATCCAGAAGTAATCCTATTCTCAATAGATTTTTGAGAATGAGCTAATCTGTACTATTACTATTGAATAGCACTCACTTGACTGGTGACGATATAGAGAAGATACTATGATTCTCAGGTCTTTATATTCTTCTATATAAAGTCACAAACGGATCCTTTTAAGGGTCCGTTTTTTTATTGATTTTTTTTCTAACTTTTCATAATCACTCCAAGGTCATTTTCGATTATTGAGAATTTAATGGTTATCTTGAGAATCTAAAATAGCATTCCTTTGATTTGCCAGCCATGTAGCAACATCCTTTACTAAGGCATATTTGCCACGACGATTGGGGATACTAAAAACAGGAACTGGGACTGTTTTACGCGTTAACGCTTGTCGAAAGGCTTCCGTAGATTTGTAGCCTAAAGCGATTCGTAGTACATCATCTGTCATTAGCGGGCCGTAACGGTCGAATAACTCTTTTTCTATTGTAGTTGCATCAACTATGGGATGGATTTCCATTGAGTTCCTGGTAGTAACCTGTCTCAACAAAAGCTTATACTTGAGACTATATCTGTACAAGTTGAATAAATCACTAAACTTTTTCCGGAAATATTTTTTTAAACAATTGATATTTAAGGATTTGATTTGAATTTTATGGGTTATGTTTTGCAAAACGAAAATATTGGAAAAGTTAGAATTAATAAAAGGGATGTAGTCGATCAAATACGGGTTGCACTATGGTATTCGCATATACAGCTTGGTTTAGATGCACAACTACCATCTGAAATAGCAAAAATGGTTGAACCTGATAAAATTAGAGTAGTGAATGGGGGGGTAACTGATAATGATCGGAAGTGGAGAAACTATAAGAATGGTTTAAATGTTCCTCATCCAAAACTTATAGATAAAGCTGAAGCAGCCGTACAAGGTAGTTCGTTAATAATTAATCATGTGCTTTGGCAAGCCATGAAAAATTCAATAAATTTAGATTTACTTTTAAAAGACGGCATTGGAAAACTGTCGTGGGAAGTTCAAAGGATACTCTATAAACCCAATAAATATAATTGTGATAGGAAGTTAGTTGAAAGTTTATCTCCTAGAAAACTGATACAGCTGGAACGATTAGCTAGCTTAGATGCTTTAGCTGCATTGGTAATTTTTTATCGAATGGGAGTCGAGGACACTAGTAGCATTGTCGATATCAGCAGAGCTATTTATCGAACCTTACTTATTATTTGCATGAAAAAACCTTATTTACATTTTAGTGAAAATTTAATTTTATTGATGCATTCCCAAGTATTTTCTTTAGTGGGCCCTAAGGAATCAATATTAGGCGATAGCTTCAAAGAAGATTTTCTAATGGATCTACAAATGTTAATAACTCAATTTTCAAAGATGGACAGTGAAAATTTGGTTACTAATACTTGGAAAAAAGACGTTAGGATCTCATCCGATTTTTTGGAAAAGGTCAGGTTTCATAACCTCTTTAAAGAATCGACTATCATGACAGTGGGTGCTATCTAAGATACTTTTAATGCAAAATATCTTCGTAGACATACGATATTTGGGTGAGAACACCTTACATTTTCAGGCGATTAGATAACCTTTCTTCAGCATACATTTGTTTTAGAGCCAAATTTTCTTGTTCCAATTTGTCTAAGCGAATCAGAATTTGCTCATTAATATCTATATAACTTGCCTTCCAACGATAGAAAGTTGCTACACTGATTTTGTACTCTTCGCAAATTTGTTCGACAGTTGCACCTGCTAAATTCTTTTTAACAATACTATTGATTTTAGCCACAGAAAATTTTTGCTTCACAGTGAATTCCTAAACTATCTTTTAATGATTACCCAAAAGGAAATATTCAGTAAACAGATAGGGTTAAATTAAAAATATCCTATTTTGGGATATTTTTAATTGTAACTGATATTGAGCCATGCGCTCAATACACGACCCTAGGTATCAAGACCTAATTAAGAAACTTATAGAACTTCGTGAGTCTAAAAATGTGACTCAGGTTGAGCTTGCGCGTCGTTTAGATAAACCCCAATCATACGTTTCCAAAGTTGAAATTTTGGAAAGACGTTTAGATGTGATTGAGTTATGCGACTGGCTTAATGCAATACATGTAAAAATCACGGATTTTATTACTCAACTCGATAATTGAAGAATTCATCATGAGTACTTCGACTTGTTTTCCATCTATAAGGAGGTGAGTCAAGTCGACGTTCTGCACTTTCAGTAAGAATTAATCTTTCCTTAGCTCTAGAAACACCAACAAAAAAAGCAGACCTTTCATCTTCCAATTTCCCCCAAAAAGTTTCATTTTCAATACCTAGCAGTATGACTGAGTGAAATTCGAGGCCTTTACTCTTATGAATAGTCAAAAGTTTCACTGTTTCATCATGATCAAAAGAATTGAGCGCTTTTAAAAGGTCAGCTTCTTGTTCTAAAAAATCCTTTATTCTATTTTCTAGTTGCTCAATAACATCTATTAAATAAGATTTAGATTCGTATTCAGGTGAAAGAGCAACTAAGGTTGATAAACCTAAATACTTTAACAAGGCTCTACTAGCATTTATCCAAGATTTAATTGGTGGCTGATAGTCTGTTGTTAAAAACTTTTTCTTTTGCTCTTTAAAAAAATGATTAAAGTTTCTAGTAATAGAAATACGTGTCTGTTCATCAATATCGAATGGGGATAATAATTCATTTACCTTTGTCCATGCTTTGGGATTTCTAGGTCCATATAAACACAGTAAATAATCAATAATTAACCTCGCAACTGGCTCAGTTGAAATATCTTGCATGCTTTGCTCATTTCTAAATGGAATTTCTTTAGCTTTGAGTGCAGTCATCAAGTCAAATGCATAATGTTCTATTTGCTTTGATACTAATACAGCAATGTCTGAGGGTGGAATATGTTCTTCTATAATCCATGTTTGGATTAAATTTGATAGGTGCTCAGCTTCATCTGAACTATTATTAAAACTTTCGTGAATGATTGAACCATCATTACCAACAATCAAATCTTCTGACATTACCGAGATTGGATCTAAATTTCGAATAATTTCGTTTTGTAGGCGTAGTAGCTTTGGTTTTGAACGGAAGTTTCGATACATGTTCAATGGCTGTGCATTAAAATCACCAGCGAATCTTAAAAATATACCATCTAGGGCACCAGCCCATCCCATAATTCTTTGTTTAGTATCACCAACGGCTGTTAATTTAATATTTGAATTGTAAAAAATGGCTTTAATAAGCTCATATTGTGTATCAGTACAATCTTGAAACTCATCTAAAAATACATCTGAATAAGTTTGTAATATTGATTTTCGTACAATATTAGAACTATTGATAATCTGTAGTGCGAAAGGCACAAGAGAGTCAAAATCAATTTGCTTTCTATGTATTCGTTGTGTACCAACTGAGTAATTAGGCTCCAACTCATCTAAGCCAGTCAATAATACTCGATACTTATCAATTATACGTTTAGCAAAAGCATGGAAAGTAAAGCTATCAAAGCGTCGAGAGAGGTTCTTACCACATCTAAGCTGAACCCTTTCTTTTAAGTTGCTACTTGCGTCTTTTTTAAAGGAAATTGCTAATATCCTTTTAGGATAAGGACACATTCCAGTTCTTAATAGAAAATCAGCTTTTTGGGCTAACAATTCGGTTTTTCCAGCCCCTGGCCCAGCGGTTAGGGCAAGTGAGCGGTACTGTTCCTTTGCTGCGATTAATGCATTCGGCTCTAAAATTAAATTATTCGCTGGTACCCATAAATCAGGTGTTATCATTCTGGAACACTCTCCAATATCGCTTTCACCTTAAGTGCTAAATTGATATAAGCTTTAGGCATATTTGATTTCAGGTCTTCATCATTGATTTTTGATAATCCATCAATATGAGCTGCTGGTTTACTACCCACTTTAAAATGAGAATGGTAAGTATCAAATAGCTCCAATTCTTCAACTGAATATTGATTTGAACCAAAATGACTTTTCCCTAAAACTGATTTAATTGTTTTTTCATCAGGAGTTTCTTTTTCTACTTTATAAGCTTCAGGAAAGGCTTTTAGCATGGAAAAATCTAAGTCTAACGGTGATGAAAAGAATACATTTCTTTTTTCTAATTCAACTCTGTAATTATCAAATTTTCTTATTAGTTGTGTTTCATCATTCCAATCAGGTATTCCATACTCAGGAGGGAGCATGAATGACGGATTATATAATGAGAATTGATCATTAACGTATTTAATTCTTCCCCAGCCACCTTGATATCGAGCTACATCTAGATCTAGTAATGTTATATACGGTATTTCTAATGTCGATAACAAGCGCCAAAAGTGATTTACATGTCTTCCTCCTAATGGAGTAATACATATAGCAGATTCATCAACAGGTAGCTCTAGTGCTTCAAATAGTTTCGGCAATACTATTTCTTCACTATCTCCTTCACCTAATACCACTAAACGTGCAAAATATATTTCAGGAAAGGCTTGAACAGCTTCTCGAACAAATTTGTGTGCGTCACCTGATTTTTGAGGAAGTGTAATGGTTTTAACTTGAGTTGCACGAGACTCTGAGTTTAAACGTAAATATCTAATTTTCTCTGGAGCGACGCGTCTTAATATGGATGGGGCATGTGTTGCAATTAGAGCCTGTGTATCATTACCTAATAATTTTTTAAGTACATTACTTATTCTCCCTAAATAGTGAGGAGACAAACTATTCTCAGGCTCTTCTATTAGAATTAGACTGAATACAGGTGGATTTAATTTATCTCTATCGAATGCTGTTTCTTCTCCAGAAATTACATCTCGATTAAGTGTTATAGAAGATAAGACTAAGGAGAGATAAAGCATTGATTTTTGACCATCACTTAATCTGGAATAGTCAACGTTTGTCTCACCGTGACCTGGTGAAAATGAAATAGACATGTGTTTCAACAAAGCTTCAACTTCTGAATTACCGAATGAGAGTTGAGGCTTTGTAAAGAATTTACCAGTATGTAAGTAACCCCAACTTTCATCTAACTTTGTACAAAGAGTCGAGATGGAAGAGTTGCCTGTAATACAGGAGTTGATTTGTTCAGATAATGAATTGATGTTTTCTCTTTCAGTATCCCAATTTATTGAGCGTAATAATCTGCCTAGTAAAGCATTTGTACCAAAGCCTATGTGATTTGATGGATCACGTCTTGCGGGAAGATAGTGAGCTTGTATCTGATTTCGATCAGAACGTGGTACTAATGTTTTAGTAATAGGTTCATTATTTTCATCAACGTCTAAAATATAGTAAAGATTTTCTTCGATATCACCATTTATTCCCATTGAGGCTGTTAAACGATAGCGGATTCTAGGAATTTCTTCTCCTACATCTAATCTCATTTGATTAAAGAATTCTGGAATTGTTGAGTGGTCATCATCATCTAGTAATTCGGGAAATAAAAAATTTGCCTCAATCCAAAGATTTCTTTCAATCGGAGGTGTTTCCTCATCTTGATTAATATGGAAATCAGATTTCAAGATTCTTCTTAAGTTTGGATCGAAACCAAATAATCTAGAAATCGCTTGTAAGGTGGATGTTTTTCCAGAGCCATTTGGTCCTATTAAATAGCTAATATCTTCAAAAGTAATTTCAGTTGGCTCTTGTCCAAATGATTGAAAGTTACTAATTCTTAAAGTGTCTAATTTCATTTAATTTGTTCCCCCTAATATTTTTTTAATAAAAAGGCTGATATACGGAAGTAATATCAGCCTTGGTTACGATAATTGCTTTGAATTATCGTAATAGAGTATTTTTATGACAAACCATGCGTCGTCTTATGACAAACAATGTGTCGTTTTTGACAAACCTTGTGTCGCATGACGTTTTGAATATCAATTACCAGCTTAACGCACCACCAGTTTGGTAATCCGTTACGCGAGTTTCAAAGAAGTTCTTCTCTTTACGTAAGTCCATCATTTCTGACATCCACTGGAATGGGTTATTCACACCAGCAAATTGTTCAGGCAAGCCCAATTGGCTCAAACGACGGTTACAGATGAACTTCAAGTATTCTTCCATCATGCCTGCATTCATACCCAATACACCGCGTGGCATAGTGTCACGAGCATATTCGATTTCAAGCATAGTACCTTCAAGAATCATTTGAATGATTTCTTCTTGGAACTCAGCAGTCCATAGGTGAGGGTTTTCGATCTTGATTTGGTTGATCATGTCGATACCAAAGTTCAAGTGCATAGATTCATCACGTAAGATGTATTGGAATTGCTCAGCAACACCATTCATCTTGTTACGACGACCCATAGACAAGATTTGGCTGAAACCACAGTAGAAGAAGATACCTTCAAGTACGCAGTAGAACGCGATCAAGTTGCGAAGCAAGATTTGGTCGTTTTCAGGTGTACCTGTTTTGAACGTAGGATCACTTAAAGATTGTGTATATTTCAGACCCCAAGCTGCTTTACGAGCCACTGAAGGAATTTCACGGTACATATTGAAGACTTCGCCTTCGTCCATGCCTAAAGATTCGATACAGTATTGGTAAGCGTGCGTGTGAATCGCTTCTTCAAATGATTGACGTAAGATGTACTGACGGCATTCAGGGTTTGTGATGTGACGGTAGATTGCAAGAACCAAATTGTTTGCAACCAAAGAATCCGCAGTGGAGAAGAAACCTAAAGAACGCATAACAATGGTACGCTCATCTTCGGTTAAGCCATTTTCAGACTTCCAAAGTGCGATGTCATGGTTCATGTTCACTTCTTGCGGCATCCAGTGGTTTGCACAACCGTCTAGATATTTTTGCCAAGCCCATTCGTATTTGAACGGTACAAGTTGGTTTAAGTCAGCGCGGCAGTTGATCATCGCTTTATCGTCAACTTGAACACGCTGAGCACCCATTTCTAGCTCTTCTAAGCCCGGTGCAACGTCTAGATTTTCTAGAGCGTTAGATGCTCTTGCCAACGGATCGGTTGGATCTGTTGGTCGATTTGTACTGGTTCGAGCGGGTTGTGCAGCTGCCAAATTCGGCGATGAGTGCTGTGCATTAGATACCACTTGCGAATCAGTCGTTTTTTGCGGTTCGACGGGCGCAGGCTGGTGAGCTTGTGCAGCTTGTTTCGGTTCATCATCTTCGAAATCGTCCCAACTTAGGATAGACATAACAGTTCTCTCTTCGTTGCTTTATATCTTTTATAGACATCCAGCGTCGCTGAGATGTCCTACTATACGCTCAATTTGTGTAAGCAAAATTAAGTTTTGTCGATCACTGCTCTAAAAGTGTTCGGTAGAGCAAATATCCCCACTACTTATTTTGATTACGCGATTTATATGCCTTAAACCAGAAATAGGCGATCGGGACATAAAAAGTCAAAATAAAGGAAACCACCAAAGCGATAAGCCCTAACTGATAGTTATGTGTCATATGTGGCATGGTGGTGTCCTTGATTGTTAAATATTAAATCCTCCCCAAACCCCTCCTTTAATAAAGGAGGGGATTTCCGTGAATTATTTTGTTTTCACGGAAGTCCCCCTTTGGAAAAGGGGGATTTAGGGGGATTGTATTAAGCAGCTACCTGAGTAGTTGGCTTAAAATTTTCAATATTTTGCTCTTTTGGTTGGTTTGCATAAATGAATACAACCAAGGAACAGGGAAGAAGGCATTGCATACAGAATTTCTGAGTTTGCTTACGCACAATGCGAGCTTTCTTCTTAAATTTTTTCAGCTCTTTCGACATGTTCTTTTCCTCTAAGGGAATCAATCATAACGAATTAGCAATAAAGTGAGTTCTTATGCTAACCACTCATAAGAATCAACCATTGCTAATACCGCAATAATGAGAAAATCTCGGTTGATTCCTAAATGGGTTAACTTACTGACAAGCCTCACAATCAGGGTTGTCAATTGAACATGCCATTGGCACTGGAGCTGCTTGACTAAAACCTTCTTCTTCAGCAGCAACTTCAGCTTTAGGCTCTTCTTTCGCAACAGCTGTTACAGGTGCTGCAACAGTAGCAGGCTTAACTGCGTTCAATGCGCCAGTGTTAATGGTTGATTTCTCAGCAGAAGTCGCACCCAATGCACGTAGGTAGTAAGTGGTTTTTAGACCACGTAACCATGCCATTTTGTACGTCATATCAAGTTTCTTACCGTTTGCACCAGAGATGTAAAGGTTAAGAGACTGAGCTTGGTCGATCCATTTTTGACGACGTGATGCAGCATCAACAATCCAACGTGGCTCAACTTCGAACGCAGTCGCGAAGATTGCTTTAAGCTCTTCAGGAATACGTGCAATTTTTTGAACCGAACCTTCGAAGTGCTTCAGGTCGTTGACCATTACAGAATCCCAAAGACCGCGATCTTTTAACGCACGTACTAGGTACGGGTTGATCACTGTGAATTCACCAGAAAGGTTAGATTTCACATACAAGTTTTGGAAAGTTGGTTCGATTGACTGTGATACGCCACAAATGTTCGAAATGGTTGCAGTCGGTGCAATTGCCATCACGTTTGAGTTGCGCATACCGTCTTTTTGAACTTTAGTACGTAAAGTATCCCAGTCCAAACGTGTTGTACGGTCAACTTCGAACATACGGTCAGGACGCGCTTTTTGTACGATATCTAAAGAGTCAATTGGCAAGATACCTTGATCCCAAAGTGAACCTTTAAATGTCTCGTAAGTACCACGTTCAAGTGCCAAATCGCTAGATGTTTGAATCGCGTAGTAAGAAATCACTTCCATCGATTCATCAGCGAACTCAACCGCAGCATCAGAACCATAAGCCAATTTCATTTCGTATAAAGCATCTTGGAAGCCCATGATACCCATACCCACTGGACGGTGTTTCAAGTTCGAGTTGCGCGCTTGTGGAACAGCGTAGTAGTTGATGTCAATCACGTTGTCGAGCATACGAACAGCAGTTTTAACTGTACGAGCAAGTTTTTCACGATCTAACACACCGCCTTGCACGTGTTGTACAAGGTTAATTGAACCTAAGTTACATACTGCGATTTCATCTTCGTTCGTGTTCAGCGTAATTTCTGTACACAAGTTAGAAGAGTGAACTACACCAACGTGTTGTTGTGGTGAACGTAAGTTACATACGTCTTTGAATGTGATCCAAGGGTGACCAGTTTCAAACAACATAGACAACATTTTGCGCCATAAGTCTTTCGCACGGACTTTCTTATGTAGCATGTTGGTTTCTTTCGCAATGCCTTCATAGTAAGCATAGCGTTCAGCAAATGCTGCACCTGTTAGGTCATGCAAATCAGGTGTTTCAGATGGTGTGAACAGAGTCCATTCAGCATCTTCGAATACACGTTGCATAAACAAGTCAGGAACCCAGTTCGCTGTGTTCATGTCGTGTGTACGACGACGGTCATCACCGGTGTTCTTACGAAGTTCTAGGAATTCTTCGATGTCCAAGTGCCAAGTTTCAAGATATGCACATACTGCACCTTTACGTTTACCACCTTGGTTGACTGCAACAGCAGTATCGTTGGCAACTTTAAGGAACGGTACAACACCTTGTGACTTACCATTTGTACCTTTGATGTACGAGTTAAGCGCACGAACTGGTGTCCAGTCATTACCTAAACCACCCGCCCATTTAGACAACATTGCGTTATCACGCATTGCGCCATAAATGTTGTAAAGGTCATCTGAAATGGTTGTTAAGTAACAGCTAGATAACTGTGGACGTAAAGTACCAGAGTTAAATAGAGTAGGCGTAGACGCCATGTAATCGAAGCTAGACAATAAGTTATAGAATTCGATTGCACGTTCTTCACGGTTTGCTTCGTTCAATGAAAGACCCATTGAAACACGCATGAAGAATAATTGTGGTAATTCGAAACGTACACCATCTGAGTGGATGAAGTAACGGTCAAATAAGGTTTGTAGACCTAAATAAGTAAATTGGTTTGAGCGTTCTGGTTGAATCGCAGCAGCCAATTTTGCAAGGTCAAAGTTAAGTAGTTCTGGAGAAAGAAGATCAAGCTCGATACCTTTCTTCAAGAAAGTTTCTAAAGCGTCGCCTTCATTCGTGTCACTATCTAAACCTAAGAACTCTAACCCTGTAGCAACAAGGTCGTTACGCAATAAACGCGCAGTCACATATGTATAGTTTGGTTCTTGTTCGATACGTGTACGAGTAGCCATCATCATGGTCGTTGAGATGTCTGACTCTTTTACGCCGTTATAAAGGTTTTTTACAGTCTCATCGATAATCGCTCGAACATCGATGCCTTCTAAACCTTCAGCTGCTTTAACAATATTTGCCTCAAGCGCGCCAAGATCAAGCGGTTTAAGCTGACCGTTTGAACCTGTCACTTGTAACGTAGGGTGGTGGTGAGCACCAGTTTGTTTACGAGCTTCGGCACGTTGTTCGCGGTAAATCACGTAAGAGCGAGCAACTTTTTGCTCACCTGTACGCATAAGCGCAAGTTCAACCTGATCCTGAATTTCTTCAATATGAATGGTACCGCCAGAAGGTAAACGACGGTTAAAGGTATTCAATACCATCTCAGTTAATTGAGAGATACGGTCATGAATACGGCTGGAGTCAGCGCTTTGCTGGCCTTCAACGGCCAAGAACGCTTTACCAATCGCCACAGAGATTTTTTCTGCATCAAAAGGTGCAACGTCACCGGTGCGTTTAATCACCTGAATTTGACCAGGGGTTGAATTCGTTACGCTCATGCTAGCATAGCTCCATTTGTCATCTATTTTTATGTTAGGACCGTTTGAACTGGGCAATTTTTATGCCACAGTGTTTGAGGTTTAAACACAAGACCTAGTGGTTTAAAAATTTATTGAACACAAGATACGGGAAAATTCAGGGTATATCAATATTGACATTTTACTAAATGCTTTGAACTTTTCTGGCAGAAATCCATCTCAAAAAATCCCTATTTTTTATCTTTGTTATATATGCCTTATCCGACAAGGGCATAGCATAGCAAAGTCGAAAAAGAGTGCTTATAGATAACATTGTGGATAACTTCAGAAAGCCTAAAAAGTTGTGAATTAATCAGTCAGTTTTTATTCGATGAAAATGTATCCAAATTTATAATTGTTGGTATTGTGAGCAATAGGTCATGGAAATGATTGGTAAATACGGCTGCAAAAATGTAGCAGGTTAAAATTTATTACAAAATACGATATTGATGTATCAGTTTGGTGAATGCCATCTTGTTTACAATGTAAACGTGTGTATATTGCAAACTATGTTTAAGCGTATCTATCGGATTTCAAATAGGATACGCCCAATCAAATAAGGGGCAATCAATGAGCCAAGAAGAAAAGTTACCTAAAATTTTAATTGTTGAAGACGATGAGCGTCTTGCTCGTTTAACTCAAGAATACTTAATCCGTAACGGACTTGAAGTTGGGGTAGAACCAGACGGTAATCGTGCGATTCGCCGTATTATCGCTGAACAACCAGATATGGTATTACTCGACGTGATGCTTCCGGGTGCCGATGGTTTAACCATTTGTCGTGAAGTTCGTCCACACTACCATCAACCAATTTTAATGTTGACTGCACGTACCGAAGACATGGACCAAGTGTTGGGTCTAGAAATGGGTGCAGATGATTATGTTGCAAAACCTGTTCAACCTCGCGTTTTACTTGCGCGTATTCGTGCATTATTACGTCGTACAGACAAAGCACCAGAAGATGAGGTTGCACAGCGCATCGAATTTGATGATCTTGTAATTGATAATGGTGGTCGTTCTGTCACACTCAATAATGAGTTGGTTGACTTTACCAGTGCAGAATATGACCTTTTATGGTTGTTGGCATCTAATGCGGGTCGCATTCTTTCTCGTGAAGATATTTTTGAGCGTCTGCGTGGTATTGAATACGATGGTCAAGATCGTTCAATTGACGTGCGTATCTCGCGAATTCGTCCAAAAATTGGTGATGATCCAGAAAACCCGAAACGCATTAAGACCGTACGTAGTAAAGGTTATTTATTCGTAAAAGAAACCAACGGCATTTAATGTAAAATACCGTCCCTTAGTTTGGCAAAGTAGGACACTTTTACGTGTTTAAACACAGTATATTTTTGCGCGTTTATGCGGGGCTACTGATTTTAGTCTTTTTAGTCGCTACATTTGGCTATTTGCTGGTGCAAATCATTAACTACCAGCGCGCGCAAGAATATCGTGAATCGCTTACTGACGGTTTGGCTTTCATTATAAGTGAAGGTATTGCACGTCAGCCAAATGAACAACAAAAGTCAGATTGGGTGTCAGATGCATCTGATCTACTTGAGTTGCCTATTTATTATGTAAAAGCTAATCAGGTTGATTTAACCCGAGCGGAAACAAAACGTATAGAAGAGCGTAAAGCTGTAGTGCGTTGGGACGCACAAACCACAGCAGCTTATATTATTATTGGCTTAAAAGATGACCCTGCACATCTACTGTATATAAAAGCTGATAATATTTCAGAACGCCAAATGAAAGCATTGCCTGTATTTATACTGGATTATTTGGTGTATTACCCAGGTCAAGAAAAACAATATCTTGAAAAAATCCAACATCATTTTTCTTATCCAATTTCAATTCAAAATGTTCAAAGTTTACCTTTAGACTCTGAGCAAATCGGCCGACTACGTTTAGATCACAGCATTATTTTGTATCGTGATAGTGCGACTGAGCGCGGCACAACTATTTCGATCGTATCACCAATTCCAAGCTCAACTTCAGAAGTCTTGGTCATGGGGCCGGTACCATTATTTAATTGGATGCCTTTCCAGTTGGCAGCGGGTATTACGCTACTGAGTTTGTTTGTCTTGAGCTTGGGTGTTTATGGTCTATTGGTGCCGATGCAACGTAAGCTGCGTGCTGTAAATTATGCGTTAAATAAAATGAAGGGCGGGGACTTATCTGTACGTCTGCCTGTCGAAAGCACGGATGAGTTTGGTACTTTAGCATCGAGCTATAACTCCATGTCAGATCATATTGAGCGTTTAATTGAAGCACAGCGTGAGTTGATGCGCGCGGTATCGCATGAACTGCGGACACCCGTGGCACGTATTCGCTTTGGTGTAGAAATGATGGCGGATGAAGATGATTATGACTACCGTCAGCAGCAAGTCGAACAGATTGATAAAGATATTGAGGCTCTAAATACTTTAATTGATGAAATCATGACTTATGCCAAACTCGAACAGGGCATGCCATCTTTAGAATTTGAAGATGTTAGCTTGTTTGAAGTTTTAGATCAGGTCCTGATTGAAACTGAAGCCTTAAAGACTGGGAAAACCTTGGAATTACAAGCACCACCAATTGGAGTGGTTGTGGAAACCGAGCGTCGCTATTTACACCGTGTTGTACAAAACTTGGTGGGGAATGCAGTGCGATATTGTGACGATAAAGTGCTGATTAGTGGTGGTGTGAATGATGAAGGTATGGCTTATATCTGTGTTGAAGATGATGGCCCCGGCATTCCAGAAGAAGATCGTAAACGTATCTTTGATGCTTTTGCACGTTTAGATGATAGTCGCACACGTGCCTCAGGGGGCTATGGTTTAGGCTTATCGATTGTTAGTCGCATTGCATATTGGTTTGGCGGGACTATTGATATTGATGAAAGTCCAATATTAGGCGGGGCGCGTTTCACCATGACATGGCCTGCAACTCGTTTTAAGAAAAATAAACCGAAGTTAGATGTTAAAGAACCGAGTACCAATGAAAATTAAGTAAGCTTAGATATGTAGCTAAGCTGATTTTAGTGAATGATAAGTATAAAAAGCCATTCAATTTGAATGGCTTTTTGATATCAGTTTTCTACTTATTCCGTAATTGTTGCATCGGGTTCAATAATAGGTTTGCCATTTTTTAATGCGGCAAGAGCATCTGCATTAAAATCGATGAGTAAGGAGTTGTTTTTAGCATCGATAGAATAATTGCTAATAAGTTTTTGATCACCGTTTAAAGTTTCAAGTTTATATTCATCTGCAATATTCATAATCCCGTTAAGGTTGGTTGTTGCAGAAGCTAAATCTTGTCGTAACAACTCATAGATATCACGTAAATCAAAAATGGCATTTTGAGCATCAGGATGCTTATCTAAATAGCTTTTAATATGGTGAATCACCAATTGCGCAGATAGAAAATAATCAGGTTTATGCGTAAATTCTAAAGTCATTATTGTCTCTCCGTTGTGATTGCTTTTTGTGTTTTAACTACAAATATCACACTCTTTGTGGGTCGTGTCAAAGAATTGCAAAAAAAGTCACAAGAAGCTAAAAAAAGACTTTTTTCTTTGTGCTAATTCAACTTGTTTTTCATTTTAGGGGAAAGATCAAAGCTAATAGATGGGATAAAAAAGGCAACCAATTTGAAACAAGATGGAATTTCTTTAATAAATGATACGGCCATGAAAATTTAATACATGAGCTAAAAGTTGAAGGATTTGTTCATGAAACTGAACAGTCATAATTTTCTGTTAAAATCACATAAATGTAATAATTAATAAAAAAATAAGATCTAATCTAATTAAACGATTAATCCTAAATTTAAGGGAGTAAACCCAATTTAAATGCTGAAATGATTAAAAAATCATCCTAAAGACGAATATCGATAAGCTAGCAAGAAGCCTCCTCAATCAGGTACAATTGGCGGGATTAATTTTGTGTTTGGTGTATTTGAAGGCCAATACATACATTCTTTGTTAATAAATAGGCCTGCCAGGAGTTATCCCCGCATGAGTGCCATTACTCCATACGATTGGGCAATTATTGCCTTCGTGATCGGCGTTACATTCCTTTGCGTCTTTATGCTGACCGTCCCTTTACTCCTTGGGGGTAAATCATGGGGTCGTGCTAAGCAAGAGCAGTTTGAGTCAGGTGTAGTAGGTGCTGGTGGTGCACGTATTCGCTTGTCTGCGAAATTCTATTTAGTTGCGATCTTCTTTGTGGTGTTCGATATCGAAGCACTTTACCTTTATGCATGGGCATCTTCTGTTCGTGAAACAGGGTGGGTTGGTTTTGCAGCTGCAGCAGTCTTTATTTTAGTTTTACTTGCTGGTTTGGTTTATGAATTGTCTTCTGGTGGTTTGAATTGGTCACCTTCTGACAAACGTAAAGCGGCGGGAATTAAACCTAAAATTGGTTCGCCAAATATGGATATCGCAGAAATCACACGCTTTAACTCTATTGAAGAGTTGGTTATGGACCCTACAGGTCAAATTCCAGCGCAATCATCTGGTCGTGTGAAATCTAAGTCACCGACTGCATCATCTGACAAGGAGTAAGACGGGATGAAATATACATTAACCCGTGCGAATCCGGATGCTGATCAATATCCACTTCAAGAGCGTCAAATCGTTACCGATCCGCTTGAAGAAGAAGTGAATAAAAATGTGTTCATGACTCGTTTAGAGGATGTTGCACATACAGCAGTAAACTGGGGTCGTAAAAACTCAGTTTGGCCGTTCAACTTTGGTACATCTTGCTGCTACGTAGAGTATGCAACGACTTTAACAGGCGTGCATGACTTGTCACGTTTCGGTGCCGAGGTTATTCGTGCTTCACCACGTCAGGCTGACTTGATGATTGTTGCAGGTACATGCTTCATGAAAATGGCGCCTGTAATTCAACGTTTGTACGAGCAAATGCTTGAGCCTAAATGGGTAATCTCAATGGGCGCATGTGCAAACTCTGGTGGTATGTACGACATTTATTCAGTTGTACAAGGTGTGGATAAAATCATCCCTGTCGATGTGTATATCCCGGGTTGCCCACCACGTCCTGAAGCTTTAATTCAGGCATTGATGTTATTGCAAGACCAGATTCAACTTGAGCGCCGTCCTTTATCGGCCGTGATTGGTGATGATCTTAAGCCAGTGTATAAGCCAAAGATGATGCCAGAACGTGACCGTAAGAACGCACAGCGTATTGCAGTGAAAAACTTACGCTCAATGGATGAAATTAAATAATCACTGCGACGAAATATTGATACACCCGGACTGGGTGTAATTGTCGTTTTGATTGACTGAATTTGTATTAAATAGGAAGCCAAGCCAATGGCTGAAACTGACATTGCTATGCCAGAATCAACTCCAGTTGATTCCCGCCCTGCATTTGCAATTGTAGAAGAGCTCAAAACCAAATTTGGTGAGAACTTCTACGTGCAAACGACTTTTGAAGACTTTCCAACAGTCTGGGTTGAGCGCGCACGTGTACAAGACGTTTTAATGTTCTTGCGTACGGTGTCACGTCCATACGTGATGCTGTTTGACTTGTCTGCGGTTGATGAGCGTTTACGTACACACCGCGATGGTCTGCCTGCATCTGACTTCACTGTGTTCTATCATCTGTTATCGCTTGAGCGTAACAGTGATATTCGTATTAAAGTTGCATTAGCTGAGAATGATGTAAACATTCCAACGGCAACGAATATTTGGCCTAATGCCAACTGGTACGAACGTGAAGCTTACGACATGTTTGGTATCAACTTCGAAGGGCATCCAATGCTCCGTCGTATCTTGTTGCCAACATATTGGGAAGGTCACCCGTTACGTAAAGAATATTCTGCACGTGCGACCGAATACACGCCTTATCGCCAAAACCAAGCGAAACAGGATTACGAACAAGAACATCTTCGTTTCGTACCTGAAGATTGGGGTATGAAGCGTGGGAACGATGATGAAGACTTCATGTTCCTAAACTTGGGTCCTAACCATCCATCTGCGCACGGTGCCTTCCGTGTGATCTTGCAGTTGGACGGCGAAGAAGTGAAAGACTGTGTTCCTGACATCGGCTATCACCACCGTGGCGTGGAAAAAATGGCTGAGCGTCAAACATGGCACTCATTCATCCCGTATACAGACCGTGTTGACTACTTAGGTGGTTGTGCGCAAAACATGCCTTACGTTCTTGGCGTAGAGCAAATGGCAGGGATTACCGTTCCTGATCGTGCACAATGTATCCGTGTCATGATGTCTGAATTGTTCCGTATCAATAACCACTTATTGTTCATTGGTACTGCGATTCAGGATGCCGGCGGTATGACCCCAGTATTCTATATGTTCGCTGACCGTCAAAAAATCTATGACGCGATCGAAGCGATCACGGGTTACCGTATGCACCCAGCATGGTTCCGTATCGGGGGTACAGCGCATGACTTGCCAAACAACTGGCAGCACCTCATTCGCGAAATCCTAGATTGGATGCCGAAGCGTATGAACGAGTACTACACTGCAGCACTGAAAAACTCAGTGTTTATCGGTCGTACCCGTAATGTTGCTCAGTATGATGCTAAATCTGCATTGGCTTGGGGTGTAACGGGTACTGGTCTACGTGCTACAGGTATTGATTTCGACGTTCGTAAATACCGTCCTTATAGCGGCTACGAAAACTACGACTTTGATGTGCCTTTAGAGTACGAAGGCGATGCTTATGCACGTGTTCTTGTTCACTTCCGTGAAATTGAAGAATCGCTGAAAATCATCAAGCAATGTTTAGACAACATGCCTTCTGGTGCATACAAAGCAGACCATCCACTGGCTGTTCCACCACCAAAAGATAAAACTTTACAAGACATCGAAACATTGATTACGCACTTCTTGAGCGTGTCATGGGGTCCTGTAATGCCAGCAGGCGAAAGCTCTGTAATGGCGGAAGTGGTAAAAGGTGCGTCGAACTACTACTTGACTTCAGACAAGTCAACGATGAGTTACCGTACACGTATCCGTACACCAACCTTCACGCACTTACAGCAAATGCCTTCTGTGATTAACGGCAGCTTAATGTCTGACTTAATCATTTATTTAGCGACAATTGACGTCGTAATGGCTGACGTGGATCGCTAAGGGGTAATCGCATTATGATGATTTTGACTGACAAAAAACCACGTGTGAACGTTGAAGGGATTTTAACTGCGGAAGAAATCCACGATATCGAACATCACATTGGTCACTATCCGTACCCACGCGCAGCATGTCTTGATGCTTTGAAGTGTGTACAACGCCGTAATGGCTGGGTAGATGATGCACAGATGAATGCTATTGCGCAATTGCTTAGCATGAGCCTTGCAGACCTAGAAGGTGTTGCAACTTTCTATAACCGTATTTACCGTCAACCAGTTGGTCGCCACGTAATTTTATTATGTGACTCGATTGCTTGTTTCTTGATGGGTGCGGAAACACTTGCTGAAGCATTCCAGCGTGAATTAGGCATTTCATTTGGTCAAACGACTGCAGATGGTCGCTTTACTTTATTGCCAATTTGCTGCCTAGGTAACTGTGACAAAGGTCCGACGTTAATGATTGACGAAGACACTCACGGTCTAGTTGAAGTGACTTCAATTAAACAGTTATTGGAGAAGTATGTATGAATACTGAACCAAAACCAATTTATGGCGACGGTAACCCAGAAACTCACCCATTAACTTGGCGTTTGAGTAAACAGGAACACGTTCGCAGTGCAGATGATTACGAAGCACTTGAAGGTTATGCAGGCTTTAAGAAAGCTGTTGGCATGCAACCGAAAGAAGTGCTTGAAGTGATCAAAGCTGCGACTGTAAAAGGTCGTGGTGGTGCGGGCTTCCCTGCAGGGATCAAATGGTCGCTTATGGCGCCAAATGATAACTCAGGCCCTCGTTACCTCATCTGTAATGCCGATGAAATGGAACCTGGTACCTTCAAAGACCGTCTGTTGATGGAAAAACTTCCTCATCAGTTGATCGAAGGTATGTTGATTGCTGCTTATACATTAGAAGCAACACAGGGTTATATCTTCATCCGTGGTGAATACGTCGAAGCGGCTCAATACTTAAATGAAGCATTGGACCAAATTCGTGCCAAAGGTTACTTGGGTGAAAACATCTTAGGTACAGGTTGGAACTTCGAGTTACACGTGCATACCGGTGCGGGTCGTTATATCTGTGGTGAAGAAACTGCATTGATTAACTCGCTTGAAGGTCGCCGTGCGAACCCTCGTACTAAACCGCCATTCCCACAAGTTGCAGGTGCTTGGGGTCGTCCTACGATTGTTAACAACGTAGAGACTTACAACAACTTACCCGCAATTATGCTTCGTGGTCCTGAATGGTATATCGGTTTATCTGAAGGTAAGTCGAAAGATCCAGGTACTAAAATTTATGGCGCTTCAGGCAAAGTAAAATTCCCAGGTCTTTGGGAGCTTCCATTTGGTACAACTGCGCGTGAAGTGATTGAAGATCATGCTGGTGGTATGCGTGATGGTTTAAAACTCAAAGCATGGTTACCGGGTGGTGCTTCTACAGACTTCCTTGCTGCTGAACATATTGACCTTCCTATGGATGCTGAAAGCATCATGAAAGCTGGTTCACGTTTAGGTACGTGTTTGCTCATGGTAGTAGATGAAACTCAATGTATGGTTTCAGCAACCCGTAACTTAGAAGAATTCTTTGCGCGTGAATCTTGCGGTTGGTGTACACCATGCCGTGATGGCTTACCTTGGGCGGTTAAAGCGCTTAAAGCCTTGGAAGATGGCACAGGTAAGAAAGAAGATATCGATCACTTACAAGAACTGACTCGTAAGCTTTGGATTGGTAAAACTTTCTGTGCGCATGCTCCAGGTGCGATGGAACCGTTAATGGGCGCACTCAAACATTTCCGTGGCGAGTTTGAAGCTAAAGTCGTAAATGCGGCAGCTCAAACTAGCAACGTAGAACAAGCTTAAGGAATTCGACTATGGCTACAATTCATGTCGATGGAAAATCGTATGAAGTCAACGGCTCAGAGAACTTGCTACAAGCATGTCTTAGCCTTGGCATCGACATCCCATACTTTTGTTGGCATCCATCCTTAGGTTCTGTCGGTTCTTGCCGTCAATGTGCTGTGACTCAATACGCGAATCCTGAAGATACTCGCGGTCGTTTAGTTATGTCATGTATGACGCCTGCATCTGACAATACCTACATTTCGATTGAAGATGACGAAGCAAAAAATTTCCGTGCTTCTGTTGTTGAATTCTTGATGACCAACCACCCACACGACTGCCCAGTCTGTGAAGAGGGTGGTCATTGTCATTTACAAGATATGACTGTAATGACTCAGCATGACCGTCGTCGTTACCGCTTCACAAAACGTACGCATTACAACCAAGAGCTAGGCTCTTTCATTTCTCATGAAATGAACCGTTGTATTGCGTGCTACCGTTGTGTGCGTTACTACAAAGATTATGCAGGTGGTACAGACTTTGGTGTGTATGCAAACGCTTCGCGTGTTTACTTTGGTCGTCCAGAATCAGGTACTTTAGAATCTGAATTCTCTGGTAACTTGACTGAAGTGTGCCCAACAGGTGTATTCACAGATAAAACTCACTCTGAACGCTATAACCGTAAATGGGACATGCAGTATGCGCCAAGCGTATGCCAAGGCTGTTCTTCAGGTTGTAACATCTCTCCGGGTGAACGTTATGGCGAACTACGTCGTGTAGAAAACCGCTTTAACGGTGACGTGAACCAATACTTCCTTTGCGATAAAGGTCGTTTCGGTACAGGTTATGTGAACCGTGAAGATCGTCCACGTCAACCACAATTCCGCTCTGGTGCAAATGTGACTACAGTTTCTGTAGACCAAGCATTGGATACCGTAATTGAAAATATCCAAGGCAAAAAAGTATTGGGTATCGGTTCACCACGTGCGTCACTTGAATCAAACTTCGCGCTTCGCGAACTTGTAGGTCAAGACAACTTCTCAACAGGTATGTCTCAAAAAGAGCAAAAACTTGTTGAGCTTGCAGCTTCTATCATGCAAACCGAAGGTGTTTATAACCCAGGTATGCGTGAAATCGAAAGCTACGATGCTGTGTTGATTTTGGGTGAAGACTTAACTCAAACTGCACCACGTATGGCTCTATCTGTTCGCCAAGCTGCGAAAAATAAAGCCAAAGAAATGGCTGCAGAGCGCCGTACGCAAGAGTGGTTGGCTGAGCCTGTACAACGTATTGCTCAAGATGCGAAATCTCCGATTTACATCCTTGCTGCAACTCAAACACGTTTAGCTGATGTTGCAACAGGTGAAGTTGTTGCATCACCTAACGACATTGCACGTTTAGGTTTTGCGGTCGCAGCTGCTGTCAAAGGTGAAGTGATCTTAGGTTTGGATGACGATGCAAAAGCATTTGCACAAACGATTGCTGACACTTTAAAAGCTGCGAAAAAACCATTAATCATCTCTGGTACAAGCTTACAAGACGCATCAATCATGGAGGCTGCTGCACAAGTTGCACAGAACCTTGGTAATGCGGGCTTAACATTGACTGTTCCTGAAGTGAACTCAATGGGCTTAGCGATCTTTGGTGGTCAAAGCCTAGAACAAGCATTTGCACAAGATTACGATACCGTGATCGTGGTGGAAAATGACCTTTATCGTCGCTTACCAGCCGCGCAGGTGAATGCTGCACTTTCTGGTAAAGAAGTGATCGTACTTGATCATTCTGAAACTGAAACTGTGAAAAAAGCCAACATCGTACTTTCTGCTGCTTCATTTGCTGAAGGTGATGGTACTGTTGTCTCTCAGGAAGGCCGTGCACAACGTTTCTACCAAGTGTATGACCCAAGCTACTACAAACCAGAACTTGCGATCAAAGAATCTTGGCGCTGGTTACATGCCATTGAAACTGGCGTGAAAGGCAAAGCGATTTCTTGGACAGTTCTTGATGATGTTATCGAGTCAGTAGCGAAAAACGTTCCTGCACTTGAAGCAATTCAAGACGTAGCACCAGATGCTGGCTTCCGTGTACATGGTCTGAAAGTGGCACGTGAACCACGTCGTTACTCAGGTCGTACTGCGATGCGCGCACCACTTTCTATTCATGAACCAAAACAACCAGTCGATAAAGACTCTGCGTTGACGTTCTCTATGGAAGGTTATGTAGGTAACCAAACTCCAGCTTCACTTGTACCATTTGCTTGGTCTGCAGGTTGGAACTCTCCACAAGCTTGGAACAAATTCCAAGACAACGTGGGTGGTCACTTAAAAGGTGGTGATGCAGGCGTTCGTTTATTCGATCGTTTAGCGAAACGTCCAGCACGTACATTCGTTGCACCTGCACCAGTTGCGGTTAATGGTGAAAGCTTCCGTCTTGTACCGATGCATCACATCTTCGCTTCTGGTGAATTTACAGTGAAAACACCTGCGATGGAGTCGCGTATTCCTGAAGCAATGTTTGCTGTGGGTGAGCAAGATGCAGCACGCTTAAATGTTCAAGATGGTCAACGTATCGCTGTGAAAGCAGGGGATGTTGAAATCGTCCTTCCAGTTCAAGTGATTGAATACTTACCTACAGGTTATATCGGTTACCCAGTGGGTCTAGCACCTACAGTATCGCTTGCAGAACCTGTTTCAGTCGCGGTAGGAGTGTAATTCATGGAACAAGAATTAATCCGTCAAACGCCGCTGTGGGCTGAAAACTGGCCAATCGCCTATTCAGTTCTTCAAGCAATTGTGATCTTACTGGTTGTGGTATTGATCGCTGCGTTGATGTCTTTTATTGAACGTCGTTTACTCGGCTTGTGGCAAGACCGTTACGGTCCGAACCGTGTAGGTCCGGGCGGTATGTTCCAGATCGTTGCCGACATGCTGAAAATCATGTTCAAAGAAGACTGGACACCAAAATTTGCTGACAAATTGACTTTCCGTATGGCTCCAGCAGTTGCGATGGCAACTGCGGTGCTATCGTTCATGGTTATTCCTGTTTCACCTTATCTAGGTGTTTCAGACATGAGCATCGGTCTATTGTTCTTTATGGCAATGGCTGGTATTGCGGTATATGCAGTATTGTTCGGTGGTTGGTCATCAAATAACAAATACGCATTACTCGGTGGTTTACGTTCTGCTGCTCAAACCATTTCTTATGAAGTGTTCTTGGGTATTTCACTGATGGGTGTGGTTGCGATTGCAGGCTCATTCAACATGCGTGAAATTGTTGAAGCGCAACGTGATGTTTGGTTTGTAATTCCTCAGTTCTTAGGTTTCTTGATCTTCGTGGTTGCGGGTGTTGCGGTAACTCACCGTCATCCATTTGACCAACCAGAAGCAGAACAAGAATTGGCGGAAGGTTACCATGTCGAATACGGCGGTATGAAATGGGGTATGTTCTTCGTTGCGGAATACGTCAACGTCGTACTGATCTCTGCATTAATCGTGACTTTATTCTTCGGTGGTTGGTTAGCGCCTTTCAACCTAGATATTCCATTCATTCCAGCTGCGTTCTGGTTCATTATTAAAACAGCATTCTTTGTAATGATGTTTGTCTTGGCTCGTGGCTCTTTAATGCGTCCACGTTATGACCAAGTCATGAACTTTGGTTGGAAAATTTGCTTGCCATTGGCGTTGGTTAACCTTCTGGTAACTGGTGCTGTGATTCTAATGAATCAGGCCTAAGACAGCAGGGAGAATAAAATGTTTAAATTTCTAGCTGGATTTGGGTCAATTGTACGTTCGTTGTGGATGGTATTCTCACACGCGACACGTAAACGTGACACTATTTTATATCCAGAGGTTAAAGCGGAAGACATCGTACCACCACGTTTCCGTGGTCGTATCGTGTTAACGCGTGACCCTGATGGTGAAGAGCGCTGCGTTGCATGTAACCTTTGTGCGGTTGCATGTCCAGTCGGCTGTATTTCACTACAAAAAGCTGAAAAAGAAGATGGTCGTTGGTATCCGGAATTTTTCCGTATCAACTTCTCACGTTGTATTTTCTGCGGTATGTGTGAAGAAGCATGTCCTACGACTGCGATTCAAATGACACCTGACTTTGAGTTAGGTGAGTATGTTCGTCAGGACTTAGTATATGAGAAAGAAAACCTTCTTATCTCAGGTCCTGGTAAATACCCAGACTATAACTTCTACCGCGTAACAGGTATGGCTGTTGCTGGTAAAGATAAAGGTCAGGCTCAACGCGAAAGCACACCAGTTGATGTACGGAGTCTATTACCATGATGTGGCCATTTTATTTGATGGCGCTTGTGGCCATCGTCTCTACCGTTCGTGTTGTAACTAACACGAACCCAGTACACGCTTTATTAAGCTTGATTATCTCTTTACTTGCAGTTGCAGGTATCTTCATGATCGTGGGTGCGCCGTTTGCCGGTGCCCTCGAAATTATCGTTTACGCTGGCGCAATCATGGTGCTATTCGTATTCGTCGTGATGATGCTGAATCTTGGTCAAAATACAGTTGAACAAGAAAGCAAATGGCTGACTTCTTCAGCGTGGGCATATCCTGCGTTGATGAGCTTCCTGATGGGTCTAATCCTTGTTTGGATGTTGAAGTCAGACTACACAACTGCTGGCACTGTCATGGGTGCTCAAGTTGTCGGTCCGAAAGAAGTGGGTACTTCACTCTTTACTCAGTACTTATTGCTGGTTGAAGTTGCTGCGATGTTATTGCTTGGCGCACTTGTCGCTGCATTCCATCTTGGCAAACGTGAGCCAGGTGCAGAAGAGGACAAAGAATAATGGGCAACATCCCTTTAGAACATGGTTTGATCGTTGCAACCATTCTTTTTGCACTGGGTTTTTACGGTGTGATGGTTCGACGCAACCTACTATTTATTTTAATGAGCCTTGAAATCATGATGAACGCTGCTGCTTTAGCGTTCGTTTTGGCAGGAAGCGCATGGGCACAGCCAGATGGTCAAGTGATGTTTATCTTGATCTTAACGCTTGCTGCAGCAGAGGCGTGTATCGGTCTTGCGATCGTCCTTCAGTTCTATCATCGCTTCCATCATCTGGATGTGGATGCTGCTAGTGAGATGCGCGGATGAGTTATTTATATTTAACAGTACTTTTCCCGCTAATTGGTTTTATCCTGTTGGCGGCAGGTCGTAAAAACCTTCCTGAATCAGTTGCTGCAATTATTGGTGCAGGTTCAGTTGGTCTTTCAGCTTTATTTGCATTAATTGCCGGTATCGACTTTGTTAATAATGGTTCAGTTGCAACAACTCAGCATCTTTGGACTTGGTTCAGTGCAGGTAACTTAGCACCGGGCTTCACGCTTCATTTAGATGGCTTATCATTATTGATGATGGGCATGATCACAGGTGTGGGTTTCTTAATTCACATCTTTGCAACATGGTACATGCGTGGCGAAGAAGACTTTGCACGTTTCTTCTCATACTTCAACCTATTCGTAGCAAGCATGCTGCTTTTAGTGTTGGGTGACAACTTAGCGTTGTTATTCTTGGGTTGGGAAGGTGTAGGTCTATGTTCATACCTATTGATTGGTTACTACTACCAAACACCTGCAAACGGTTTTGCTGCAATTAAAGCATTCACCGTGACACGTGTGGGTGACGTATTCTTACTGATCGCATTGTTCTTGATCTACCAACAATTCGGCACTTTAAACATTGCAGAAGTTGTAGCTGCTGCGCCAACAGTTTTGGCTCAGAGTTCTTCAATTGCGATTTGGACTGCATTGATGTTGTTCTTGGGGGCTGCAGGTAAATCTGCTCAGATCCCATTACAAACATGGTTGGCAGATGCGATGGCTGGTCCTACACCAGTATCTGCATTGATCCACGCAGCAACAATGGTAACAGCGGGTGTTTACCTATGTAGCCGTATGTTCAGCGTGTTTGAACAAGCGCCAGAAGTGATGATGTTCATCTCAATCACGGGTGCAGTGACATTGTTGGTAGCAGGCTTTGCTGCATTGGTACAAACAGACATCAAACGTATTCTTGCTTACTCAACTATGAGTCAGTTGGGTTATATGTTTATGGCTGTAGGTGCTGAAGCTTACCAAGCTGGTCTATTCCACATGCTGACTCACGCATTCTTCAAGGCATTATTATTCTTGTCTTCTGGTGCAGTGATTTTGGCTTACCATCACGAACAAAACATCTTCAAGATGGGTGGTCTATTCCACAAAAACAAATTCTTGTTTGCTTGTTTCGCGATTGGTGGCGGTGCATTGGCAGCGATTCCATTCATCACAATCGGCTTCTTCTCGAAAGATGCGATTCTTGGTGCGGTATGGGTGAAAGGTCAAGCGATTGCAGTTTATGACTGCTTGTACTGGACTGGTGTAGCAGGTGCGTTCTTAACTTCAATTTATACATTCCGTCTTATTTGGGTTGTATTCTTTGGTAAAGAAAACACGCCTTACCACGAAATCAAAGGTGTTACTTACTGGGGTCCATTGTCGATTCTTGCAGTGCTTTCAACTGGTTTAGCTTATGTATTAAAAGCACCAGTAACGAATATTTTAAATGCTGCACAAATCCCAGCGTTTAATATTCCAGAAGCACTAGAACATGGTATGCATAGCGCTGAATACACAGCTGTTGGTATTGCACTTGCAGGTCTTGCAGTTGGTGTGGTGTTATTTGCCTTTGCTTATGGTGCAGTGAAATCGTTCGCGAAAACTTCACTGGGCGCGGGTCTGGCAAATATCTGTCGTAATGCACTTGGTTTCGATGCTTTGTACAACATTGTTTTCGTTAAGCCTTATTTGCTACTGGCTAAAATCTTTGGTCGTGATCCAATTGACGGCTTATGGCTTGTATTGCCTGCACTTGTTAAAGGCGGTAATAGCTTTACAAGTTCACGTCAAACAGGTTCATTGCGTGAATACGCATCTAGTATGGCATTCGGTACGTTTGCATTACTATTGATCCTGGTCGTGATTCAGGTCGTGGGGAAATAAAATGGAAACTCCAAACAATTTAATTCTACCCGCTCTGATCCTTATTCCGTTCATTGCAGGTTTTGTATGCTGGCTTGTCGATAAACTCGACAAGCACTTACCACGCTATATTGCCTTAATTGGTATGCTATTAACGTTGGTGTTAACCGTCGTTTTATGGCAAAGCGGTACTTATAACTACGAGTTGGGTACACAAGCTCCACAGTGGGCTGCTCAATTTAACCTACCGTGGATTACCACTTTAGGCATTAACATTCACCTTGCGGTCGATGGTCTTTCACTGCTTATGGTAGGTTTAACTGCATTACTGGGTGTACTTGCAGTTGGCTGTTCATGGGGTGAGATTCAAAAGAATGTTGGTTTCTTCCACTTAAACCTACTGTGGTCTTTAGGTGGTGTGATCGGTGTATTCTTAGCGATTGACATGTTCCTATTCTTCTTCTTCTGGGAGATGATGCTGGTACCAATCTACTTCTTGATCGCACTTTGGGGTCATAAAGGGGCAGAAGGTAAGTCACGCGTTTACGCTGCAACTAAATTCTTTATCTATACTCAGGTTGCGGGTCTGATCATGTTGATCGGTATCTTGGGTCTAGTGGTTGTTGGCTTCCAACTTCACGGTCAAATCAGCTTTAATTATGACTTCTTGATGAGTGTTGCACACACTGTTGAGGCGAAAGCTCCAGCACTTGCGTATGCATTCATGATCTGTATGTTCATTGGTTTTGCGGTAAAACTTCCAGTTTTCCCATTACACGGCTGGTTACCAGATGCACATGCACAAGCACCTACAGCGGGTTCTGTCGACCTTGCAGGTATCTTGATTAAAACTGCGGCTTATGGTCTTTTACGTTTCGTTATTCCATTCTTCCCGGTAGCATCTGCTCAGTTTGCTGACATCGCGATCATTCTTGGTCTAATCGGTATTTTTTACGGTGCATGGTGTGCATTCCAACAAACAGACATGAAACGTCTGCTTGCGTACACATCTATTTCGCACATGGGCTTCGTACTTCTTGCCTTGTATGCAGGTAACATCCTGACATTCCAAGGCTTGATGATTATGATGCTGGCTCACGGTCTATCTTCTGCTGCATTGTTCATTATGTGTGGTCAGGTTTACGAACGTCTGCATACACGTGACATGCGTTTGATGGGCGGTATTCGTGGTCAGTTCCAATACCTTTCATTCTTCTTAATGTTCTTTGTTGCGGCACTTGTAGGTATTCCGGGTCTAGGTAACTTCATCGGTGAATTCCTGATCTTGATGGGTTCTTATGACAAGTTCCCTGTGTATACAATCCTAGCTGCAGTAAGCTTAGTATTTGCCGGTCTTTACGGTTTAATCCTGATCCACAAAGCGTTGTTTGGTACACCAAACGAAGAACAAAAACAGCATTACGCAAATCCGTTGAAAGACTTAAATGCGCGTGAAGTTGTGATTCTTTTAATCTGTGCTCTTGGTCTAGTATGGCTTGGTCTATTCCCACAAAGCTTCCTTGATATTTCAAATTCAAGCATGGCGTGGATTGCAAATAGCTATATCCCAGTTCAAGAAGTCGTTGATGTTGTGCAGCAGATTGCTGTACAACCTGAAAATGTGGAGATGCAATAAGCCATGGACTTCACAATGTCATTTTCTGAGCTTATGCCATTAGCTCCTGTGATGATCGTGGCTTTAACTGCGATCGTCGTGATGTTGCTAATTGCAATCAAGCGTAACCACAATTTAGTTGCAACGACTTCCGTTATCGGTCTGAACCTTGCAGCCTTTTATATTATTTTTGTTTTCGTTGCAGGGCAGTATGCACCTGCAAACGTAATGAATTTGTTCATCGTAGATCCATTTACGATGTTGTACCAATTCGTGATTTTGATTGCAGCACTTGCTTGCTGCACATTGTCACATGCGTATATCGAAACCTATAAAGATAACCGTGAAGAACTTTATATCTTGATGCTGTGCTCTGTAACAGGTGCATTGTTAATGGTTGCAAGTTCTCACTATGCGTCATTCTTTATCAGCCTTGAACTAATGTCGATTCCTGTATACGGCCTATTGGCTTATACACACCAACGTTCACAGTCGCTTGAAGCGGGTGTGAAATACTTGGTGCTTTCAGCAACCGCTTCTGCGATGTTGTTGATGGGTATGGCTTATGTATATGCGTATACAGGTACAATGGCATTCGTTGCTGAACCAGGCAAAATGTTCACAACATTCAGCCAACCGGGTGTAGTCCTTGGTCTTGCACTGATTGTCTTTGCTGTTGCATTTAAATTGTCTCTTGCGCCATTCCACAAATGGACACCAGACGTGTATGCAGGTGCGCCAGCGCCAATCGCGACATTCTTAGCGACTGTGGCTAAAGTGGCAATGATCGGTCTATTCGTTCGTTACTTCTTGGCTTCTGGCTTAATCCTTTCTGACAGCTTCATCACGATCGTGACCATCATTGCAGTATTGTCTATCCTTGCGGGTAACTTACTAGCAGTACGTCAAGTGAACTTGAAACGTATCCTTGCATACTCTTCAATCGCTCACTTTGGTTACTTACTTGTTGCGATTGTCAGTGCACGTAATACTGATTTTGTTCAAGTACAAGGCTTTGCAACATTTAGCAGCGTCAACGTGTATGTGATTACTTATGTATTAACAACGATTGGTGCGTTCGGTGTTGTGACACTGATGTCTAGCCCTTACAACAACAAAGACGAAGCAGGTAGCCTTGCTGAGTACCGTGGTTTGTTCTGGCGTCGTCCAGTGTTGACTGCAACACTCACTGTCATGATGTTATCTCTTGCAGGTATCCCATTAACAGCGGGCTTCATTGGTAAGTTCCTTGTGATCAAAACAGCGGTTGCTGGTGGTTCATGGTTCTTAGCTGCAATGGTGATCCTTGGCTCAGGTATCGGTTTGTACTACTACTTACGTGTGATGATTGTGATGTACATGACTCCACCGGAAAACCCACGTATCGACGCTGTCGATCATTGGGGTCAAAAAGTGGGTGGTATTATGGTGCTTGGCGCAGCTGCTCTTGTGTTGTTGATCGGTGTATATCCAGATCCAATCATTGCAGTATCTCAAGTGGCATACTTTGCGATCTCACCTGAATTACAACAGTTCATTTTTAGCTTAATTCAAAGTGGATTTAACTAATGAATTAAGCAATTAATTTGCTTATTACAAAAAAGCCTCCTGTAAAGGGGGCTTTTTTATTTTTATCATTTGTTAAATAGCTTTATAATGGTTGAAATTTTATCTTAACCTTTTAGGTGTTCTCCCGTGGCTATCCATGAAATCCGTCATCCTTTAATCCGACATAAACTCGGCTTACTTCGTCGTGCAGATATTAGTACTAAAAACTTCCGTGAGCTTGCTCAAGAAGTGACTATGCTTCTGACTTATGAAGCAACGAAAGATTTACCAATGGTCGATCATGAAATTGATGGTTGGAATGGTAAAGTAACTGTAGATCGTATTGCCGGTAAAAAAATAACAGTCGTACCGATTTTACGTGCAGGTATTGGTATGTTAGATGGTTTCTTAAACCTGATTCCAAGTGCGAAAGTATCTGTCTTGGGTTTAGAGCGTGATGAAGAAACTTTAGAAGCGCGTACTTACTACAAAAAATTAGTACCAGACGTACAAAACCGTTTAGCGATGATTATTGACCCAATGCTTGCAACAGGTTCATCGCTCGTTGCTGCTATTGACGTTCTAAAAGCCAGTGGTTGTAAAGATATTCGTGTCATGGTGCTTGTTGCCGCTCCAGAAGGCATTAAACGTGTGAATGAAGCTCACCCAGATGTGATCATTTACACAGCATCTGTAGACCAAGGTTTAAATGAAAACGGTTATATCGTTCCTGGTCTTGGCGATGCAGGCGATAAAATTTTCGGTTCAGTTCAAAAAGACTAATTTTTGCATCATGAACAGAAAAGGGGCTTTTATAGCCTCTTTTTTATATACTAAAGACATTGGCATAAATGGAATAGGGTACTTTATGAAGTCCGAACAATATAAAGGTAAAGTGAAGCAGTACAATCCTGAAAAGGGCTTTGGCTTTCTTTCATGTGAAGAAGGTGATGTATTTTTCCATATCTCTGACTTTCCCGCAGATGGTGTCGAGCCAAAACGTAATGATCGTGTGAAATTTAATGTGGTGAAAAATGGTGATCGTTATAAAGCCATAAACATTGAGCGTGAAGAAGACAAATCTGCAAAAGCTAAAAAATCTAAAGTAGTGGCAAATAACCAGTCAATTACTTCAGCTTTGCTTTCGAATTTGCGTAAATAATGTGATTTTAAGATTTCATGGAAATCTTTGAAATTGAAAAAGAGGTCTATAGGGCCTCTTTTTTTATTATCATAAGAGTATTAAAAGAAAAGATGAGAGACAATTTTTATGTTTAAAGAGGGGAAAATCAAAAGCTATAACGTTGAGCGCGGCTTTGGATTTATACAACAAGATCAAGCACAGGATTTATTTTTTTCATATTCGTGATTTTCCTAGCCGACACATCGAACCACGTGTTGGAGAAAATCTCAAATACAGGATTGAAGCAGATCAAGGTAAATTTAAAGCGGTAAATATCATCCGTTTAGATTTGAAAAAAGAGCAGTCCACTCATGAACAGATAAATCCGTCATTTGAATCAAGGTCGGATCGAGTGAATGACCAAGCTACTCCTCACGATACAGCCAAAGGCACAGTTTGGGGCAGTAAAATCTTCAGCATGATTGGACTCATTGTAATTGTAGTATTAGCTGTGGCTGTATATGGGAAATATCAGCAGTACCAAGAACAGAAGCAACTACATTTACAACAGCTCATGCAAGAAAATGAAAATATTGTAAAAGAACAACGAAAAGCACAGGGGGATTTACCCGATCGGGTGCTGACTGAGCAAGGTGAAAAAAATCTATACGGCACAGCTTCAACGCAAGCTCAGTCTGTTGTTCAATACACTGCGCAGGCACCTTCTTCAAGTGATACGCCAAGGGCAGTAGAGAAAGCACAGTTTAGTTGTGATGGGCGTACGCATTGTAGTCAGATGCGTTCATACGAAGAAGCAGTGTTCTTTAATAATAATTGTCCAAATACGAAAATGGACGGCAATAATGATGGCGAACCATGTGAACGCCAATTTAAAAATAGATAAAAAAGCGCCTTAAGGCGCTTTTTTTATTTTTCACAAAATTGCATAAAGGCTTTGAGACCCGGTCCTTGGTATTTCTGACGATGTACCAACATGAATAATGGACGGGCTAGTTGCCAGAACGGCGTATCTAAAATCACCAATTGACCTTTTTCACGTAAAGGCTCAATCGCAAGTTTAGAAATACATGACATACCAAGACCACCTGCCACGATTTTTAGAATGGCTTCGTTATGACCCAAGGTTAAACGTATGTTGGCATCTGGCAGGTCTTTTAAAATTGCGTTGTCAAATACTTCACGTGTGCCTGAACCTTCTTCACGTAAGATCCATTCCACGTTATCAAAGTCAGCTGCAGTGAGTGCACGATCCAACTTCGCTAAAGGGTGCTCTGGGGAACAGCACACGGCAAGTTCATCGTCACGCCAGTGAATACATTGCAGTTGTGGTAGGTGGCATGAACCTTCAATTAAGGCCAAATCCAACTGAAATTGGTTTACCGCTTCAATCATTTGGCGGGTATTGCCGACTTGAAGTTGTAAATGTGCTTGAGGCTGAATTTGTAGGAAATCTGCCATGAGGTCTGGCATCAGGTAGTCGCTGATGGTCAGGGTAGCGCCCAAACGTAGATCAATACTTTGTAGTTCGCCTTTCGCTGCTTGTTCAAAAGCTTCGCAGCGCCCTAAAATTTCCAAAGCTTGTGGCAATAAAAAACGACCCAAGTCATTCAATTGCAAGCGTTTACCAAGTCGGTCAAACAGTGGAGCACCGAGACCATCTTCGAGGTCTGCCAATGCCATACTTGCTGCACTTTGAGTAAGTTTGACAGCATCACTGGCTTTGGTAACGGTACCTTCTTGAGCGACTGCTACAAAAACAGCCAACTGGCGTAAAGTCATGCGCATGAATCAGGCCTTAACATTTAAAAAATATTAATAAATTATGCTGTCATGCTAACATGAGCACAGTCTGTCACGCCACGTTCAAATCATGTCAATTGAAAAATTTAGCTTAGAAAAGGTTTTATCTGTACACCGTTGGACCAATACTTTGTTCAGTTTTACCATGACACGCCCTGCACATTTTAAATTCACTGCTGGTCAGTTCGCTCGAATTGGTTTGAAAGTGGGCGATGAATTGGTGGTTCGTGCCTATTCTGTGGTGTCGTCACCCTTTGATGAAACTTTAGAATTTTTCTCTATCGTCGTTCCTGACGGTGCGTTTACTTCAAATTTGCAGCATCTACAAGTGGGCGATGAGCTGTATTTAGAAAAAGTGCCTTATGGCTTCCTCACTTTGGCGCGTTATCAGTTGCCATTGCCGAAGGACTTATGGCTGTTGGGGACAGGAACGGGCCTAGCCCCTTTTTTATCGATGCTACAAGACTTTGAAACGTGGACTAAATACGAAAAAATTAATCTAGTTTACAGTGTACGCACCGTATCAGAACTGGCTTATGTCGAGCGTATTCAAGAAATCGCCGAGACCTTTGGCGAAGGGCATACGGGCTTCAAATTTATTCCTATTGTGACACGTGATCCAAATGCACCATTGCATGACCGTTTACCAGTTTTAATTGAAAATGGCGAATTAGAACAGGCGGCTGGCTTAGCATTTAATGTGGAAACGACGCATGTCATGCTGTGTGGTAATCCACAAATGGTTGATGATACCAAAGCAGCATTAAAGGCGCGTGGTTTGACTATGAACCGTCGTGGTGAAGGAAATATTGCTGTAGAAAATTATTGGTAATCTGCCATGAAAAAAAGCTCATCGATGGATGAGCTTTTTTATTTTCGGAAATTAAATAACTGATGTTATGCATGCAAAAGTAATTTTGCATTTTTAAAATGATTTTTAAGCCAATTCGATGGAGTCTTACATCAAGGGAATGAATAAAGTGATTAGCCTTCGGCTGGAGGTACTCTTACGAAGCACGCTTCTCATTAGGCAAAATGAGAAGCGTGCTTCGTAAGGAAACCATCTTGCGGTGCAATGCACCTCACCGACAAAACTCGTTCACTAGCATCTAATTATCTAAAGTATCGCAAAAACATTTTTGATTAGAAGAAGTCCTATCTCAAACACTTGTGGATGACGTTACCGCGTATCGTACTTTTATTTGAATCAAATTACGCTTCTGATGTTACTGCGTAACATCAGTTAAATAAACGTTTTGATATTAATGCAGAATTTTATTTAAGAACTGCTGCGCTCGTTCACCACGAGGGGCATTAAAGAAATCATCTTTACTGCAGTCTTCCACAATTTTTCCTTGATCCATAAAGATCACACGGTCCGCAACCTGACGCGCGAAACCCATCTCATGGGTTACACACATCATGGTCATACCTTCTTTGGCAAGACCCACCATCACATCAAGCACTTCGTTAATCATCTCTGGATCAAGTGCCGAAGTCGGTTCATCAAACAGCATGGCAATCGGGTCCATACTGAGCGCACGTGCAATCGCAACACGTTGTTGTTGTCCACCTGATAACTGTGCAGGGAATTTAGCGGCATGCGCACTTAAACCCACACGGTCTAAATAAGCCAAACCTTTTTTCTTGGCTTCGGCTTCTGATCGACCCAAGACTTTAACCTGCGCAATGGTCAGGTTTTCGGTAATGGATAAATGTGGAAACAATTCAAAGTGCTGGAACACCATACCGACACGACTACGCAATTTATTTAAATCGGTTTTTGGGTCATTAATGGAAATACCGTCGACTAAAATCGTACCGGCCTGAAAAGGCTCAAGTCCATTAACGGTTTTAATGAGCGTTGATTTACCTGAACCCGAAGGTCCACACACCACAACCACTTCACCTTGTTTAATTTGAGTCGTGCAATCGGTAAGCACTTGAAAATCTTTATACCATTTACTGACATTTTGGAGGTCAATCATCGTTTTTTGATCGGTCATACACTTAACCTCCGTTGTAATTTTTTAACTGCATAGGTAGCGATCATACTAATAGTGAAATACACCAGACCGGCAAACAGAATGTATTGAGTTAACAATGACATGAGGTCGCCTCGAACATAGTTGGTGCGGAAAAAGTCTAACAGTCCGATGGCATAAACCATGGTTGAATCTTGGAACAGAATGATGGTTTGCTGTAAGAGAAGTGGCGTCATTTTGCGAAAAGATTGCGGCAAAATAATTAAGCGCATTGCTTGGCTATAACTCATACCGAGAGCATAAGCTGCAGAAGTTTGACCTTTAGGAATTGATTGAATCCCGGCACGGACAATCTCTGAAAAGTAAGCCGCTTCAAATAGCATGAAGGCCACGATACTCGAAACGAGGGCAGTATCAATCGTTAGATAGTTACCGGTGATCCCTGTGTAGATAAAGGGTACTGCAAAGTAGAACCACATCAGCACCAAGAGCAAAGGAATAGAACGAAAGAGGTTCACATAGCCTTTAGCAAAAATATTAAAAGCTTTAATCGAAGACAGGCGCATCAACGCCAATAAAGTCCCAATAAAGACACCACCAATGGTTGCCGTGATCACCACTTTGAGTGTGATACTGAAACCATGCCATAGCGCAGGGCCAGACGCTTGGAGGTCTTGAATAAAAGAACTGAGCCATTCCATTATTTATCTCCTGCAATTAAGCCAGGAACGCGTAGGCGTTTTTCCAGAAAATTCATGAAACCAATTAAACAGATATTGATCACGATGAAAATAATGGTGACGTAGGTATAAATTTCGATGGTGTTTTGCGTGTATTCACTGATGGTTTTCATCTGTGAAATGATTTCTGCAACACCAACCAAAGACGCGACTGAGGTGTTTTTGACACAGTTGGTCAACTCAGAGCTCAGTGGTGGCAAAATCGTGCGGAACGACTGCGGTAAGATCACATAGCGATAAAGTTGAGCCGTGCTAAATCCCATGGCATAACCTGCATTGGTTTGCCCCAAAGGAAGCGCTTCAATACCAGTCCTGACTTGCTCACAGACCCGTGCAGCTGTAAAAAGGCCCAAGCCGACACTTGCAGAAATTAAGGCGGTCGTATTTGCCCCAAGGTCATTCATCCACCAGCTTTTAATTGCAGCAGGGAGGAAGTTGGGTACAACATAGAACCATATAAATAGTTGAATCAATAAGGGTACATTTCGGAAAATAGTCACGTAGGCCGTACCAATACCTCGTGCTACAGGACTCGGTAGGGTACGCATAATACCCAAGATGCTGCCGAGCACCATCGCAATGCTCCATGCCACCAAAGCGATGACAAACAGCCAGCCGATCCCAATTAAAATCCAATTCAGGTAGGTCGAATCACCTACACCTGTAGATTGGAACAGCACACCCCAATTCCAGCTATAATTCATAGGAACTCCCTATAATGAGCTTAAGCCAAAATCCGTTTGGCTTAAGCATCTTTAGAATGTTTAGGGAAAGTTATTCGTCACGGTCATGTGGATTACTAATCAATGCTTTTAATTGATCAGACATCGGGAAATTCAAATTGATATTTTTTGGTGGAATTGGCGTTTGGAACCATTTTTTATACATGTCATTGATTTCACCAGAGCTATAAGTTGCTTTGATTGCATCATCAACCACTTGTTTAAAGCCAGTATCGCCTTTACGCAGCATACAACCATAGATTTCATGAATCGGCGCTGTACCTACGATTTCCCATTTATTTGGATCTTTGGCTTTTGATTTTTCACCCGCCAGCAAAATATCATCCATCATAAATGCCGCTGCACGACCATTTTGTAGCATGAGGAAAGACTCAGCATGGTCTTTGGCAGAAATGACTTCACCAATACCTAACTCTTTTTCATGTTGACGAATGTAACGCTCAGATGTAGTCCCTGCTGTGGTGACTAATTTTTTGCCTTTGAGGTCAGCAAAGTCTTTAACCCCAGAGTCTTTTGCAGTAAGTAAGCGTGAACCCACTTCAAAGAAACCTGTTGAGAAATCAACTTGTTGTTGGCGTTCTTTATTGTTGGTGGTAGAACCACACTCTAAGTCGACGGTGCCATTAGAAACCAATGGAATACGGTTTTGGCTAGTCACTAAGTTATAACGGACTTTTAATTCGGGAAGATTTAATTGCTTTTTAACCGCCTCAACGACTTTTAATTGAAGATCGTGTGCATAACCTACAGGTTGGTTTGGATTATCTGCGATATATGAAAATGGAATCGATGAATCGCGATAGCCTAATACAATCGTGCCGGATTTTTTGATCTTATCTAAAGTCCCTGAGTCAGAAACAGCAGCTTCACTTCCTGCAGCTTTATCCGTTGTAGGTGCTTTATTGTCACTACATGCGCTAAGCCCTAAAGTGAGCGCACTTGCACAGAACAAAGTTGCTAAATGTTTTTTTGACGTCATCGTTAAAACTCCTTTTACCCTGATTTAATATCCACTTTTTATGATCTTGTTTCTCGTTAGATTTTATTGCTTTGTTTTTAAGAATGTTTCAACAATAAAAAAGAGATCATTTTCTACATCTTAGGTGATATATCGAGCAAGGCTCAAGCAAAATTTATTGCCGAATTGTTACTAAGAAATGGGATAAGTTATGAACATTTTTTATAAGAAGGTTTGCTATAAGTCATTAAATATAAAATAATTTAATTTTATTGTGAAATAAATAATTAAAATAAAAGGGCATAAAAAAACCTCCAGATGGAGGTTTTTGGGATTAAACTTTAGTTTAATCTCCGTATTAATGCACAAACATATCCATAAATTCACGAATTTCTTGAATCGCTGTGTCTACGTCAGAAGTCAACCAAGTCGGTTCAAAAAAGCCAGCATAATGCTCCAGTCGATCTTGGGGAACAACTAAGCGAATCGGACATTCTTCTTCGAGCAAGCGCCAAGGAATAATAGGCACTTCATTATCTAAAAAAGCCGCAATATTTCGAATATCAATCACCATCGCATTGATGCATTCAGGGAAAGGCATCACTGAAAACTCTTCAGTACGTCGGCGAAAATATTCCAAATCACCCCATTTCAACACATAACTTGGCTTACTAAATTCAATAATGCCAATAAGATGTTGATCGCGAGTGTAATGAAGGGAACATTGATGAGTGACGTCAGTGTCAAGATCAAGCGTTACACCTTGTTGATGGTACGCCATAGATTTGATAACAGGTGAAAAATAAGGTGCATGATTATAGCTCATTTCATCCATCAAAAGCAGATAATTCCACCGGGCTCAAAAAAGCTGTTATTTTCGAAAAACTTATCACTCTGAAAATGAATACGATTGAAATGTAGTATTCAGTTCATTTTCCGATATTTATACCTTAGAGATTGATTTTAAATCTAAAATTAAGGGAGTTATCTAAACAGAAAAACGGATATAAATTGAATTGATCTTTCAAGTTACACGTTTTCACTGATTGTAATTGTTCTTCACACAATACAGGATATTGTATTGCTAGTATAAAAATTCAACTATGAACAACAAAATAGCGAGGGGAATATGACACACGATTTTAATAAACCACCCCATACCACCAGTACGGAAGAAACAACACAAAAAAAACGTATCCCTGTGTACATACTGATCTTAGTGGGTATCTTTTTAATCGCATTATTATTTTATATGTTTGCAGATATGAAACCTTCTGCTTCGGATGCACCGCCTGATCATCCTGCACCCAATGCACAAACTGCAACAGCCAATGATACGACTAGCGGTACACCGGGGGATGAAGCTGTTGCTAATGATTCAAATACTGCAACTGCGACAGATCGTTGATAATAATTGATGATAAACATGAGTCAGAGTTACATGAGTGCAAGATCTGAACCTTAAGAGTCTCTTCAGAGTGACATAAATAAAGCCTTGGTTGTTCCAAGGCTTTATTACATTCAATTGTGAGCTTTTGTTGGAGTTATGCATACTTTGGTTGATTAAAAAATACGCAAAAACTAAGGTGGAAAAGAAAGCTTAAGTTCAAAGTACTAATGCTGTGTGATACGCGGCATACGTAAAAATGCACATAACAACAGATCATGTATAACAATGAGGGCGAACGTATGAATGATTATCTGGGTGGTCCGCGTGGCCGTTTTGATGCTATGTATTATTGGGAACAGTTTCACCCCATTTTAAGTGCAGTAGCAATTCTCCTGATAGGTTGGGTCATTGCTTTATTGGTTGCTGCTGGCGTCAAAAAAATTCTGCAAAAATTAGGCACAAATCAAAAACTTTCAAATGCAACTGGGCACCGTTCCAATGTTGAAAATATAGTCTCCAGAGTTGTGTTCTGGATTATTTTGATCATTGCCGTCATTGGTGCACTCAATGTGCTGAATTTGACCAGTGTCAGCGGCCCATTCAGTAATATGATTCAGCAGTTCTTGTTATTTATTCCACAGCTTTTGGCTGCGGTAGCTGTAGGTTTTATTGGTTGGATCGTGGCAAGTTTGGTCAAAGTCGGTTCAAAGAAACTGCTGGATAAAACCCAACTCGATGAAAAACTCAGTTCTGAGGTTGGCGTCAGCCCAATCAGTCAAAATATTAGTGAAATTGTTTATTGGCTGATATTACTACTCTTCCTACCGATTGTTTTGTCGATATTGGGTTTAAACGGTCTCTTGTTCCCAATCCAAAATATGGTCACTGAAGTTGTTTCTTATCTTCCCAATATCTTTATTGCCGGTGTCATCGTCTTTGTTGGTTATATCTTGGCGAAGATTGTACGAGGCATCGTGGAAGGCTTGGTGAACAGTTTAAGCCTGCAGCAGCAAGTCGAAAAAGTGGGCATGTTTAAAAACGCAAAACTTGCTCAAGTTTTGGGTAATTTTGTCTTTGCTATAGTCATTATCACGGCTTTAATTGTGGCTTTCGAAGCACTTGGTATCGAGGCGATTTCTCAGCCTGCAACAGCCATGTTACATGAGATCATGTATGCGATACCGAACATCATTGCCGCAGGTTTAATCTTAATCTTGGCCTATGTGGTGTCACGCTTTGTAGCGCGTCTAGTGGTGGATGTGATCTCGGGTACAGGTGTTGATACTGTGCCAGAAAAATTAGACATTCAACGCTTTTTGGGCAAAACCAAAGTGTCGGATGTTGTCGGTTGCCTCATTGTATTTTTCACCATGTTATTTGCGGTATCTGAAGCTGCTAACCGTTTAGGCTTTGAGCAAATCAGTGCCCTTATTGCTATGTTTATCCAGTTCGGTGCAAGTATTTTACTTGGTGCTGTAATCTTGGTGGTGGGTTTCTGGCTTGCCAATATTGTGGCAAATGTGGTGCAACGAGGGGAATATAACAGTTCACGTTGGTTAGGTAATTTGGTCCGTGTGCTGATTATGGGCTTGGTTGTAGCCATGGGCTTGCGTGCCATGGGTATTGCTGACTCGATCGTGAATTTGGCCTTTGGTTTAACCCTCGGTGCGGTTGCAGTTGCTTTCGCTTTGGCCTTTGGTTTAGGTGGTCGCAATCCGGCGGAACGATTGTTATCAGATCTTATCGATAAAGCGAAACGCGAAGCCAATGAACCGAATCCAGTACAGGAGCAGGCAAAGGCGAAAACCACCTTTAATACACCTACATCGTCTGTAGCGAGTCCAACGCCATCAACATCTGTGATGACTTCTGAAGTGAAAACCGATGATGGCTATCCAAACATTCAACAGGCTGCTCCCGGTGTCAGTGAAAAAGAAACGGCCACGCCAGATCAGTTGGATGTAAACCCAAGTGATCAACCACAAAATAATCCATTTGGTTCAACTGGTGAGGCTGAAAAAGAGGTCGATGCACCTTCGGCACCTTTAACCCCGCCAAAACCAGATGATCCAAATTAAACTATTCTGTCTTTAAAAAAATCGGCCACGTTTATGTGGTCGATTTTAATGATTTATAAGGAATATTTGTATGGCAAAAGCACCGAATAAATTTTTAGCCCCAGTGATTATTGCAGGGATCACAGTTGGTTTTTTGGCGAGTGCACGACGCTTTTTTTTTGCAAAATCAAAACGCACTGATTTGGAGCAGACAGAACAATCACCGCTAAACAGTGAAAATAAAGATACCAATCAGTCCAAAAATAATGATTGAAATTTACCCGAAAATTGGTATTTTAAGTAATAGTGATATATGGAATATTACTTAAAATATAAAAACTTAGGATTCATATTGCTGTCATGAATGACACTTATGATCTGTGCAAAGGAATGGCAAAATGGGGGTAATTTCAATGCTCAATACTTTAGTATCGACACTCAAACAAACCGCAAGCGTGCAACCACAACATATTTCAGTTGCCGTTGAAAAAATGGATTTGACGATTCAACGAACTTCGACGTCGTCGGTATCATTATTTAAAACCGACTATCTTGAATAAATCAGATCGGGTAAGAAAAAGGGCTGAATGAATCAGCCCTTTTTTATGCAGAGTTCATCTGCGGATTATGATCAACTGATGTTTCTACGTGACATCAGAAGTCCTATTTGATTTAAATAAAAGAATGATACGCGGTAATGTCATCCGCAATTGTTTCAGACAGGATTACATTTAATCAAAAATGTTTTTGCAATACATCGAATCATTTGAAGATAGTGAACGAGTTTTGCGGTGAGGAGCACTGCTCCGCAAGATGGTTTCCTTGCGAAGCTTCGCTTCTCATTTTGCCTAATGAGAAGCGTGCTTCGTAAGAGTACCTCAAGCCGAAGGCTAATTTTTTATTCAATCCTTAGATGTAAGACTCCGTCAAATAGACCTAAAAATCTTTTTTATAAATGTGATATTACTCTTACTGTCGTAACTTTAGTGCTTAATTAACGCTATGTCGAGATCAGACGTATTCAGAAGCGGCATGCGCAGAAGCCCATGCCCATTGGAAGTTGTATCCACCTAAATGACCCGTTACATCGAGTACTTCACCAATAAAGTACAAGCCTTTCTGTTTTTTACTTTCCATGGTTTTTGATGAGACTTCAGTGGTATCCACACCACCGAGTGTAACCTCAGCAGTACGGTAACCTTCAGTGCCTGATGGCTTCACTTCAAAGCTTTCTAAACGGCTTACAATGAGTTCTAGTTTTTCATCGCTGATATTGCCAATGGCTAATTCAGCTTGTTCAGGCCAAATCAGATTTTGTAATTCCACAACCACGCTTTTCGGTAAGTGTTCATTGAACAATGTGCGCAGTAACACTTTTGGTTGACTGGATTTTTTAGATTTGAGGAAATCTAAAACATCTAAAGCTGGAAGGAAATTGATATTAAAACGTTGACCGACATCCCAGTAGTTTGAAAGTTGTAAAGAGCTTGGACCACTTAAACCACGGTGAGTAAAGAGTAAAGCCTCAGTAAAACTATTTAACTCATTCGATAACGTGGCTTCAACAGCATTGCCGCTCAAGCGTGTGGTGACTTCTTTAAAACTATCGGAGAAAGTGAATGGTACTAAGCCTGCACGAGTGGGGTAGACAGAATGTCCAAATTGTTTAGCAATTTCATAGCCAATTCCTGAACCACCTAAAGTAGGAATAGAAAGACCGCCACTGGCAATAACCACCGATTCTGCTTCAAAATAGCCTAGATTGGTTGCCACTTGAAAGCCTTGTTCAGGCAAGGCATTGACTGCTTTTACTTCACAGTTGGTTTTAATATCCACCAAACCAGTTTTGTCACATTCTGCCAATAGCATGGCGAGAATTTCTTTTGCACCATTTTGGGTAAATAATTGCCCATGTTTGCGCTCTTCGTACTCAATGCCATATTCGCAGACCATACCAATGAAGTCCCAGTTGGTATAGCGAGTTAATGCTGAAATAACAAAGTGTGGATTATGTGAAATATAATTTTCTGGTTCGACATACAAATTGGTGAAATTGCATTTACCACCGCCAGACATCAGGATCTTTTTGCCAACTTTATTGGCTTTTTCAACTACCAAAACTTTGCGTCCACGCTGCGCCGCTTTATATGCCGTCATTAAGCCTGATGCACCAGCACCTAAAACAAGGACATCATATTGATTTTGCGACATGGTAAGTTTCCGCGTGGAAGAAAGGACGCAGGATTATACGCTTTTTAGCGCTTCGGTTGAACCTTTCAGGCGACCTTGTAGGCCACCAGTATGAATTACTAAAACACGTTGATGGCTTGTAATTTGACCCCGCTCAATCATGCAGAAAATACCTCGCAGCATTTTAGCCGTATAAACCTGTTCTAATGGAATCGCAAAGCGTTGTTCAAAGTCATGCATAAACTGTAAAAGTTCCGGCGTTGTTTTGGCATAGCCACCACAGCAAAATTCATCACTGATGCTCCAATTGGTTTTCTGTGTCAACTGAGCAACATCGTCGCAAAGAAAATTGCCTTTGAGCGCTGAAAAACCAAGAACAAGTTGATGTTCCGCACTGGCTTCGATCAAGCCCGTTATGGTTCCACCTGTACCGACTGCACAGCAGATGAGATCAAAATTTTGTTGATTTTCATGGCTTAAGATTTCCGTACAGCCACGGATAGCCAATGCATTGGTTCCACCTTCAGGAATGACATAGTATTCGGGATATTGCTGTCGTAATTGCGCTAAAGCGTCTGCTTGTTTCTGTTCTCGATACTGTTGGCGTGTGACAAAACTGAACTGCATACCAAACTGTTCGGCGGTGGCTAAAGTAGGATTTCGGGCTTGATGTTGTAATTCTTCCCCACGGATGATGCCTAGACTGCCGAATCCGAATAAATGTGCAGCATATGCAGTGGCTGCAATGTGATTTGAATAAGCGCCGCCAAAGCTAAGCACCTGTTTAAAGCCTAATTTTTGCGCCTCAATAAAATTATATTTAAGTTTATAAAATTTATTGCCCGATATTTGTGGGTGAACCAAGTCCAAACGCTTAATACACAAATCAACCCCTTGATATTGAATAGTCTGCTCAGGAATGGCGTGGGCGATAGATTCAAACATGTTGGTAATCGTTATCTTGGTGGTTAGAGGTCAAATAGGTAGGCATTGTAAAACGGTAGGTGCGGAAGATGAAATCCTTTACATCTTGTTCAGCTCAACTTTACTTAATGCACTTCACTACCAGCATCCGCTAACTAGCAACATCAACAGAGGTGACGACAGACATACCGGGTCTTAAGTTTTCTAAACCTTGTTGATTAGGATCAATCGCAATTTTTACGGCAATACGTTGCACGACTTTGGTGAAATTTCCTGTGGCATTGTCAGGTTTCAATACACTAAATTCAGAACCAGCCGCAGGGGAGATTTGCTCAACTTTGCCGTAAAATTTTTGATGTTTCATGCCATCGACGCTGAACCACGCTTTTTGACCAATATGCATATCTGCAATTTGCGTTTCTTTAAAGTTGGCAGTCACCCAGCGCTGCTGTGGAATTAAATACATCAGTTGAGAGCCTGCCGCAACATATTGACCAATCCGTGGGCTGACTTCGCCAAGTTGACCATCCATAGGTGCCACAATCGTGCTGTAGTCTTTAGTGGTCACTGCCTGATCAAATTGTGCTTTGGCACTATTCACTTGCGCTTTAAGCCCTGTCGCTGCAACTTGTGCAGTTTTGAATGATTCTTTGGCAACTAGTAAATTGGCTTCTGCTTGATGAAGTTGGGCCAAACTATTTTTAGCGTCTGCAATCGCTTTATCTTGTTCTGATTTCGATGCAGCGCCAGTATTGCCGAGTTGTTGGTAGCGCGTCATTTGTGCAAGAGCTAATTCATAGGCCGCACGTGATTGGTCCACTTTCGCTTCGGCTGCCGTAATATCTGCTCTGCGTTGTTCAATGGCCTGGCTTTGATTGGCAAGTGAGTTCTGTGCTTGTTCCACCCCAGATTCAGCCTGTGTGACTTTTTGATCATAGGTCGTTGCATCGATATGCATAAGCACTTGACCTTTTTTCACATGATCAAAATCCGTCACCAAAACATCTTTCACATAACCATTAATTTGTGATGAAAGCACCGTGGTTTTGCCTTTGACATAGCTATTTTCAGTCGACTCGATACTGTTATGAAATGGACCAATCCGCCACGCCCATAAGATCAGCGCAATTCCCAACAAGAGGATGATCAACATAAAAATCAAGGTACGCAGCGGCGTAGAAATAATCTTGCTCGATGGCGCAGGCATAGTAGCTTCTGTTTGTGGTTGCTGCGGTGCTGCTTGCTCAGTGGGTTTATGGTCTTCGGTCATGTTGTTCTCAATATCGATTAGGTCATTTGGCGGTTGCTTATGTTGTTTAAGTCGGGAAAATTTTAACTACTATCCGTGCGTTGCTGTTGGCGTAATTGATATTTATTTTTGCCCATCAGCAATAAACCCCAAAGCAACAATAAAACGGCGAATATGCCATTTAAAAAAATCACATCGTTATAGGCTCGAACTTGGGCTTCTCGAGTGATGGTTTGATTAAGGCTACGTATGGCTTGTTGTTGATCTAAATTAGGGTCTAAAGAATATTGATGCGCACTTTGCGCCAATTGTTGTAGGCGCTGTTCCACTATAGGTGAGGTTTGCGATAAATCATTATAAATCTGTGCCTGATAGGTTTGGGTACGCATTTGCTGATAGGTCGAAAAGAACGATGATCCGACCAATCCCCCAAAGGTTTGCGTTGCAGAAAACAGCACGATAAACGTCACCATGTGCGATGGGCCTTTTTGTAAAGCACTGACAATGCCTGTAAGCAAAAGTGGTCCAATAAACATGCCACTGGCAAAGCCCACCAAAAACTGACTCCAATAAAAATCATGCGGTCGAACATCACTGGTCAGGTGATAATCCAGTGCACAGGCAAAGAGCACGAGACCTGCTGCACCGAGCAGATGAAGCACAATTTTTTCTTTGGAAAAGGTCAGGGCACTAAACACTGTTCCTAAGACAATCCCGATCAGCACGACGGTATAAAAGGAAACAAATTGGTCGGGTCCCATGCCCATGGTTTTCAAAAAATTCACGGCTGCATAGCTTTGTTCTGACATGAGGAAGCGAATGGCAAAGGCACCGATAATAAAACTCACGGTAGACGATGTTCCGAGCCAGCGTGTGACAATCAGGGGATTGACCCGAAAATGTTCATAGGTCAGGCCGACAACTAAAAGAATCAAAGCGGCGATGAGTAAATAGGCCAACCATTCAGCCTCAAACCACCAAAGAATCGGGCCTTGAGTTAGCACGATACATAGCAAAGCAAAGCCGGGTGCTAATAATGCAAAGGTGAATAAATCTTGCTTTTCAAACACTTCGATACGTAGGCTTCGTGGCAGTTTTAGAGAGACCACCATCGCCAAACAACATAAGGCAAGTCCTAATTCAAAGGTGTAAAAAATAGACCAATCGTTGACATCGACCAGATAAGGCGACATGATCCAGGCCAGCGGAATCCCCAACTGCTGAAAGCCCAAAGCTAGATAAAGCCCACGACCAAAATGAGCACGTTTAAATGCTTGCATGATGTAATACATCCCAAGCGAACTGAGTGGAGCTGCAAGTAAGCCGCTAATCACCCGTGCAAAAATTGCCATTTCATAGGTATGGACGAATAAATGCAGCACCATCACCGCGATAAATAAAACCAAACCAATTTCTGAAAATAGCCTAAGTCCATATTGTTGACGGGCTTTAAATAAGATCAGGTTAGAGCTGACATTGGCCATAACAAATGCTGCAGGAATCCATGCCGCTTCTGAAGGCGTTAAGCCATATTCACCTTGTAGAAGGGGAAGATTTGCCGTGATAAATCCATTACTTAAACTCCCCGAGATCGCAACAAATAAACCGATAAAGAAGTATAAAAAACGCTTATAGGTGGGATGTACAATGGCAGCGGGAGATCCGGGCAAAGTCGGTTTTTCTTCGGGTGTCCAATCCGGAGCAGGTTCCAATAAACGCGGTGATTTGGACATGACGTGTTACCCGCAAATACCATGTAGTAAAAATTCCACGGCACGTTTGGCGAGTTTTTCCTGATCTGCCTCGGTATGGCCTTGCAAAGCTGCACGTAAAATGGAGGTGACCATGGCATAGTCTGCCGGTTTAAAGTCTGCTCGGCAGCGACCATTTTGAATGGCCTGATCAATCATCGGTTGCAAAATGGCATCACGTCGTTGGTATATTTCAACCATGGCAGGATCATCTCGATCGATCACGCGCCAATATTCCATTAGGGCTGTGAGATAGGGAATATTATAAATATGGTCTTGAATGAGGCGAATAAATCCATCATCGAACTGTGCATAATTAAGCGCACGCTGTTCAAGTCGGTTCAAGGCAGCTTGCATTAAGGCGAGTACCAACTCACGACGGTCATTAAAATTACGATAAAACGTCGCACGTCCAACTTGAGCCTGATCCATGATGAGTTGTAAAGGCGCATTGATTCCGTGAATACGGAATACCTCAATCGCAGCTTCTAAAAGGATTTCTCGGTTTTGTGCAGCGAGTTGTTGACGTGTGGACATTATTCTTTGACATCATCATTATAAATTTATCTAGCTATTAAACGGACAAAAGTGTCCGAAGTAAAATCGTATTCGATAGCAGTTTTGTAACTTGTCTTCTATGTAGGTTTAACAAAATGAATAAATTATTTATTTTTAAAGGAAATATTTTTCTATCGGCATCAATCTGCATACGCATTGGTAAGACAGTCGAGACATAATTCCTGACAATTGACCCTAAATCGGCAGATAAATAAGGTGAATATCTGCATAAAAATGCTATGCTGAATTTATAAACAAGATAATTATAAAAATGGAGGGCATCCAATGCGCAAATTAAGTCGGGCTGTGCTGCCTATGCTGTGCCTATGCAGTTTTTGGATGGTTGGCTGTGATACGACTGACGAATTGCATCGTCCTCAAAACGAACATCGCACCATGATCATTGGTGGTGTCCCTGTAAATGACCATGACTATAAATTACCGCGTGAAGATGTTGCGCTCAATGAAGCCGCTGCAGATGACGATTAGCACATAGGTGCATAAAAAATAGGGTGGACATACTGTCAGTACACGGTAGTGAGACGTGACATGTAAAGAGTCACAGATGCAGTGTGCTACGTCAGATGTGTGAACATTTTGAAGTAGACGCCTTACTTCTGCAGTGTAGTTTGTTGGATTAAAGCCTTACAAACATTTAAAAAGGCTCTGTACTCGCCCAGTATGCCCGAACTGGAATGAACCGTGGTTCAGATGCTTAAATCAGGTCAATCTATCAGGTCTATTTGCCAATTGGATGCCTGAATTTCTAAGTTATTTTGTCTAAGTTGCTGACTAATATTGTCGGCCTGTTTTTGTAAATCTGCCACTGCAATGGTTTTAATCCAACGGATTTCACTTGAGCTATAACGACCATTTTCACGGCGTGAGCTGTCAATCGCTTGTTGCAAGATACGATGCTGCTGGGTCAATAAATCACGTTCATTGAGCACTGAAAGCATGCAGCGTCCTGAACTGGTTTTAGCCTGTGCATTGGTGGCGTGAATCTTTTCAATTAAACCATAAAGTTCTGTATTTACAGCAAATGCTTCTTGAATTAAAGCATTCGGTTCTTCGCTAGGTGCATCACCTTCTTGAATGAGCACGTTGTTATTGATTCGTTGTTGCAGCGAGGCCAATTTAGTTTGTAAGTCACTGCGTAAAAGTAGGGCTTCGGCTAATTTCATTGTCTTGATATTAATTTGTACTTTTAGCGATCATGCGATGGATTAATGCAGTATTCAAGTTATTTATAGTGAAAAATTTTGTCAATTAAAATAAACACTGCAAATTATAGGGAGAAATTCAGAGATTCTGTCTGTAAAATTGCCACGAATTTAAGTGAAAACGGTGTGACAGTGGAATCATTTTGGATATTAGGCTCGATTGCGGCAGCACTATTACTTGGTGCAATGAGCCCGGGGCCAACGTCAATTTATGTGGCGAAGAATTCCATTGCGATTTCACGTAAACACGGTTTATTTACTGCACTTGGTACAGGTTTGGGCGCTGCAATATTTGGGCTATTAGCGGTATTGGGTTTGCAGGCATTTTTATTGGCTGTACCTTCTGCATATTTGGCTTTAAAAATTTGTGGTGGTTTATATCTGCTTTGGATGGCATTTAAAATTATAAAACATGCCAAAGAACCGATTGAAGCTGGTGATGCCAGCAGCTCGCAGATGTCACTCCGTCGTGCATTTACGACTGGTTTAATTACCCAGTTGTCGAATCCGAAAATTGCAATTGTGTTAGCCAGTATTTTTACGGCACTTTTACCGAAAGACATTCCGACGTATTTTTACTTTGTACTGCCAGTTTTGTGTTTCTTTATCGATGCAGGGTGGTGCTCATTGGTCGCTGTAGCTTTATCGGCAGAAAAACCACGCAAAGTTTATTTGAAGTTTAAAGCGGGTTTTGATCGGGCAGCTGGGGCAGTGATGACAGTGCTAGGTTTAAAGCTGATTTTTGGGATGAAGTGATTGAACTTAGCTCCCCCAAAAAGCCTCTACGAATAGAGGCTTTTTTATTGGATTTATATTTAAATTTACAATGAATTCCCTCTCCTTTTAGGGTATGAGAAGCACTGCTTCGTAAGGGGAGAGTTTACTGAAAGTAGCTTAGGGTAATTACTAAAAATATTGGTTATAAAGTTTTCTTAGGATTGTTATAAGTTTTAAAGGGATTTTTCTTGTTTATGGCATTTATTTAAGGACTTTAAAATAGATTATCTTTGCTAAAAAAAAGTATTGATAAAAAAACTTTACATTTTTTGTACAAATTTATAGGATTAATAATTAACATAATTAGATGAAAAAATGATCAATACATACAATATATATAAATTAAAATTTTCTGAAATGAAGGGATTACTCGAAAAACTCGAGTCAGTAGGTCTAGTAGAGCAAAAGACTCAAATTTACGATAACTATGAAATGACTTTTTATTTTTCAGAAAAAGTTGAAGGTAATGATGTTTGGTGGCACGAAACATACAAGGATTTTTTGATTTCTCAAAATAATTCGCCAAAAAATATTTTCCATTTTGGATTGTTGATTTGTAAAAATGAAGACAACCTTCAAGAAATATATGCTGTGAGTTTAGGGAAATCTCACTTTTATCTTGCAAAATTTATTGAGCCAAATTTTGGGATCAGCCTAGCTGTAAGAATGGGTAATGAACAAACTACCATTCTTAAAAAAAGTAGATACTTTACAGGTACGAAAAGACATGAAGTTTCATCCTATGAGAACTTTAATATAAATAGCTATGAATCAGGGGAGTCAGTTGAGCATCTAAAAATTAAAGCTTCCAACTCTGAAATATGGGGAGATAAAAATATTATTTTTGCTGATTCAGTACAGTTAAATGTAGATAAGTCTCCTAGTGATTTGGCACAAATTCTAAATGAAATTTCTGATACTTTAGGTACTGAAGAAATAATAAAACTACCTAAATTAGAACCAGTTATAGATCAAAATTTAATAACCCAATTAGATGCCGAAATTATAGATTCTTTACAAGAAAATGTATCTATCTGTCTTGAAGAAATACATGTGGCTGGAATTAATATTTCTTTTCGATTTAATGAATATAACTACGAATTAATTTACAAGAAAGAGCGTAAGCAACTTGCAAAACTTGAACTTGGCAATTCATTTGATATTTCTATGATTTCTAGTTTTATTAAAGAACATAATCTTCAAAGTATTGATGATTTGTACGTGAAATTTAAAATAGAAGGTAGTGGTCGTTTCACACAACCACTAAAAGAAATTTTAGATTTCTACACCTCATATGAAGATGCTCAATATTTTCTAAAATGTGGAAAATGGTTTAAATTCAACGAAACTTTCAAAGCATATTTAAAAAAATCTTTAGAACAAATAACACTAATATTTGAACAGGATTTAATTGAAAGTGATTATTTAACTTGGAAAAAAAATAAAGAAACCCAAATCAGAAATGGAGTAAATTTAGGTAATGAAATAACGTACCGTGAATACTATTTTAATGAGAAACTTAGTCTTAACAATGGCTATAAATTGCTTGATAGGCAATTAGAAGCAATACAATCCTTATCTAGTAAAGGGCGTAATTATAAGTTTGAAGTTGCTGATTTATATAAGGATAATGAAATAATTTCAGTTAAAATTTCAGGAAAACCTCAAGATCTAATTTATAATATAGAACAGTCGAAAGGGGCTGTAGAACTTATCAAACAAAGAGTTATTCCTTTTGAAGATAAACTTGAGTCAGCTGCATTATGGCTTGTTTTAGAGCAGCCTGTTTCATCTTTAATTGAAATAAACTCGATACAGTTTTTATTAGCTGTGGATTCATGGAAAAAAAGAGTAGAGTTTTTTGATTTAAAACCAAAGATATATATTTCTAACCATATAAAAATTGATTCATAAAACACCTCTCCCTTGCGAAGCAGCGCTTCTCATCTCCTAAAAGGAGAGGGAAACTAAAGGCATAAAAAAGCCCCTACAAAGTAGAGGCTTTTCCTATCTAAGACTTAAATCTTAAGACACTTTATCACCCGGTTTAGCACCAGTTTCAGGTGAAATCACCCAAACACCTTCACCATTACCCGCAGCTAAAACCATACCGTTAGAAATACCAAAACGCATCTTACGTGGTGCAAGGTTAGCCACCATCACCACCAGTTTACCTTTAAGGTCTTCAGGTTGGTAGAACTCACGAATACCGCTAAACACGTTACGTGGCTCAGCTTCGCCGACATTTAAAGTCAATTGAAGCAGTTTGTCTGAACCTTCAACATGAGCTGCTTCTAAAACTTCCGCTACACGTAAGTCAACTTTCATAAAGTCTTCAATGCCGATGATTTCAGCTTCGCCAACTTTAGGTTCAGGTTTCTTCTCTTTGGCTTTCTCTTTTTTCTTTTCCGCTTTTGGTGCTTCCGCAGGAGCAGCTAAAGAATCTTTAGACGCATCGACCATAGCAGCAACTGCTTTCGGGTCTACACGTTGCATCAATGGTTGGAATTGAGCAATTTGATGATCTACTAAAATCGTTTTGCCTGAAGCAAAGTCGAAAGATTCTAATTTTAAGAAGCTTTGAACTTCTGCTGCCAATGTAGGAAGTACTGGTGCAAGATACACAGCCAATTGACGGAACAAGTTGATGCCGACAGAACATACGTCATGAACTTGTTGTTCTTCGCCTTCAATTTTCGCTAAAGCCCAAGGCTTTTTCTCGTCGATATATTGGTTGGCTTTGTCAGCAAGCGCCATGATTTCACGGATTGCCGCTGAGAATTCACGTGCTTCATATTGAGCAGCGATTGATGCACCTGCATCAATAAAGCTTTGAACTAACTCAGGCTCAGCACAAGTTGCAGAAAGTTTGTTATCAAATTTCGTATTGATAAACTTCGCACAACGGCTTGCGATGTTGACCACTTTACCAACAAGGTCTGAATTCACTTTTTGAACGAAATCATCAAGGTTCAAGTCAGAATCTTCAACTTTGTCAGAAAGCTTAGATGCGAAGTAGTAACGTAAGTATTCAGGGTTCAAATGCTCAAGATACGTTTCCGCTTTAATGAACGTACCGCGAGATTTAGACATCTTTTGACCGTTTACAGTCAAGAAACCGTTGACGAATAAGCTTGTTGGGGTACGGTAGTTTGCACCTTCAAGCATTGCAGGCCAGAACAAAGCGTGGAAGTAAACGATGTCTTTACCAATGAAGTGATACACCTCATTTTTAGAATCTTTTTTCCAGTAATCGTCAAAGCTCAAATCAGGACGTTTAGTTTTGATGTAGTTTTCAAAGCTAGACATGTAGCCGATTGGCGCATCTACCCAAACGTAGAAGTATTTGTTTGGCGCATCTGGAATTTCAAAACCGAAGTAAGGCGCATCACGGGAGATATCCCAATCAGATAAACCTGCTTCAAACCATTCATCAAGTTTATTGGCAATTGACACAGGCAGACGGCCTTCGTCTCGTGTCCATTTTTGCAGGTATTCACCAAAGTTTGGCAGTTTAAAGAAGTAGTGATCTGAAGATTTTTCTACAGGTGTCGCACCGCTCAAAGTCGATTTTGGATTGAGTAACTCAGTTGCGTTGTAGGTTGTACCGCACACTTCACATGAGTCGCCGTATTGGTCTTCCGCTTTACATTTCGGGCATGTACCTTTAATGAAACGATCCGACAAGAACATTGCTTTTTCAGGGTCAAACAATTGCGTCACAGGGCGTACTGCAATGTTGCCCGCTTCACGGTTTTTGATATAAATCTCAGAAGCACGTGCTTGGTTTTCAGGGCTATTAGTTGAGTCGTAATGGTCAAAGTCAACTCTAAAGCCAGCAAAGTCACGTTCATGTTCTTTTTGCACATTGGCAATTTGCTGTTCAGGCGAAATACCATTGGCTTCCGCACGTAGCATAATCGCTGTGCCGTGAGCATCATCCGCACATACATAAGTCACGTTATGACCCATTGCACGCATGGCACGAACCCAAATATCAGCTTGGATATAACCGAGTAAATGACCCATATGAATTGGGCCATTCGCGTATGGAAGGGCGTTAGTAACTAAAATATTACGCACGGATATGACTCTCTCATTCGTATTTATGCAATGGGCTGTAATTTTACATGAGATAGCCAGTACTTGCACAAGGGAATAGGTGAAATCTTTGCAAAAGTAAAAAAATCTATATTGCTGACACAATTACAGTGATAATAGGGCATAACTGTGATGCCTAAGAGTAACAAGCCCATGTATGAAGATGACTATGAAGACGATCAGCCAATCACTCGTATTCCTCAAAATGAACAGCGTCATAAATTGGGGCATCACATTATTAAAGATGCGCAGCAATATTTAGAACAGATTTCTGCAGATGAGCATGCCTTACTGATTCAAACCCTGCGTCATTTGGCACAAGATGAGCCTTATTTCGATATTTTGGCCGATGAACTAGATCAGCCTGTAGAAATGAAAGTAGCGAATGATGCTTTAAATTTATTGTATTTTTGGCAATTGCTGCATCAACATGAAGATCAAAAACAGTTTCATTTACTCGATGCGATTAACACCGAGTTTTTTCAGACAGAAATGTTGAAAGCCTTTGATGCCTTAGAGATTGGTGAAAATAAAGCGCAACGTCGTTTGGTTCTACTTGAAGCTTTTAAACTGTATAAGCTGAACTTCCATGCCGGTTGTATCCCTGTCTTGTATGCACAGTTAGAAGGCATTTTAACGGATGTACTGATTCAAACGGGCTTTTTAAAGCAGAGCGGTACCAAGTTTGTCGATGTCTATAAAATTGTACCGGGGCTTAAAGGCAGCGAAATTAAAAGCCTGTGGCACAAATCTAAAATTGCTAATGAGTTGAATCCGTATTTTGCCGAATTGGCAGCCTATCAAATGGATAGCAGTTCAACAGTAGCGATGACGCGCCATAATATTTTGCATGGTACCGATGTCGCACATTTTAATCAGGGACGGAGTTTCATCCTGTTTATTTGGCTGTTTTCCGCAGTGAGCTTTATGAGTACGGTCAGCAAATAAGTTTAATTTCAAGAGATCAATGCATCGGAATGGCGTTGGTCTCTTTGCATAACATCACCCTTTAAAATTAAAAGCTTCGAGTAAAATCGACCATACATATTTGCATTAAACCATTGTGAAAATAGGCAATCACATGGCGTTTTCCTGTGGTTGAATTGTTTCTAAATGCGTCTAATTCAGGTATCTGCTTCAAATCGCGTTATAACTATTGTTAGACAATAACTGAGAACAGGGTGAGCGAGATGACAACAGAAAACACATTAAATGATTTAAAAAATAAAGCATCAGAGTTGGGTGATGATCTAAAGCTCAAAGCCAAAGAGGCGCAACTTGAAGGTGAAAAAGCACTCGATGGTACAAAGCATAAAGTTGAAGAGCTCAAGCTTGAGGGTGAAAAAGCCTTAAATGATGCGAAACATGAACATGCAGAACAGCATGCAGAAACCAAAGATCGTCTAGAGCAGTTAAAAGCAGAAGCGAGTCATAAATTTGATGAAGCAAAAGTCAAAGCAGCCGAACTGAAACATGAGGCTGTGGAAAAATTTGATGAACTAAAAGTGCAGGCGACAGTGAAATTTGACGAGTTAAAAAAGAAAGCCACTGACACACTGCATAAGTTTAAAAAAGATGACCAAGCTTAATTAGGTTTGATGAAAAAAGCCGTTCTATCAAGAGCGGCTTTTTTAGGTTTTATTGTTTTAATCCATCCAAATTTTCAGTCTTAATATTTTTGACTTGATCATCGACTACGGTAATTACGTAGCGCATATTGGCAATTTCATAGGTGTAATCTACCGCCAATTTTGCAGGCTGATTTTTCTCTTGCAGCGGATAGGACACCATTTTCATCGGAGAAGCTTGCATACGCGAGCGCATGAGATCGAGGCTATCACCAATCGCCACAGTTTGTCGGTCAGGTGTTTGAATGGCTTCAGTCGCAATTTCTGCATAGGCTGCTGAAGTCAAGAGCATCAAGGCACATAAAGTCGTTTTATAAATATTCTTCTTATAGATAGTCTGCTGATACATAGTTTTCCCCCATTTTTAAAATTAAAAGCACAAAATGTGCCTTTAGATTGCACATCCATCGCTATGATTATTCTGTTGAAACGATTGAAATATAAACTGAAATTACGCTGTAAAAGTATGGTTGATATGTAATCAATTTAAAATTTTATGGCTTTGGTTTAGCCGCATAGATCAACTACACGGGCATTTTAAGTGGTGCACGCTTGAAAACTTGTTTGAAAGCTGACTAAATTACTCAACTTTATAAGCTTATAGGGATAAGTCATTCATCTCCCTCTTACTCTGGGGCAGATGAACAGGTAAACTATCGCTATTATCTTTTGATGTTCCTGTTTGGAGACAACATAATGTCGTGGCTTTCTTCTCTAAAATCTGTGTTTTCACCCTCCCAAGAGGTGAAAGAAGAGGAAATCCAACAGGTTTTACAAAACTATGTACTTCCCAATTCAAATAATGCCTTAAAAGACCGTATTACTCAGGTGAATGTGCAAGGTCAGATCTTACAGATCACGATTAATACCTTTCCTTCAGAAGCCGATGACTTGCAAAAAATCCATGATGATTTGGCTGATGCGTTGGAAAAATGCGGCATTAACGAACTGAATATGCATGTGATTCAACAAAAAACAGGGCATAAATCTGAAGGTGGTTGTGGTCATCATCATGCAGAAGGCGAAAGCTGTTCTAGCCAAGAAAAAGCTGAGAGTTCAGCAGCAAAAAGTCAGTTACCTCCAGTTGTGGATGCGTCTGCGAAAACACCCGAAGCACCTGCCGAAGTTGATCCGAATAACCCACCGATTCAAAAAGCCGCTCCACAACAACGTGATGTACCGAAACACCCACGCATTAAAAATGTCATTTTGGTGTCATCTGGTAAAGGCGGTGTGGGTAAATCGACCACCACTGTGAATTTGGCGCTTGCATTACAACAGCTGGGTTTAAAAGTTGGGGTATTAGATGCAGACATCTATGGTCCAAGTATTCCAACGATGCTCGGCAATGCAGGCCGCACGCCGATGATTGAAGCTGAGCAATTTGTTCCTATCGAAGCATATGGTATGGCTGTGCTTTCAATTGGTCACTTAACAGGTGATAACAATACGCCAGTGGCTTGGCGTGGGCCGAAAGCGACAGGGGCTTTAATGCAGCTCTTTAACCAAACTTTATGGCCTGATCTGGATGTATTGGTCATTGATATGCCACCAGGCACAGGTGATATTCAGTTGACGCTTGCACAGCGTATACCGGTGACAGGTGCTGTGATTGTGACGACACCACAAAACGTTGCATTAATGGATGCGACCAAAGGCATTGAGTTGTTTAATCGTGTACACATTCCCGTGATGGGCGTGGTTGAAAATATGTCGACCCATATTTGTTCGAACTGTGGGCATGAAGAGCAAATCTTTGGCACAGGTGGTGGTGACCAACTTTCAGCCCAATACGACATTCCACTCTTAGGCCGTTTACCGCTGAACGTACAAATTCGTGAAAATGCCGATGCAGGGAAACCGTCTGTGATTGCTGGTGATGATGCTGCTGAAAGCTATATGGCAATTGCGCAAAAAATTGCAGATGCATTGCCTCAAGCTGAAAAAGATAAAAACCGTATTTTCTAAGGGTTAACTGAAATTTAAGTTGCTCGCATTAAATCTGGCCTCGTGCCAGATTTTTTATAACGTGGTATTGGGAGTGTTTGAAAATTATGAGTACTGAACTTTAGACATTCAACGATGTCTATGAATTACACATCTAAAAAACGATTTGCACAATTTCTTATTTTTCCTGCGATTATAAGCCGTCTGCCAAGGATAAAATTCTTGAGGCATATCAAAGGATGTCGCGTTTGTACTTAGTTTTTACAAAATAGCTTTCACGATATTTCTATTATTTTGGCTAGGATCAATTCTTGGAACGGCAGTAACTGTACAAACGCATTGTGTCTTAGATTTTTTGCCAAATGTCCTCTGTTACAAGGGGCTTAGCATTGAAAAAATATAGGGGAACAAATTATTTTAAATATTATTTGGAGTCATTAAAATCCATCCATCAAATGAGGGTACGCCCTAGTCTAAGAAATTAAAAAACCCGGTAATTACCGGGCTTTATAATTGGTTTTTTAGGAGGAAAGAGACGGGTTTGCTTTACGTTTAGCAGTGATAATATTCACCGTAATTGCGATGATGACCATGAAAATGCCTACAATATCTGTAAAGGTTTCGGGAATAATCATACACAGCGCACCCACACCTAAAAAAATACGCCAAAACCAGTTGAGATAGGTCTTGAAATAACCTTCAACTGCGGAGCCTAAAGCGAGAATTCCTATCACTGAAGTGACAGTAATACTCGCTATAGTTGTCCATGCTGGAAAGGCAAATTCTCGAGCATTGACTGCAACATTGGTGGTATCAATCATCAGCATGGCAGGGTTATAAACGAATAAAAATGGAACAATAAAACCAGCAAGAGAGAGTTTTAAGGCCTGAAACCCAGTGCGCATTGGATCACCGCCTGCAATTCCTGCACCAGCAAAGGCGGCAAGGGCAACTGGTGGGGTGATGTTTGCAAATAAACCAAAATAGAACACAAACATATGCGCGACTAATACAGGAATATCAAAGTTTGCGAGTGCTGGTGCTGCCATAGTGGCAGTAATGATATAGGCCGGAATAGATGGAAGCCCCATGCCTAAAATCATCGATGCAATCATGGTCAAAAATAAAGTTAGAAAGAGACTACCTGCACCTAAACTCATAATTGAAGAAGTCATTACTGAACCAAAACTTGTCAGACTTACTACGCCGATAATAATACCAACGACAGCACAAGCAGCCATCACAGATAATGATTGTTTGGCTCCATCAACGAGCGCATCTAAAATATCTTTTACGCCCATTCGTGTTGATTTTCTTATAGCTGCTACAAAGATGGTCAGGACGATGGTGTAGACAGCAGCATAGCTCACAGGAATATTTTGAAATAAGAAAAAGACCAGTGCCAAAATTGGAATAAGTAAATGTCCACGCTCTTTTAGAACTTCTTTTACTTTTGGTAAATCAGCTTTAGGTACGCCTTTCAGATCATCTTTACCCGCACGGAAATGAACTTGAGCCATGACGCCAAGGTAATACAATAAAGCAGGTAATAAGGCGGCTAGTGCAATTGTGCCATAACTCACGCCAGTTGTTTCGGCCATAATGAAGGCACTCGCACCCATGACTGGTGGCAAAATTTGTCCACCAACGGATGCACTGGCTTCAACGGCACCAGCAAAATTCTTGTGATAACCAATCTTTTTCATCAATGGAATAGTAAATGAGCCTGTACCAACAACATTGGCAACAGCAGTGCCATTAATACTGCCCATAAATCCACTTGAAATTACAGCAACTTTGGCAGGCCCACCTTGTTTATGTCCAGCCAGCGCCATGGCAAGATCATTGAATAATTTCCCCATACCTGATTTTGCAAGAAAAGCACCAAAAAGGATAAATAAGAAAATAAAGGTGACGGATGCACCAATTGCCGAAGAATATAAGCCTTCGGTTTTTAAATACATATGTCCGAAAATGTCGCTGATTGTATAAGGGCGAGTAAGTAATCGATCTGGCATCCAATCAAAGTGACTGATAAATGTATAGGTCAGGAAAATTAAACTTAAAATGGGCAACATCCACCCCATGACCCGGCGAGTTGCTTCTATGACTAATACCACACTCATAATTGCAAACGCGATATCTAAGGTATTTGGAATACCACCTCGAGTGGTCATAATAGATTGATATTCTTTCCATAAATATAAAAAACTGAAGATGGAAAGCAAAGCCAAGAACCAATCGAGAAGTGAAATATGCTGTCGGGAGCTTGTTTGACGAGCTGGATAGAGTAAAAAAATGAGTGCTAGGCCAATAGCGACATGGGCTGCACGCTGTATTAACTCAGGTAAAGGATTAAACGTAATAAATAAATGAAATAATGAATAAAAGATCGCTACAAATGCAACAAAGTAGGTAACAGATTTGCTCATATTGATTCGAGTAACAGATTCCCGATCAAATTTTTCTAATATGGCTTGTTGTTGTTTCTCATCGAGTTGTTCTAATACAACTTTATCTTCTTTGGAATTCATAGGCATTCTCCAATCCACCAAGACTTCCATTTGGGTTGATATTGAACCGAGATGTTGACCAAACTATAGTCTGGGTAACTTTGAAAAATAGACCAAATTTTTTGGTCAGCGAGGATCGTGCCTTGCATATTTCTAGAAATCACCCAGTTGATTTCATCTATATTTTGATTGACCCGCATTCTAATCACACCATTTTTTTGAAACTCAATGGGATAATTTGAGGGTGTACCTGCACCAAATGAAATCAAATCGGTGTGGCGCAGTAAAAACTTATTCTTTTGACGCTGATATTGTTCAGACCAAGCCGTCTTTTCTACTGAATGCTTCCACTGTAAATCAAATTGATCAGTTGAAATTTTGCATATATCAGTTTCAACTCTAACCTGCGTATACAGTGTTGGATAGCTAGCATAGATTAAGAAGAACAATATAAAAAATGCAGTATAAACTGCATTTTTTTGAAGCTTATTATTTTTTAGCCACTTCATCATAGTAGCGTTTCGCGCCTGGATGTAGAGGCGCTACAAGGCCTTGTTGAGCACCTTCAAGCGTGATTTCTGTTGCTGCTTGGTGTGAAGTTGCCAATTGAGGCAAACTGTCAAAGAAAGTTTTTGTTAGTTTGTAGACATCATCATCCGATATATCTGTGCGAACAACTAATGCATTTTTAATTGCGGCAGTTTGAATGTCCGCAGTATTGCCATATGTGCCTTTTGGAATAATCATCGGTAAGAAATAACTTTGATCTTTAGCTATTTCTTTGACTTTATCTGCATTGATTGAAACTAACTGTAGATCAAAGCTTTGTTGAAGTTCCATGAGTGATGAATTTGGAATGCCACTAGTCAGGAATGCTGCATCAAGCTTGCCACCTTTTAAAGCATCAGCGGCTTCAGCATAGCCTAAATAATCAACTTTAATATCTTTATAGGTGATTCCAAAACCATTCAACAGTGTACGTGCATTTACTTCTACACCTGAATTTTGTGCACCTACAGCGATACGTTTACCTTTCAAATCTTCGATATTTTTGATCCCTGATTTTTTAGAGGTTACGATTTGTACGTAGTTTGGATAAAGCGCTGCGACTTGGCTGACATTCTCAACTTTACCATTTGCGAAACTTCCTGTTCCGTTCAGTGCTTCTGTTAAGCTGTCACTCATAACAAATGCCATTTCAACTTTATTCTGTTTCAGAAGGTTTAAGTTTTCGACGGATGCACCTGTAGTTTGAGTCTTAGAATTTACACCAAAGGTTTTGTTATAAATTTCTGCAAGACTTGTCCCAATCACATTGTAAGGTCCTGATGCCCCACCAGTTGCAATGGTTACGAACTTGGTTTGAAGTTTGTCAGATGTAGCAGTTTCTGCGCTTTTTCCTTCCGTGGTATTTTTTGAAGTAGATTGATCATTTGAGCAAGCAGTAATACACGCCAAAGTAACCGAGAGTAACGTGAGTTTTGTCCATTGGTTCATAGAAACGTCCTTTTACACATAAATTTTGAATATTGATTTGATGAGCTTTAATTTTAATTTCCACTACTCAATTGAACATAACTTAATCAATTATTTTTGAAAAGTATTTTTTTTTGATTTTTTAGTCTCCAATAAATAATGGTTATGCGTAAGAATGGCATGGAGCTATATCGTTTATTTTAATAATATTTTGTTACGTGTAAAAACTGTAGGGTATACATGGAATCATGTGAAATTTCTATTAATAAATATAAGTTCAAGATATTTCTTTGAATTGTAAGATGCTCTGAATGACTGTTCAGCTAAGGTTTTGTTTTTCTATTTAAGTTACTGAATTTATAATTAAATAAGGAGTTTTTTATAAGCGTTTCTATTTTTTATTTTGCTAATACGAAACAACTGAATTAATCTTCGCGGATTAAGTTTGAGGTCAAAGTATGATTTCATGGTTTTTTATTGGTCTAGTTATCAGTATTTTGTTAACGCCAGGACCAACCAATACCTTACTCGCATCTTCGGGTATTCAAGTTGGGCTACGTAAATCATTCCGACTCATTCCAGCGGAAGCCTTTGGTTATCTTATTTCGATTAGCCTATGGGGTTTTCTCATTGGTAAAATTTCCGTACATCTGCCTTTACTGCCGACCATTTTAAAACTGTTTAGTGCTGGCTATATTCTATTTTTGGCTATGCGATTATGGCGTACAGCAACTGTTGCTGAAAATTTTAATCAAAAGGGCATTCGTGCACGCGAACTCTTTGTTGCGACTTTATTAAACCCCAAAGCATTATTATTTGCATCTGCGATTTTCCCTGCGTTGGCTTGGCAAAATGCGCAGTATTATGTAGCTCACATGCTGATCTTTTTGTTGTTGATCGTTCCTATTGCATTTTTTTGGACCTTCCTTGGTTCAGTTTTGGCATCGAATAAAATTAGTTGGCTCAATCAAGCCAATTTACAACGAACAGCATCGCTAGTCTTGGTTAGTTTTTCGATACCACTGAGTTATTCTGCGATTTTAAAACTTTAAATTGATTTGAAAATGACTAAATCCGCTTAGTTCGGCAAAGCTTATTTTCATTAAGTCGGATTTCAGTTAAAGTACCACGCAATAATTGATTTAAGTTTTTGGATAGAGATAAATGGCTATTAAGTCTGATCGTTGGATTCGCGAAATGAGCGAAAAACACGGCATGATTGAACCGTATGCAGAAAACCAAGTCCGTTATGATGAAAATGGCGAAAAGCTTATTTCGTATGGCGTGTCGAGCTATGGTTATGACGTGCGCTGTGCTCGTGAATTTAAAGTCTTTACCAATGTTCATTCAGCAATTGTTGACCCTAAAAACTTTGACGATAAAAGCTTTATTGATATCGAATCGGACGTTTGTATCATTCCGCCGAACTCGTTTGCACTAGCACGGACAGTCGAATATTTCCGTATTCCACGTAATGTGTTAACCGTTTGTTTAGGTAAATCAACCTATGCGCGCTGCGGTATTATTGTCAATGTGACGCCTCTTGAACCAGAGTGGGAAGGTCACGTGACTTTAGAATTTTCGAATACAACCAACTTACCTGCACGTATATACGCGGGTGAAGGTGTCGCACAAATGTTGTTCTTCGAATCAGATGAAGTGTGTGAAACCTCTTATAAAGACCGTGGTGGTAAATACCAAGGTCAAACCGGTGTGACATTACCGAAAGCTTAATCCTTCGGATTGAGTTTAAAAAAGCGGGCGAATTAGCCCGCTTTTTTGTTGGGTCATTCATCGGAAAATAGACCATTCGGTGGGGAAGTTTTTGCAATTGAGTAATTATTCAGCATAATAAAAAGTTAAGTGACTGGTCTATCACAAGTCTCCATTTAAGGAATAAATGGACAATAACATCAAAGCCAGTTCTCAGGAATAAATATAAGAGAGATGCAGAGCATCTGATAAAAGGAAGGTCGAGATGACTCAATTCACCCAGGCTAAGTTATTCCGCCAGAGTTGCTTAGCAGCCGCAGTCAGCATTTTTGCTGCACCATCTGTTTATGCGCTTCAAGATTTATCAGATGAAGCACTTTCAGCCACAACTGGTGAAGGTGTTGCACTCACTTTAGAGAATTTCAAAATGGTCTTTCAAGGGCCAAATGACCGTTCTACGGCTTCTAGTTATGCGTCTGGTATGGTTGATCCTGGGAAAAACGATACAGGTTTTATTCGGATTATTCCTACAGGTGAAAACTATGAACAATTAGGGCAGCGTGCTTACGATAAAATCTACAAAGCAGCTTATGTTGATGCTTATCAGCAAGGCCGAGTTACGGGCTATAACGGTGTTTATGACTCAACTTTTATAAGTTCTAAAAGCACTTATGAGACCAATAATGCTACACGAGTAACCAATGAAACCATCGCAACATATTCAACAGAATATCGTGGCCGATTAGTACAGTCTTATCTTGAATCACCAACGATGAAGGCATATTACGATCAGCGTTATGCAGATTATTATGATGGTTCATCGGCTGGCTTATCTTTTGAAAACGATGGCACAACGAAAGAATCAATTACACCGTTCTTAAAAGAAAAGTCTCAAGCTGCCGCTTTAAAAAATACCTATGAAATGATTGAGTTACTATACGGTAACAATAGTACGGGTAATTTACCGACCACTTCGACATTTTATAAAAATTATGTCTCAGGAAAAATTACACGTTCAAATATTATTGATACAACAAAAGATGCTCAGTTAAATGCCAAAGCTGCAGAAACCCTCAATCAGTTGGCAACGGACTATGCCAAGCTTGAAGCTCAAAAGGCAAGCGATGCAGCATTAGCAACCGTGAAGAAAAATGCTGAGATTACAGCAAAACAAATTGCTTCGACTGCGACCGTATCGAGTCTCAGATCGAAAGCAGATGTATTTATATATGGCTTAGCCCTGTCCAATAGCAAAGATAAAAATGGCAAAAGTTCATTAGCAACGCGCTATACAGACCAAGGATTTAATTGGGGTACAGCAGAAAACCCATGGCTTTTCCATGCGGGGAATCAAGATGTTGAACAATTTGCGAAAGATAATAAGGGGAATGTTGGTTACTTAGCGATTGAGGCACCATTAAAGAAAATTGCGGCAGATGATGCATCTAACAACATCAAGCTTGGTTTGTGGATGGATGTATTTTCACGGTCTTTAAATTCAAGTAATGTCGTCGATCCGATTACCGGTGCGCCGACCAGTGGCTTAGATAAAGACTATCGTTTACGTACTCAAATTGTTGCGAATGGTTTGAGTTTTAATGGTTCACAAGTTCGAATTTTTCAAACCCTAAAATCAACAAATACCAACTATAACCAAACTTTAGGTTTAGCCAGTTTAATTCGTATTAATACCAATGATCGTGCTGAGTCACTGAGTATCAATGACGGTGATTTGGATGCTCGCGGTATGCGTATCAGTACAGCTGCACGCTCCGAACTGGATGATGGTACTGCAGCGACACCCGCTATGGATCGTTCTGTCGCTCCGATTTTCCATGAAACGGAAGGTCTATATTTATATAGCCCAAACATCAATTTAGTTTTAGGCAATATGTATCAACCCTTTATTGTGGGATCGGAAGGTCGAAATATTATTTTGGAAGTAACACGTATTCCTAACGTGCCTTCTATATACAGTAAAATTTATACTTACTATACAGATATCGCTGGAAATACCACAGGTACATCGGGTTTAACCGCTGCTGACTTTAAAGGTTCAACCTGTAACGTCTATAGTTGTGGTACGGAGTTAAAAGCAAACTCTTCAGATGCGACAGCACTATATCAAGGGCGTAATGCAACACATAGTAGTATTGCAATCGGTACAGTAGAGCGCTTGCCTGGTAATCTGCTGAATGCAAAAAGTACGGATACGGCGACAGGTGTGGTCTTTAAAGGTGTCAATGGACAAAGCACGAATTTAGGATCTGTTGCCATAGATGGCGTATTGATTCAGCACTTAAAAATAAGAACAACAGGGCTGTAGGAGAAATTAAATGTATAAAATTTTATGCGCTGTTGTTTGTGCTGCACTGACACAAACTCATGCAGGCTTAGTGTCTATGGATAATACCGAACTCACTGCTGCAACCGGTCAAGGCGGTGCTGATCTCAGTTGGACACTTTCATTAAACCATCAATACGCCAATGATATGTCGAAAAACAACATTTCTATCATGGATGCGAATGGAAAAACGACTCAAGCTTTTTATGGATATCAATGTTCATCCAATGAGTTTTGTCGCTTAGCACTTGCGCCCAATAATCATGTGGATGCAAATGGTAATAAGAAATGGTTGGTGTTTAAACAGTTTCAAGGAACGTTACAGATCGATCAATTTTCACTAGATGGTGTGACGATTATCAATCGTGAAGGCAATCCACAAACGGCTATGCAGTTGACATTTTATGATGATAAGCCATTAAAAATTAGAAATTTAGGTTTTGCTACGTTGGCGGTGGAAACAGGGACGACAGGTAAGGAAGGTTATGAAAATACCAGTACTTATACGACCTATACCGAAAAGAAAGCTGATGGAACAACTTCAACTTTAGCAGTGCCTGATTTTGATCGTGGTTCAGAACAAGGATTTATGGGTGTTAATGTGCATGGCAACATGCACATGAGTGGAAAGTTAAACATCTTCAGTTTTAACTGCACTGGAAATGGTGCAGGTCGCTGTTAATCAGCTGTGACTGAATATAAGGATATTGTGATGAGAAAAATAACAACTTTAACGGCACTCGCAACCAGTATTTTACTTGCTCAACATGCATATGCTTTTGAAGCGATGACCGATGAAAGCTTGGGTGCAGTTACTGGCCAAGATGGTATTTCGATTACCCATGAAGTTTCTAGAGTCAAAGTTGATCAGTTAAATTGGGTTGACCCAACTGACCAAAATAAGATGAAAATGGGTTTGCACAATGTACAAATAGATGGCGTTGGGCAAAGCACCATTACATCAAAATTAGATTTTGATGTTGGGACTACGGATGCTGGTGTAGGCATGCGTATAGCTGCGAGTGTCAGCCCTTTTACGGCTGTTGCACAAAATATTATGTTGCTGTGTCAAGGTGCAACGTGCCAAACGCCTACACAAAATTTAGGTTCACTTACGATTGCAACATCTTCACCTTTAAAAGTATTACTTGAAACCAGCAATGGTCTATTTAACCGTAATGATACGGCGTATATGGAATTTCAATTGCAAAATGCCAGTATTAGTCATGGTATGAATGGACATAGCGTAACCTTAAAGGACTTTAACTTTAACTTTGCTGGTTCAGGTTATATGTATGTCGCAGCTGATGAAGGCATTGTTCTCACCACAAAATCCACAGGGAGCAAAGACCATGCGGTCAATTTGGGGCGGGTAAAAGATACTTCAGATGTACATAGCTCACGTAGCGATGCCACAAACCCCGGCGTTAATATCGATTTACGATACGGTACCGATGGTGGTGCACAGCGCAATTTAATTCGTATGGGAGCATCGGGTGCTGTCACTAATGCACGAGTTGCCTTAAATGCCAATCAAGAAGGAATTAAAGATTTTGGTCTAGCAACGAAAGCTTCAGGATATGAGTCCGTTGGTTCAGGTGGTTTACATTTAGGTGTGCGCGCGGATTTCACTTCAAAAGATGATCCGAGTCTTGTTGCAGGTCAAGCACCGACAACCTTAGAAATTGGCCATACGGGTATTGGTAGTTATTCCATTGAATTTTCTAATTTAACGTCTTTAGTTGCTGATAAAAATGCATATATTGATTTTGGCGATATTTATATCAATACCATTCAAGCAAAAAGCCTTGATTTTCTGGTAAATGATAAATTAAAAGCGACATTAGGTTTAACCAATAATGTTTTAACCCAGAATCTGTCAAATCAAACGGCGGGTGGAAATTTTGCACTTGTGGCGATTCGTGGTATGGATTTTCAGTCCATCGCGCGTACCGCACGATTTATTTCGGATAACTCAATTGCTGCAATTGCAAGTAATGACAACAGTTGGGGGATTGGTATCCCGATTTATAATATGAATGCCAACGTTGCATTATCAGAGAAAAAATACAGTTATAAAAATGCGGCTGAAAAATCAGGTATTGGCTATAACCTTGTAATGAGCACAGATGGTTATGGTGTTGATAAAAAAACAGGAACACCAAGTACAACATCCATTATTTTGATTGATGGTAAAAAAGGTATTAATGGTCAAGAAGTCAATTATTATGCAGGCTTAAGAAACATCAATGCACTTATTCAATCTGATGGTGTGATTGGTTATGAAAATGATGGCATCTATGTACGTGCAGATAATTTATTGATTGCAGCCAATGCCGAGTTAGCGATTGGTCAACTTCCGGGTTCAACCTATAACTGTGCGACTACAGCTTCTGCCAAATGTGGGACTACAGTACCTTTAGATAATTTCTCTAAACGTGATGATGTGTTGACGAATATTGCGTTTAAACTCGATGGTAAGGGTGAGCTATTTATAGTGCCGGGTCTAAATGACAGTGCAGAAAATAACTATTTGTCTTTCCGTGGAAGCTTTGAATTTAAAGCATTAACTGATGCTGAAAAGAAAGATCAAAAAGTTATGGGAAGCTATTTAAGTTTGATGAATGAAGATGTAAATGCCAGCGGTGTCGTTTCAGCTTCAAGTATCAATATTAATAAAATGCAGGGCGATCTAGGCTTTGATGCTCGAATTAAAATGAAACAAGATTCGGTAGAGTTTGATAATCAGGTAAAATTCAATCCAACCAATAATATGTCTAAAGCGTTTCGTGCAGAAGTTTCGATGTTAACAAATGGCAATATGCAAAAGATGGCGGATATTGCCCTAACCGGTGGAACAATGCGAAGTACGATGGGGATTACTCCACGCTAGTAAAATTAAATCAATAACAAATAAATAAAATAACGAACAGGGAATTTGTTATGAAAAAGAAGTTAATCAGAGGTTTGATATTCTCGACATTTGCGATGAGTAGCTTATCTCATGCAATGATGGCTTTAGATGATGAAAGCTTATCAAAAGTTGATGGTCAAGCTTTACTCTCCATGGAATATACGCAGGGGTATAATTCTGTGGATGAGAGTGGACAAGCCGTTGACCAATCCAAAGTTGGCTTTTATAAACTTGGTTTGGAAGCTGAAATGGAGCTCAATGCCAATATTAAAAAGCTCCAATTGGGTTGTGGTGGTGCAAATGGCTCAGGTGCTTGTGATATTGATATTGATCATATTTCACTGAGTGGCTTGCCTGCAAATAGCAATTATACGTCGGATGAACGTGCGGCAACTTCAGCTTTGCTGACCAATCCTTTTATCGAAATTGCAATTAAAGATCCGAAATCAGCGGCAACACGTGAAGTGATGGGCTTTCGTTTGAGTGCTGAAAAAATTTCTGGATTAATGACATTAGGTACAGAAAATAGCAATACACCCAATGGTATCAATACCTTTAGTGGTTATATGAAAACAAAAGCGTCTGCGGGTGTTGCAACAACTGCCGAGCGTGTGATGGACTATGCTTCTACGCAGCAATACATTGAAGGGGCTGTTAAGGGGACATTATTTGGTGCTGAAGTTGATCTACCGCTTCACTACAAATCAGATAATTATTCTTTTAATTTAAAATCAACCACGGCTCCTTTTACGATTCCAGCCACTGTTGTAAGTGGGAATCGAATGACAGATGTACAGTTAAAGGGTACAGGAACTGTTGATCGTCTAGATTTTAGTGGTCCATTAGAAGCTCAAATCTCTTTACTCGGTTTAAACATTAATTTGAATAAAGATGTGACGGGGTATCTTACTGGGCTAAAAACCGATATTACGGTAAATCAAAGTTTAGGTTTGATTCACGCACTTTATCTAAATAACCCTGCTTCGCTATCTTTACAAGCTCAAAAAATACTCTGGCCTGGTGCTGCAGTCGCAGCAGAAAGAGGGTGGTGGCTGGCGATGGAAGATGAAGTCGATTTGGGCAGTATTACACCATCAGATAAAGTGGCGATTACGGATGAAGTATTGAAACAAACGATCGCCGGAATTAACCATGACCTAAGTACCAATGTTCGTAACTGTGGAGATTTACTCTTTGGTTGTGTTGCAGGTTCTTCTTTGGATGTTAAAGAGATTAAAAACCCGTCATTAATTGATTTCCCATTAACCAATTTAAAACTGTCTGGACAGGAGTTTCGTTCTAACTGCTTCGGCGGTCTGAAATTCTGTTAAGGCTTAAAATATTTCATATAAAAAAATCCCGCACTTAGCGGGATTTTTTATGTTTAGCGCAAATTATTTTGCAATTTTCGCTAAAAGGTCTTCTTTACTTAAGTTGCTTGATTCTTCATCACGGCGACCTTTGTACTCAAATGTACCAGCATCCAAACCTTTCTCGCCAATGACAATACGGTGTGGAATACCTGTTAACTCGATATCAGAGAATTTAACACCCGGACGTTCATTACGATCATCAAGAAGCACATCATAACCAGCAGCAGTTAATTCTGCATACAGTGCTTCAGCAGCTTCCATTGTACGCGGTGACTTATGTGCATTCATGGGCACAATAGCAACTTCGAAAGGAGCAATTGCAGACGGCCAAATAATCCCTTTGTCATCGAAGTTTTGTTCAATCGCAGAAGCAACAACACGGGTTACACCAATACCGTAGCAACCCATAGTCACAACGAGAGGTTTGCCATCTTCACCTAAAACTTTACAGCCAAGCGCTTCAGAGTATTTTTGACCCAACTGGAAGATATGACCAACTTCGATACCACGTTTAATCAAGATTGTACCTTGACCATCTGGAGAAGGGTCACCTTCAACAACATTACGAAGGTCATAAACTTCGGTGTATTGTGCATCACGTTCCCAGTTTACACCTACAGCATGTTTATCGACTTGGTTTGCACCAGCAACAAAGTCTGAAAGTACAGACGCTGCACGGTCAACAATAACGGTAATGCCTTTTTCGGTTAAGCCTTGAGGGCCACAGAAACCAGCAGTTAAGCCTAAGTCAGCTAATTGTGCTTCAGTTGCAAAAGTTAAAGGAGCAGCAATTAATGGGTGTTTTTCTGCTTTAATTTCATTCAGTTCATGGTCACCACGTAGGAATAAGGCAACCACTGGTGCAGCTTTACCTTCTTCAGCAACACCTTGAACCAATAATGCTTTGACAGATTGAGTAGGGTCTGATTTAAGGAATTGAGAAACCTCAGCAATGGTTTTTTGATTTGGTGTATCAATAATCTCAAGTGCTTTAGTCGGGGCAGCACGTTCACCTACTAATACTGCTTCCGCCATTTCTACGTTAGCAGCATAATCTGACTCTGTAGAGAATGCGATATCATCTTCACCGCTAGAAGCAAGGACGTGGAATTCGTGTGAACCCGAACCACCAATTGAACCTGTATCCGCTTGAACTGGACGGAAATTTAAACCTAAACGCGTGAAAATTTTGCAATAAGCTGCATACATCTTGTCATAGGTTTCTTGTAAAGAAGCTTGGTCAACATGGAAAGAATAGGCATCTTTCATGATGAATTCACGTGAACGCATCACACCGAAACGAGGACGGATTTCGTCACGGAATTTGGTTTGTACTTGGTAGAAGTTTGCAGGCAATTGCTTATAGCTTTTCAATTCATTGCGAGCAAGATCTGTAATCACTTCTTCATGTGTAGGGCCAAGTACAAAGTCATTGTTATGACGGTCTTTAAAACGTAAAAGTTCTGGACCATATTGTACGAAACGACCTGATTCTTCCCATAAAGATGCGGGTTGAGTGACAGGCATCAGGACTTGAAGTGAACCAGCACGATCCATCTCTTCGCGGATAATCGCTTCAACTTTATTTAATACGCGAACGCCCATCGGCAGCCAAGTGTATAAACCTGAAGCCAATTTACGAATCATCCCGGCACGAAGCATAAGCTGATGTGAAATAACTTCAGCATCGTTTGGGGTTTCTCTTAACGTTGCAAATAAAAAGCGACTCGCGCGCATGGAAACTGTCCTAAAAAATTAAGCGTTAAAGTGGAGAGTATACAATAAAAAATGAGGTGAACATTTTCCAAAGTCACCTCATTTTAGATTTTGTCATTATGACATGATTTTTTTGGCCTGACGTGCAAGGAAGTTTCGGAAATCATCCAAATAGGTAAAAATCACCGGCACAACCACAAGTGTTAGTAGGGTAGAGGTAATCACCCCGCCAATCACGGCATGTGCCATTGGTGCACTTTGTTCACCGCCTTCACCTAAACCAAGTGCAAGCGGAACCATACCCATTACCATTGCACTGGTAGTCATTAAAATGGGACGTAAACGGGTTTTACCTGCTTCAATAATCGCTTCATAACGATCTACACCATGGTCCATGGCTTTTTTAATAAAGTCGATGAGTAGAATTGCGTTCTTTGTCACCAAGCCCATGAGCATAATAATCCCGATAATGGAAAAGAGGTTCATGGTTGAATTAAATAAGAATAGGGCTAAGAAAACCCCAATCAATGATAAGGGTAATGAAGCCATAATGGCTGCAGGGTGAATGAAGCTATTAAATTGTGAACCCAAAACAATATAAATAAATACAATAGAGAGGGTAATCGCTGTCATTGCATAACCCGCAGACTCAGCCATATCTTTATTGGCACCTTGCGTGACAAAACTATAACCTGGTGGCAAGTCGAAGTTTTTCTCTATCTCATTGATTTCGGCACCAATATCACCCGCAGGACGTCCTGCTGTGTTGGCTTCAACCATCACTTCACGTGCCAGATCACGACGGTTAATTTGTGAAGCACCAAGTGTTTCTTCAAAGCTTGCCACACTTGCCAATGGAACTAAAATAGGTAAGCCTGCAGCATCGGTTTTTTGTGATGTGATGTACATGCTTTGAATGTCAGTTGGCAGTCGACGCTGATCTTCAGTGAGTCTTAAATTTACATCATAGGTTTCGCCTTTATCATCCTTCCACGTTGTTACATTATCACCAGCAAGAAGAGGGCGTAAAACATTGGCGATTTGATTGACGGATAAACCTAAATCACTGGCTAAAACGCGATTGATATGTACACCTAATGTCGGTTTAGGTTCTTTGAGTGAGCTTTCTAAGTCGACAATACCGTCGACTTTCGAAATTTCTTTCATGAATCGGTCAGAAATGCGTTGTAACTCATCTAAGTCTGGTCCTTTAATCGAGATCATAACCGGCTTTTGGCCGCCAGATACTGTTTCATCAGCTGAAGCAATCGAGGTAATGGTAATACCTGCTACATGTTTTAAGCGGGTACGGAATTCATTGTTGAGATCCGTTAAGGTTTGACTACGCTCCGTACGTGGTGAAACAGTGACACGAATGCTAGCATGGTTTTTACCCCGATCAGTGGCACTATTAATTGCACCATAAGTGGCTTTGACTTCTGGATGTTGGCGAATGATACGATCTACTTGCTTAAGCTTAGCCTGCGAATATTCAAGGGTTGCATCAACTGGTGTTTCAAATTTGATCCGAATTTCACCTTTGTCTGGTACGGGTACAAATTCAGTTCCGATCATTTTGGATAAACCTAATGCACCAAATAAAGACGCGACGGCGATTAAAAGGGTAATGAGCCTAAATTTTAAAGCAAGCTTGAGTAATTTTTCATAATGATGGCTTAGGTTGTCGAGCTTGCCCGAAATCCAGTTAAAAAAACGTTTGATTTTACCCGGCTTTTTATTTGGATCGTGGCGCTCTGCCCAGTGAGCAGACAACATCGGGTCAAGGGTGAAACTTACAAACATCGAAATCAGTACAGCGGTACTGACGGTTACACCGAATTGATAGAAGAAACGCCCAATAATGCCGCCCATAAATGCCACAGGTAAAAATACTGCGACAATGGTCAATGTTGTGGCCAATACGGCTAAACCAATTTCTTTCGTGCCGTCGAGTGCAGCGGTGACGTGGTCCTTGCCCATATCGGCATGGCGGACAATATTTTCACGAACCACAATGGCATCATCAATCAGGAGACCGATACTTAGTGAGAGAGCCAGTAGGGTCATCATGTTAATGGTAAAACCAAAAATCCAAACAAAGGTGAGGGTGCCCAGTAGCGAAATCGGTAGGGTTAAACCTGTAATGGCTGTCGAACGAAATGAGCCGAGAAATAACAAAACAATGAGTACCGCAAGTACTGCACCTTCAATAATCGTACGTGCCACGTCTTTAATGCTGCCACGAATACCTTTTGAAGAATCAACCACAATTTCTGCGGTCGTGCCTTGCGGCAATTGCTGTTGGATTTTACTTAAGGTTTTACGGGTATTATCAACCACCTCAATTACATTAGAGTCCGAACTTCTCAGAATGTCGACAGCGACGGCTGTTTTACCATTCAGATAGGCACTCGACTCCATTTCAGCTTGGCTATCTTCGATTTCAGCAATTTGTTTGAGATAAATCGGCGCGCCATTTTTATTGGCAACCACTAAATCTCCGAAAGAATTTGGGTGAATAACCCGAGATTTAATTTCGACCACCAATTCTGAGTTCTTTTGTTTTAAAGTCCCCCCCGGAACTTCAATATTTTCAGATTTTAGGGTGTTTATAACTTGGTCTATCCCAATCCCGAAACTTTGTAATTTTTGTGGATTTACTTGTATCCGAATTTGACGCTGCGCATCGCCCAATAAATTGACCGTACCAACACCGGGAACCGTTCTAAGCTGTGGCACAATCCGTTGATTCAGATAGGAACTCAAATCACGTAAAGACATGTCCTTCGATTCAAAAACAATCGACATAATCGCACTGGCAGTAGGGTCGTAGCGTTCTACAATCGGGTCATCAATTTCATCACGAAATTGTGCGGTTACTGGTGCAATTTTATCTCGAATATCCTGTGCAGCTACAGAGGACGAGACATCTAGATTAAATTCGACAATAACCGTGGATAAACCTTCACTGGACTGTGAAATGACTTGCTTGAGGCCTGAAATCGTATTGATCTGATCTTCAAGTTTCTTAGTGATTTCAGATTCGACAGACTCAGGAGAAGCACCCGGATAGTTGGTGTAGACTACAACAAAAGGGAAGTCGACATCAGGAAACTCCTCAACGCCCATACGTTGCCAAGAAGCAAGTCCTAACACCATCAGACAAAACATCATCATGATGGTGAAAACAGGATATTTCACACTAATTCGGGTTAACCACATAACAACTGTCCTGCCTTATTCTTTTAATTTTGGCTGATACTTACATCTTGTTTGATATCTGAATCATTAAATTTAATTCGGCTGATCAGATCACTATTTTGTAAGCCCTGAACAATCGCGGTGTTATTGCTATAACTCTGATTCAAAATTTGTATAGGTACTTTGGCAATTTTATTTTGACGAATGACCCAGACGTAAGGTTTATCTTTTAGACTTTGAATGGTATCGAGTGGAATTTTTTGGCCTGAAATATTATCCGTGCCTAAGATGTGACCTTCGACAAAAGCACCAATACTTAATGAAGTAATAGTTTCATTTGGGGCTGCAAAAAATTCAATTTGACGACTGGCTTGATCGGCGATCGGTGAAATCCGGCTGATTTGTGCTGTGAGTAAATTGCTATTACCTTGGATGCTATATTCAATCTTTTGTCCAATTTTCAGTGCAGCTTGCTGATCACTTGGTAATTTGGCTTGAATTTCTAATTGGTCTGGATTAACGATTTCAAAAAGGGTTTGTCCGGCAGCAACTGTTTGTCCGGGTTCAACATCACGTTTGGTAATCACGCCTTGGATAGGGCTATAAATGGTACCATCTTGATTGGCTTTTCGCGCAATGTCGACATTAGCTTGTTGGGCACGAACATTTTCCATTTGAGCTTGGTAATCGACACGACTTTGTTCAAACTCTACTTTGGAAATAAAGCCTTGATTCAGCAAACGCTGTTTACGTTCCATCATCAGTTTGGCTTGATTGGCTTGAGCTTGCGTGGAGGCAAGGTTTGCTTGAGATTGAGCAAGACGTGCGGCATTGTCTTGATTATTTAAACGCACCAACACTTGGCCTTTGCTGACACGTTGTCCGACTTCGGCATTAACATTGGTTGCAGTCGCAGTGACTTGGGCTTGAATACTGCTCTGATTGACCGCCCGAATGGTACCAGTAAAGGCAGTTTTTGAAATGGCGTTGCCTTGTTCGATCGTGACCAGATCTTGTTGAATCAATTCAATCTTATTTTCTGGTTTTACACTTTGCTGCGGATCTTCTTTTTGACATGCAGCCAAAGTCAGGCTTATGCAAAGCAGGCTAAGCTTTAAAAATGGGGATGATTGCTGTGCAGAGTGCATAATGGTCCTTATATCAGCGGTCTACAAAAGCAATTGAATAACAAGTTTATTCCATCGCTTTTAAACGCGTAATAATTCTGTCGTATTCAGCTTCTGTATTTCGATAGCGAGTTTGTAACGATTGAATGTATTCTTTTTTCGCTACCATATTTTTTTGATTATTATCCAACATTGTTTTTAATTTTGCCGGAACGGTTTCACCTTTTCGAAAATGTTCACGTTCTTGGCGAACAAATAATACACGATCATTTTGTAATTGTTTTAATTGTTCTTGTTCAAACACGATCTGTTTACGTATACCAGTCAGTGCATCACGCTTTTTGATGGCCGCAGTTCGGCTATTGGTATAGGCTTTTTTAAGTTTGATATCTGACGCTTGCTGACGTGCTTGAGCAGCACGCTGAGGAGCTTGTCTAACGTCAGCTTCAGCATTGTAGGGGCGGTTACGTTTAATCACTTGCATATTTTGATCAAGTGCTTCATAACCATAGCGGATGTGATTTGGTGTCACATTGGTACTGATGTTTGCTACACCTTTATTGTCATAGTAGCGATACCAAGTCGCCTTTTGTGGTTGCTGCATATTGTTTGGTGCAGCAAATAAAAGCGGGGTATAAGCCAGTAAACAAGTCGTCAGGATGACTTTTTTTGAGAAATGTTTAAGGCCAATCAAGTGAATTTTTTTTGTAAGCGGACTCAACCTTGTACTCCCCAGTTTAAAGTTGACTAAATTACTTATTTTAAAGTAATAATCTTGCTATAATATGCTTAATTAAGACAATTAAATACTATTCCAAGTTAAAAAAAAATCGTTGGTCATCGGAAAGTGTGAAGCAGTTAATAAAAACAAGAAATCTTGTGTGTTTGCGCAGAAAATGTTCATTGAAAACGCAAGTAAAGATATGTTAAAAATGTTCATAACTTGTAAATAATAATGCTGCTAACTTAATTGTTTGTACATCCTCAATGGGTAGGGTCAATAAATGGACGATAAATTCCAAAATCTAAAAGTCATGGTAATTGATGATTCAAAAACCATTCGTCGTACGGCCGAAACGCTGCTTCAGCGTGAAGGATGTGAAGTAGTCACTGCTGTAGATGGTTTTGAAGCACTTTCAAAAATTGCAGATGCGAATCCAGATATCGTATTTGTCGATATTATGATGCCACGTCTAGATGGCTATCAAACTTGTGCCCTGATTAAAAACTCTCAAAATTATCAAAATATTCCTGTGATTATGCTTTCAAGTAAAGACGGTTTATTTGATCAGGCGAAGGGTCGTGTTGTGGGTTCGGATGAATACTTGACTAAGCCATTCAGTAAAGATGAATTGCTGAATGCAATTCGTAATCACGTTACAGCTTAATTAGATTTTTTATTTTTTTGGGGAAAAAGCATGGCACGTATCCTAATCGTTGATGATTCACCAACAGAAACATTCCGTTTTAAAGAAATTTTAGGTAAACACGGATTTGAAGTGATTGAAGCTTCAAATGGGGCTGATGGGGTGACAATGGCTCAAGCTGAGTTACCTGATTTGGTCTTAATGGATGTGGTAATGCCGGGTGTGAATGGATTCCAAGCAACACGTCAAATTGCACGTGGTGCGACCACCAAACATATCCCGATTGTCATTGTAAGTACCAAAGATCAGGCAACTGACCGTGTTTGGGGTAAACGCCAAGGTGCTTCTGATTATCTAACTAAACCTGTAGACGAAAAACAATTAATTGATGTGATTAAGCAACACCTCAATGCAGGATAAAGCTCTATGGCAGCAAATGGATTTATCGAATTACTTCGAATCGCAAAACGAGGAAACAAAAACTACGTTTCCACTGAAAATGAAGTAAACCGATGGTCAGGCATTGCTTTTGAGATGATGGGGCAATATTACGTTGCTCCTTTAGGTGAAGTAGCTGAAGTGATCTACCCACCAAAATATACGCCAGTTCCCAACACCCAACCTTGGGTGATGGGACTAGCCAATATTCGGGGACGCTTACTTTCTTTGTCTGACCTAGCACAATATATAACCGGTCATCGAAGTAGTTTTTCACCCACTCAAAAAGTTTTATGTATTAGTCATAATGACCATTATGTCGGTTTGATAGTCGATCAAGTTTTGGGTATTCAACACTTTAATAAGAAAAGTTATTTTTCTAAAGATAATGAGTTGGATCGAAATTTGCAGGAATATTGTCAGGGGTATTTCCACCAGCATAACCAGCAGTGGAATGTATTTCTCTTCAGTCGTTTACTGCAAAATCCAAAATACATGAACGCATCTATAAAATTTATAAATTAATTGTCGCGCACGAACGAAAGAAGGCGTAATCGGGGAGAAGCTGAATGGGCTTTAAACTTAAAAAGAAAAATACGGGTGAAAGCACCAGTGGTCGTAAAGGCGGTAATGCTTTTCTGGCAAAACTGCAATCACAGACAGATCAATTATCTCGAGTTTTTGGTGATAGTGAAAAATCCAAACCATTTATTTATGGTGCGATTGGTTCATTAGTACTGGCAACGATTATTTTATTATACCTATTCTATAGCGTTCCTCGCGGTAACCAATTAACGCAAAGTTTGGGTGAACTCCGTCTTCTTTCGCAAACAATTTCGCGTCAAGCAACTGAGGCAACTGCATCAGGTACTGAAGATGCAATGAAAAAATTAATTGCCTCTCAAGATTCGTTCAAAGAAAACTTAGAAACTGTAAAAGACATTCATGCAAATACAGATGCGCTGAAATCTGTAGATACGCAGTGGGCTGAGGTTTCAAAAAGTATTGACTTGATTACTTCGCAACAAAAAATCATTAATAAATTATATGACACGAACATCGCGATTGGTGAAACCATTCCGGGGATTCAGGCGGAATATAACTTGATGGTCGACCAAATGGCACGTCAAGACATGCCTTCGAACCAGGTGGTGATTGCGAAAAACCAAGTATTCATTGCAGAACGTATTTTACGTTCGATCAGTTCGGTGCTTTCAGGTTCTGATAGCTCACGTGAGTCTGCAGATGACTTCAGTGCCGATACTGAAACCTTCGGTTTGTACTTAAATGCCCAATTGGATGGTAGTACAGAGCTTGGTGTACAACGTATTGAAAGCCCTGAATTACGTGAGTCACTTGAAGGCATTAAAGCTGAATATGACGATGTATTAAAATCAGCGGCTGCGACAATTTTGAAAAACTCAACGCAAATTGTGAACGTACGTAAAGCATCTTCACAAATTTTTGCTGAGTCAGACAAATTGTTGGACAACTTAAATCAATTGTCTTCTAGCACAGGCTTGAAAACCATTTTACCTGCGGTACTGTTGATTCTTGCTTTAACGGCCTTCTTGATCTGTGTGTTCAAACTTCTTTCTTTACGTGGTCAATCGGATAAATTCCGTGTAACCCGTCTTCAAGAAGAATATGACCGTAACCAGAACGCGATTTTACGTTTACTCGATGAAATTGCCGATCTTGCAGACGGTGACTTACGTTCGTATGCGACGGTATCTGAAGACTTTACTGGTGCGATTGCCGACTCGATTAACTTCGCAATCGACCAATTACGTGACCTTGTATCGCGTATTACAGAAACTTCTCAAGAAGTTGCGCAATATACGGCGAATACGCAGGGTATTACCAACCAGCTTGCAGAAGCATCTGAACATCAGGCGCAAGAAATTGCTGGTGCATCTGCCGCGATTAACGAAATGGCAATGTCGATTGACCAAGTATCTTCGAACGCTGAAGAATCAGCTGTCGTAGCAGAACGTTCTGTACAAATTGCTGCAAACGGTGCAGATGTCGTAAACCGTTCAATTGAAGGTATGGACACGATTCGTGAGCAGATTCAAGAAACGTCTAAACGTATTAAACGTTTGGGTGAGTCTTCTCAAGAGATTGGTAATATTGTCGCACTGATTAACGATATTGCCGACCAAACAAACATCTTGGCATTAAACGCAGCAATTCAGGCGTCGATGGCGGGTGAAGCAGGTCGTGGTTTCGCCGTGGTAGCGGATGAGGTACAGCGTCTTGCGGAACGTTCAGCGTCTGCAACCAAACAGATTGAAGGCTTGGTAAAAACCATTCAAACGGATACTAACGAAGCCGTAATTTCAATGGAACAAACGACTTCGGAAGTTGTACGTGGTGCGAACTTGTCTAAGGATGCCGGCGTAGCACTAGATGAAATTCAGTCTGTATCGGGTAACTTGGCGAAACTGATCGCAAACATTTCGGATGCCGCAAAACTTCAGTCTGCTTCAGCTGGTCATATTGCGACAACGATGAACGTTGTACAAGAAATTACCTCGCAAACCACCAGTGCAACATTTGATACTGCACGTTCGGTATCTGAATTGGCGAACATGGCTGAATCATTACGTGAATCTGTATCTGACTTTAAACTCCCAGAGTAAGTCAGGCGAAAACCTGCAGTACCTTAGCTACGGCTAGGGTACTGCACCGATTACAGATAACACATCGATAAGGTGAACTTAACGTCACAGTTAAGTCTTAGGTGATGGTTACAATTAAGTTTGAGCAACCTTCTTGGTGGCAAAACATAAGAAGCCTTAGCTATGAAAGAAATATTAAAAAATTTAGTTGAAACAACTACGCTTCCTGAAGATAGTTATCTTGATCAAGATGCAGAAATTTTAGAGATTTTTGTTGAAGAAATAGAAGAAATCTTTGAAGAACTGGCGGGTTTATTTACAACTTGGTTGGAAAATCCACAAGATAAAGACACTTTAACGACGATTCGTCGTCATTTCCATACACTGAAAGGTTCAGGTCGTATGGTTGGGGCAAAATCGGCGGGTGAAACTGCATGGGCAGTTGAAGATACGCTGAACCGTGTCATTGCGGGTTCAGTACAGTTAACGCCAACCGTTCAAAAGTTTGCACAAACAGTTTTAAATGTTTATCAATATAAGCTCTATCCACGGTTTAAAAATGTTGCCGAATTGGATGTTGACTTACGTCCATTGGTTTTAATGGGGCAACAATTACAACAAAATATTAGCCTTGAGCCTGCACTCGAAGAATTATTAAAACTGGCAGATCAATTAAAATCTGAAGATGGTGTCACTGGTTTAGAACTGACTGATGTTGAAGCTACAGCACCTGTAGAAGTGCTTGAAAACACGATTGATGCGGTTGTTGAATCAGAACCTGCTCCTGAACAAGTGGATGCAGATGCATCACTGGTCGAAGAGACAGTGAGCATTTTTATTGAAGAAGCTGAAGAACATCTACAAACGATTGATCAGTTCCTCCAATCTGATGACAGTAAATCACAAGACTATAATGGTTTGATTCGCGCGCTACACACATTGCGTGGTAGTTCGTCGATGGCGCAAATCGAAGAGATTTTTGAAGCCAGTTCAAAAGTTGAAAACTTATTCAAAACCTTATTACAAGACGAAATTGTATCGAGCTCGAAAGAAACTACTTTATTGATTCAATATGCTGAATTTGTTCGTGATTATTTACACGTGCTGCGTTCAGGAGATAAGGCAAATCTTGCATCTATTTATGAAACCTTCAAAGCCGCTTGGGATGATTATGGTTTTGCTAGCCAAGATCAATTGGCGCCTGAAGATAATCCACAAGGTTTGGTTTCTAAACTAATCGAATTAAATATTGATCAGTTATTAGATGCTGAATTTGAGTTTGATAAACGTGCCCTTGCTGAATTCCCAGACTATATTCAACAGCTCAGTCAGCAAGCTTTAGAGTTGATTGAACATACGGATAATCGTGCCTCTGTTGGAATCCATGATTTCACAACTCAACTGCGTGCAGCGTATCAGTCTTTAGTTGAAAAGCCTGAATTACTCCATGCTGATTATGGCTATGAGTTATTTGCGCAAGCACATCAAGAGTTCATTCACTTATTTGACACTTTAGCTGCGGGTCAGCGTGTGGTGTTAAGTGAAGAGGTTCAGCGTTTCTTAAATGAGCTGACTGCATTTGTTCAACAAGACATTGAAGCAGTTGTAGCGACGACAACACCAGAAGCCCATGTAGTTGCTGAACCTGTTGCCACAGTAGAAGATAAAGCCGCTGTTGCAAATACAACAGCAGTAGACTTTGCACAATTAAGTCAGCGTATTCAACTTGATCATCAACAGATGCAAGCGGCGGATGCGAATAATGACTTTGATGAAGATCTTTTAGGGATCTTTATTGAAGAGGCAGAAGAGTTATTGGTAGGTATTGACCAAGACCTTAGTACTTGGACGCACGATCAAACCAATACTTCAGCTTTGAATAATTTAATGCGCTATTTGCATACCCTAAAAGGTGGTGCAAATATGATTGCCGCGTCTCATGTGGGTTTAATTTCGCATGAATTGGAATCGATTTATGAGCGCATTATTCGTCAGCAAATTTCGATTACCCCTACGTTAATTCAAATTATTCGTTTGGTGCAAGATGATATTTCAGATCGTATTCAAACCATTCGTGACCAAGGGATCGACTACCCTGCGAATAATGTGATCGATATTCTAAGGAATATTCAGTCAATTGTGGCAGGAGAGCGTTCAGAACCTGTTGCATTGGCTTCGGCTCCTATTTCAGCTGAAACTCTACAAGCTACAGTAGAGCCAGATGTGTCGGTGTCAGAGCCGATGGATGCTGCTGAAGACACTGCAGAAGCAGTGGTTGAAGCTCAAACGATTGCTCACACTGAGTCTGCTGTTGAACATCTTGAACATGCGGTTGCTGAACATGTTGAGCATCCAGATGACGATCTACGTTCTGTCATGGAAGAAACCTTCCTTGAAGAGTCTGAGGAAATTCTTGAACAAGCCGTTCAATTATTAAATCAATGGACTGAACAACGTAGTGACCGTAACGTATTGCTTCAATTACAACGTGCTGCCCACAGTATTAAAGGTGGAGCGCGTATGGTTGAAAATGAACCTGTTGCTGCAATTGCATATCAACTTGAGACAACGTTTGAGCATTTCGCGGTTCATCATTTCAACTCAAATGCATATGACGGCTTACTCAAAACGACTTTGGCATGGTTAAAAGAAGCGATCTTCAACCATGACTATAGTAATTTTGACAGCATCAAATTGAGCTTAGAATCCATTCAGTATGTGGATGTTACGGTTCAATTGCCAAACCGTGTTGCAGAATTAGAACAAGGTATTGTCAGTAAAGGCTTTGAATTTATTCAGGGTGATGGTGTTGAACCGCCATCGATGTTGGGTGAATGGTCTGAAGCCAATTCTTCTGATAACAGCAATGAGATGATTCGTATCTCGGCTGATCTCGTCGAGAAGATGATTGATTTATCAGGCGAGAACTCGATTAACCGTTCACGTATTGAAATGGACTTAGGTCAGCTAGGCAATACCTTGAATGAAATGGAGTTGGCGATTAAGCGACTTGCTGACCAGTTACGTCGAATGGATGGTGAGCTTGAGTCACAAATTATTGCCAAACATGGTTCTGAAAATTCACGCTATGCGGATTTCGACCCATTGGAGATGGACCAATATTCATCGATTAACCAATTGTCAAAATCTCTAGCCGAATCTGCGTCAGATTTGGTTGACTTCAAGAGTACTTTGGCAGAAAAAATCCGTGATGCGGAAGGTTTGTTATTACAACAATCACGTATTCAGTCAGAAATTCAAGAAAGTCTGATGCGTACCCGTTTGGTGCCATTTGATCGTTTGTTACCACGTTTACAACGTATTGTGCGTCAAACTTCTTCGACCTTGAACCGTCCTGCAGAATTGATTGTTCAAAATACAGAAGGTGAATTGGACCGTACGATCTTAGAGCGTTTGGTGACACCATTTGAACATATGCTGCGTAATGCGGTCGACCATGGTTTAGAAGATACTGCTGACCGTTTGGCTTTGAAAAAGCCAGAAGTGGGTAGCATCGTCTTGAACATTAGTCGTCAGGGTACTGATGTACTGGTGTCTTTCAGTGATGATGGTAAAGGGGTTGATGAAACCAAAATTAAAGACAAAGCCTTAAAACTTGGTTTAATCAAAGCGGATCAGTTCCTCGATAAACAAGAAATCTTGCAATTGATCTTCCATCCAGGTTTCTCAACGGCACAAGCGGTAACGCAAATTTCGGGTCGTGGTGTTGGTCTGGATGTGGTGCAAAGTGAAATTAAAGCCTTGGGTGGTCATGTTTCCGTTGAGTCTGAGTTAGGTAAAGGGACGACCTTTACCATTCGTGTACCAACGACTGTAGCGGTCAGCGATGCCTTGATGGTGAAAGCGGGCGATCAGCAATATGCGATTTCATTAGCGCAAATTGAACGTATTGTTCGTATTGCACCTACGGCACTCGAAACTTATTTCAATAGTAATGATGACGTGTTTAAAATTGACAACACCAATTACAAACTACGTTATCTATCAGAGTTTGTGGGTAATCAGCCAATTCCACGTTTAAATAATGTCGGTCATTCATTGCCTGTATTGCTAATAAAAGGCAACAGTGGTCAAACCATTGCTTTATTGGTCGATCAGTTGGTGGGTTCACGTTCTCAAATCGTGGTGAAACCAATTGGTCAACAATTTACTAGTGTGGCCGCGATTGCAGGTGCCACGATTCTAGGTGATGGTCATGTATGTTTGATTTTGGATGGGCAAAATATTGCACGTCAGATTCAAACTACGCAGCGTGTTAAACATTCAGCTGAGCAGCGTGACTTGGGCCGTCAAGCCAATGCGCGTCGTTTAGTGATGATTGTCGATGACTCGGTAACTGTACGTAAAGTGACTTCACGCTTACTTGAACGTCAAGGTTATGACATCGTGACAGCGAAAGATGGTGTGGATGCAATTGAGCAGCTTGAAAATGTCCGTCCAGACTTGATGCTACTCGATATTGAAATGCCACGTATGGATGGTTTCGAAGTGACAAACTTAGTTCGTCACCATGACATTCACCGTGACTTGCCAATCATTATGATTACATCGCGTACAGGTGAAAAACATCGTGAGCGTGCTTTTAGCTTAGGTGTGACTCACTATATGGGTAAACCATTCCAAGAAGCTGAATTGCTTGCCAATATTGAAGCTTTAATTGCAGAAAAGCAGGGGTAATCTATGAGCCAAAATACTGTTTCTCAGGTTGTCAGCGATAAAGTTGATCAACAGGAACTGCAACATCTCATTACGGTTTCAACCGGTTTTATAGATGCGTATATCATTGATTGTCATGGTAAAGAGCCAATGTTGTTGCCACAAAATATTGTGCTTTCAGCGCTCGATAGTGCAACCAAGGTTCCTTTTGTTGAATGGCATGAATTGAAATTGCCTGTTTTCTCGGTCAATGATCCTGCAAAAAATCAGGGCGTGGCTTTGGTGATTGAAGGCGATGATGTTGGACAGCGTTTTGCACTGATGTGTAATGAAATGCCGAAAACCATTCGTCTGCGTATTTCTGAAGTGGTTGATGAAGATAAAGCTGTGAAAGACGCCAATATTTTCCAATATGTACGCATGGCCGATCAGGTATTTCATATTCCACATTTAGCCAATATTCAAAACAGTATTGGGCTTCAAGCGGCTTAATATTTTCAAAAACGAGATATAAAAAAAGGAACTCAATGGAGTTCCTTTTTTTGACTATGCAGGGAATATTTAAGCCAACAGGTTTTCTAAAATCTTTTCGTAAATTTCAGAAAGTGGCTCCAACTCTGCCACATTGACGTGTTCATTGATTTGGTGAATTGTAGCATTTAAAACACCCAGTTCAAGCACCTGTGCTCCTGTAGGCGCAATGAATCGACCATCAGAAGTTCCACCACTGGTCGAAAGTTCTGTTTCTGTCCCAGTAACATCTCGAATGGCATCACGTGCAGCATTCACTAACTCACCGACAGGGGTTAGGAAAGGCAGACCAGATAACGTCCAAGAGATGTCATATTCAACGCCATGACGATCTAAAATTTCCAAAGTACGTGCTTTGAGTTCATCTGCCGTTACTTCTGTTGAATAACGGAAGTTAAAGAGTAAATTCATCGTGCCCGGAACAACGTTGGTTGCACCTGTACCCGCATTGATATTGGAAATCTGGAACGACGTTGCAGGGAAGTATTCGTTGCCATTATCCCACACGGTATCGCAAAGCTCTGCCAGTGCCTTTGATGCAGTATGAATTGGGTTAATCGCAAGATGTGGGTAAGCAACGTGCCCTTGTTTACCTTTAACTGTTAAATTGGCATTTAGCGAACCACGACGACCATTTTTAACAATATCGCCGAGTGTGTTGGTGCTAGATGGCTCGCCCACCAAACACCAAGTCATTTTTTCATTACGCGCTTCTAAAGTTTCAACAACTTTGACTGTCCCGTTGATCGAAGGGCCTTCTTCGTCAGAAGTAATGAGAAAGGCAATCGAACCTTTATGATTTGGATGCTTTGCAACAAAACGTTCTGACGCTACAACCATAGCTGCCAACGCTGTTTTCATATCTGCACTGCCACGACCATACAGTTTACCGTCGCGAATTTCAGGAAGAAATGGGTCAGAACCCCATGCATCCAAGTTACCCGTAGGTACAACATCAGTATGACCTGCAAAACAAAATACTGGTGCTTCAGTCCCTTTACGTGCCCAAAGATTATCTACATCATCAAAACGCATATTTTCAATGTTAAAGCCAATCTTGGCTAAACGTTCCGCCATAATGTTCTGGCAGGTATGGTCAATCGGTGTTACCGAAGGTTGGCGCAGTAATTCTAGGCTGAGATCAAGAGTTGCTGTTGAGGTCATGCTAAATACAGAAGTCAAAAATGTCGCAATATAATAGGCGAATCGACAAGCGAAGGGAAATTTAGACGTGAAAAAACCCTATTTAAAAAATAGGGCTCTTTTATAAATTCTTGGGAAAGAAATTAATTGCGTCGAATTTCTTCCGAAGTTTTCTCAGCAGTATTGGTTACCGCATCTCCAGCTTTAGATACGTCTTTACCAACACCTTTTACTGTATTACAACCTGTCAGTACGAAAGCAACCATAAGTGATGCAGCTAAAATTTTTTTCATTGAATGTAATCTCCATTATGAAAGAATAATTTTTAGAAGACTAAATTATTCTGTTGTGAGATTTAGATTAAAAAATAGCCGTATCAAACAGTAGGTGGTTTTTACGGTGGTTGAGTAAATAAATGTAAATTTCTACTAAATGGTGCATTGAGTCTTAAATTGTTTGCGGCAAAACCAAGCGTGGCTGTCTATACATGTAATAGCTTTCATCACTGTCTTTTTTATATAAACCATCTGTCCACCAATGTGCGGTTGCACTCGTCGGTTGCTGCTGCACGCAGATCCATTCATGTCGTTGTAGGCGATAATAGCCTTGACTCGTAGATGGAATGACATGTCCCCATTGACCTATTCTACGCGCAGGATTGACCCAGTTTGGCAATGCGTTGGTACGCTGAATAGGTAAATATAATTGGCCCTTTAAAACGCAATAGCGCTGTTGAATCTGCTGCCCAAGTGCTTCATCAAATTGGAATTGTTTTTGGGTAAAATGATTAAGCTTACGAGCCAAAGTATCACTACGATTTAAGCCATACCAATAGGGTAATTGAAAATCGCGCTCGGCTAGATAATATTTTAAAGCCACTTCCCAATGTTCAATTTCATCACTTTCGGTATTTTTTAAAACAAAATCCAGTTCACCAACTGTACGAGGGCCGTCAATTTTTTGAATGCTATGTCCGAGTAACTGGTAGGGATGGTATGGGTGATCGAGAAGCCAAAACCACATAAACATTTCGAAACGTAAACCAAGGCGAGTACTTTTTAATTTTTGTAAAAATTCTACTAATTCACTTGGGTGTTGTTCGAGTTGTTTTAAACGGGGAAGGTAGGCTTCAAAATATTTATGCCAAAGCTCGTTTGGATGAAAATGAAAGGGATAGCGGATTTCGAGTTCATTGGGAATTTGCTGCAGAATATTTGGGCTAGCAATACAGAAAGCCAATTGGCGAACTAAGGGCTGTTTAAATTGCAACCATGGCTCAAAATAAGACGACATTGTCGGGGCTACAGCCATATTGAAACCTTTTGAATAATGCAGAATAACAACGGATATTTGTTAAAAACATCTTATACTACCTGAATTGAAAGTTCAGGGTAGCGGTATGAAGACGTTGTTTTGGCGAAGCTTAGTGGTTGTCTTTGTCATTTTAGGCTTTATAGGGGCTTTATTGCCGGGAATGCCCACGACAGTCTTCTTAATATTAGCGGCATGGGCGGCTTCAAAAGGTTGGCCTCAAATGGATGCTTGGTTGTTGAATCATCCTAAATATGGGCCAACCTTACGCGCTTGGCGCGAAAATGGCACAGTCCCACGCAAAGCAAAATGGTTTGCATCGATCATGATGTTTGTGAGTGGTCTGATTATGCTTTTTACATCAGCACCGATTGCCGTCAAGATTTTCACTGACTTAACCATGTTGATTGTTGGCATTTGGTTATGGACACGACCAGAGCCAAATAAGATTAGAACTATTGAAACATCGCCGCAGACACAACCACAAGATAAAGATAAGCAGAAAGAGCAAGAGCATGTCTGAATATACCCAAGATCAAGCAGATATCCTGATTAACTTGAAAGATCAAACTTTAACTTTGCCGAAACTGAATAAGTTTTACCTCATTTCATCGGGTAAAAATGGCATTGGTGAGCAGGAAAATAGTGGAAAGACGCCACGAGGCTGGCATCAAGTGGCTGAAAAGTTTGGTGGACAACATCCTCAAAATGCAGTTTTTAAAGCACGTCAGTGGACCGGAGAGGTTTACGACGAGCAACTTGCTGCATCACACCCTGATCGGGATTGGATTTTATCTCGAATATTATGGCTCAGTGGTTTAGAACCCGGCTTTAATGCAGGTGAGGGCTGTGATACTTATAAACGTTATATTTATATTCATGGCACACCAGATAGAGAGCCTATGGGTATACCGATGTCACATGGTTGTATTCGCATGCGAAACAGCGATGTTATAGAACTTTATCAACTGATTCCATTAAATGCGCTGGTTTACATCACTGAACATTGAACACGTCGTTAAAAGCACAAGCCATGAAAACCGAATTTCATGGCATCAAAATAAAGATTTGAAAAATTAAAGTGAGTTTTAAAGGCATTTTTTGTCAGAAATAATGCTCGTAAACTAACAGAAAATCAGGTTTGAATGTATTTTGTACACTAATGTGTTTTAGAATGCAGTGTGTGGTGAATTAATCGTCGGTTCGCTGAATGATTAGTTATGAGTCCACGCGAAAAACTGTTTTTTATGTGAATGATGCAGAATATAAGTCATATTTTTAATAATAAATTTACAGGTTTATAGCTAAAAAATGTTCAAAAATACTGATTTTTCCGCAATATAACTTATTTTTTAATCACTCAAACAGAAAAAGTGGAAAAGAGTTAGAAAAGCGTTTGACAGACCGTGAGGATTCTCTATAATGCACCTCATCAAACGATGAACATGTTTTGAAAAGGGCGCTTAGCTCAGTTGGTAGAGCGTCTGCCTTACAAGCAGAATGTCGGCGGTTCGATCCCGTCAGCGCCCACCAAACCTTTTCAGCGTTAAGATATTTAGAGTGCAGCGGTAGTTCAGTTGGTTAGAATACCGGCCTGTCACGCCGGGGGTCGCGGGTTCGAGTCCCGTCCGCTGCGCCACTTTAAATCTTAATTCGTTTGAACCACAATAGCGACATTGTGTAAGTGCAGCGGTAGTTCAGTTGGTTAGAATACCGGCCTGTCACGCCGGGGGTCGCGGGTTCGAGTCCCGTCCGCTGCGCCATTTACATGATAGACCTTTTGAGGGCGCTTAGCTCAGTTGGTAGAGCGTCTGCCTTACAAGCAGAATGTCGGCGGTTCGATCCCGTCAGCGCCCACCATATTTTTTGCGATGCAGCGGTAGTTCAGTTGGTTAGAATACCGGCCTGTCACGCCGGGGGTCGCGGGTTCGAGTCCCGTCCGCTGCGCCATTACAAAGAATATAATTGTTGTACCCTTTAAGGGCGCTTAGCTCAGTTGGTAGAGCGTCTGCCTTACAAGCAGAATGTCGGCGGTTCGATCCCGTCAGCGCCCACCATATCTTTTAAGATATAGGTTGTGTTTCGAAAGAAACTACGTGATGCAGCGGTAGTTCAGTTGGTTAGAATACCGGCCTGTCACGCCGGGGGTCGCGGGTTCGAGTCCCGTCCGCTGCGCCATTTATCTTAAAAATCTCTGTTCAAGAGAATGCCTTTAGAAAAATCTTTGATTTTTCTCTTGCGCTCAGACAAGGCTTCGCTTTGTTACTCTTCGCTCAGGGCGCTTAGCTCAGTTGGTAGAGCGTCTGCCTTACAAGCAGAATGTCGGCGGTTCGATCCCGTCAGCGCCCACCATATTCTTCTATAAAAACTTCTTTATCCAAAAGCTTGCCTAAATTTTCTGATTTACATAGAATCCGCTCTATAATAATTTTAATATTGTATGTGATCTATGAGAAATCCATATCAGCGCAAGGCAGCGTCTAAAACTCAAACTACAAATTACAATCCTCAAGAAACCTATAAACAATTTATTGAAAATATGGTCGCTCAAGGTGGCGTGATTGCGTTATATCAAGATGGTTGGGCACTTTGTGCGACACCTACAGGTCAGCGTTCCTTCGCCATTTGGCAAAATCGTGGTTTGGCACGTTTATTAATTAAAGACAATTGGTCCAATTATGAAATTCAGGAAATTTCATTAAAAGACTTTATCGAAAAAGTCATTCCGTTTTTACGCAGCGAGAGCACTACGGTATCTTTAGATTTGACCCCAGAAGGGCAAAATATTTTGGTTGCGCCTGAAAAGATGCTGTTAGATATTAAAAATTATTTATATCAAGTCTATCAACAGCGCCCAGAAGTATTTGAAAACCTTAAAATTCCTTTGCCACGTAGTATTCGTTTAAATTAATGGTTTATTTACAGCATAAAAAGCCCTTGTTTACTGATCAAACAAGGGCTTTTTTAATATTCATTGAGTACAAAACCACTCAAAAAGGCAAAATATTCACGTAACCAAGAGTTGTAGCGGATGTAAAGCGGTGTAGGTGCTGCAATGGTATACACCTGTGTATAACCTAACTTTCGTGCAATTGCTTTTGCACGTGGGAGATGAAAGTCACTACTGGCAATTGCAATGGGGGCATCAAGAGAAATCTGATGTTGTTTTAAAATCATTTTACTGTTGATCAGGTTGAGTTCTGTACTGGTACTTTTACTTTCTTCATATATGCCTGCCGCTGAAATGTCATAGTGTTGAAGTAAATAGCGTTTCATGACGGAAGATTCGGTCATTTTTTCATTAAAGCCTAAACCACCGGTCATGATCACAATAGTATTGGGTTGTTGCAAGGCATACGGTGCTGCGGCATCGAGACGCGCCTTTAAGGTCGGAGAGGGTTGACCATTTTCAATACCACTACCCAAAACGATGATGGCTTGGACGGAAGTAAATGGCTTGGATTGCTGGCTATTGAAGTGTAAATACGCAAAAAACAGTAAAAGGCTCAATAGCCAAAGCCAAAACAACCACCATGTAGCACGCCAGAGCCTTTTGAGTTTAGGGTATTGATCTAAAATATTGTGGATTTGGGTTGAAAATAGTCCCGATAAAAGAAAAATACACCCAATGACTAAGGGTAAAAGGATTCCTAAATGAATTTTATCTAATGTAAGTAACCAAATGGCATCTACGCAGAGCAGCAAGCCTACACAAAGCAGTAGTATTCTTTTCATGCAAAAAATTAAAGCAGTATTCGTATTTGGCCTAAGTATAGCGTGAAAAAAACCAGACACGAGGTCTGGTTTTTAGTTGGGACTATTTATGAGTAAACATCTTATTAATAAACATCACGGCGGTAGCGCCCAGCTTGACGCAGTTCAGCAACAACGTCTTCACCTAATATATCAATCAGTGCGTGGTCAACGTCCGTTGCCATACCGTTGATACTACCGCAAACGTAGATCACGGCACCTTGTTCTACCCATGATTTTAATAAGGTCGCATGGTCACGTAGCTCATGATGCACATAGCGTTTCTCCGCTTGATCACGAGAGAAGGTGAGGTCTATACGTTGAACTAAGCCTGTGTTTTGCCATGCTTCAATGATGTCTTGATAGAAGAAATCATGTGCGCGTTGACGCTCACCAAAAATCAGCCAGTTTTGCGTATAGCCTTGACGAACGCGTGCATGTAAAAGACTGAGTAAACCAGCAATACCTGTACCGTTACCAATACAAATCACAGGACGATTATCGGCGATCAAATGGAATGATTCATTGGTACGAATACGCAGTTGTAGTGTGCTATTGATCGCTGCATGTTGTGTTAACCACCCTGAGCCTAAACCAAGCTCACCATCCACATTGGACTGCTGACGTACCACTAAGCGTAATACTTGCTGACTTGGAATACTGGCAATGGAGTATTCACGAGTTGGAAGCGGTGGAAGCTGTTCGAGCAAGTGATCAAGGTTGGCAAATGGTTCAACATCCGTATTTAGGTTACGATCCCATAATGCATCTTCAATGCGTTGCTGGGTAGAATCAACCACTTGCTGACTCTGAATCTGATACTTTTGCATGAAGTTTGCAATACGTTCAGCACTATTACCCGGCTGAATCTCTGCAATATCACCCGCTTGCCAGTTGGCTTCATGTTGCGGTTTTAACTCAATATTAAATGCAGGTGCACCTAAACTGTTCGGGTTGAGTAAATCACGTTTGGTCAATGTCCATGCATCAAAAGTTTTTTCAATTTGCATGTGCTGAAGTTCAAGTTTAGTCGCTTTGGCTAAAGCGCTATTCCATGCTTGAATGGCTTGGGTGTCGCCATTATTGACTTCAATTGTATCAAACAGGGGCTTCGCAGCATTACTTCGCATCCAGCGATGAATCGCATGACCAAAGCTACAGAAAGTATCAGGATATTCTTCTGAACCTAAAGCTAATATGGCAAACTGAACATGACTCAAATCGAGGCTTTGTGTCATCAGTTTACGTTCAAAGCTTGAAGCGAGGTCAGGTGCTTCGCCAGTGCCATACGTACTTGCAACAAATAAAACCTGAGCGGCTTGCGTTAAGTCATCAGCAGAAAGTTGCTGAACAGCTTTCACTGTGACGGGCTGACGAGCCTCTTGTAAGCTTGTTGCTGTACGCCATGCCAATTGTTCAGACAGACCCGTTTGTGATGCATAGCAAATTAACCAAGGCTGTGCATTGGGATCGATGGCAACTGATGCTAAGCTTTGACGAGCTTGCTGTGTCAGTTTTTTCTGTTTACGACGTTTGAGATAGAGCATCCATCCTGTGACAAAGAACAGCGGCATCATGAGGGATGCAATAACCACAAAGAACTGATAAATCGGTCCGAAGAAACTACCACGATGCACAGGCAACATGCTGGTCATGATTTTTTCATTTAACTTTTTATCTTCGTATAACTCGATATCGGTGAGTGCAGACGTTTGGTAGTTATAAGTCGCTTTGTTGCGCGCACGCTCATGTTGAGGGACGGCATCTACAAAGTTAATTTCTAATTCACCATTGGCTTTTTTCGGAATATTAAAAGTGACACTTGAGTATTCACGACCAATATTTTGATTAAAGCCGTTCCAACTTTGTGTTAGAGCAATATTCACTTGTTCTGGTTTTAGACCACGTTTTTCTCCGCGACCTTCAGCACCATGTTTATTTTCTTGAGCGCCATGTTCAGATTGGCCTGACGTTGCAGGATTTCTTTCAGAACGTGCTTGGTGTTCACCACGAGTTTGTTCTGCCTCAGTGGCTGGTTTTTCACCGCTTTGCTTTTCACCCGCCTGTTCTGCAGGTTGTCCATTCGGTTTTGGACCTTCTTGTAATTGGGGCTGTGGACGTTCAACGCCCATGACTTTAAACATGCCATTACGCCACCAGTCATAAGACCAATACAAACCTGTACATGCCAAAATGAGATAGAAAATAATCACCCATGTGCCGACGACAGCATGTAGATCCCACAGGAAATTACGTCCTTTGAGTTTTGGTTTAACTGCAAGCCATTGTTTTACGGAATGTCTTTTTGGCCAGCGCAGATACAACCCACTCAATACAAAATAAATCAGCATGAGTGTACATGCGCCGGTAATTTGTTTACCTACAGGGCCAACAGTTAAATTACGGTGAAGTTGTTGTACAAACTGGAAGAATTTTTGACCTTTGATTTCCGGTAAGACTTCGGCTGTATAGGGGTTAACCATCATGTTATAGCCACGACGAGCACCTTCTTTGACAATATTCACGGTACTTGAGGCGGTAGCATCTGAGGCAATAGAGATGCTGTTAATTTTCATGTCAGGATCAGACTGACTAAAGTGCTGATAAAGCTCAGCAGGGGTTAGTTTAGGCTGCTGTTGAGCCTGAACCACATAACTGTCCTGATTGATTGCTTTAAGTATTTGCTGTTCATAGGAATAAATGGCACCTGTAACCCCCATGAGCGAGAGTATTAAGCCGGCACTAATCCCCAAGAACCAGTGAATCTGGAAAAGGGTTTTCTTAAACATGATGGATTTAATATTGATAAAAGGTTGCTGAATTGCGACGAATTATAAACGATGATGTAGTAGAGAATGTGGAAAAAGTAAGTAATATTCATTCTCATTATTGTAATTATCAATAATTATTCAAAAATTAAACACATAAAAAACCTCCAAAGAGAGGAGGCTTTTTATAAACAAATGTCTGTTAGGCTTAAATTGGTTTAGCAGGGCCTACAGTTTCATTTAAATGTTTACGAATGGTCGAAAATGGAAACTTCTTGCTATCCATACGTTTAGGCAAGATGTATGCGCCGTCTTGACCCTTTACTTTAAAGTTCAAAAGGATGAAGTCTTTGGTGTCATACCATTCATGAATGTCTTTCCAACCGACAGTCATCGTCCCCATGTTTGCGCCCATACGTTGCTGCATAGAGATCCCATGCGGCTGAACACCCATACGGATGCCTTTAATTTCTTGAACAGGGACTTCGTTCAGTTTGCGTTTCGCATACCATTCGATACCGAATTTACGCACAAGGAAGTAAATCACGACACAGACAATAGCTACCCAGCAAAATACTGTTGAATAGTTCTTAATAAAGATGAGGCCCAAGAGTGCCAGTGCAAGAATTGCACCCATAATTAGCCATGCTTTTTTGCCAATTTTGAAGTTACTGCGAGACAGAACAAGTTGAGCATAACGTTGTTCTTCTTCAGAAATTTCATAAGCCACTGGCTCTAGCGTGTAGGCGTATAAATTTTTTGCGGTCATAGTGAAAGTAACAGATTTAAAACTGTAAAAAGTTTAGCATTATTTATACCAATTCAGTGAGTATATTGTTCCAAAATCATCCAAATTATAGCGAAGCCAGTTCAGTCGATGCCTGATCATGCTCATGACTTAGATTTTGTTTCAATTGGCTAAATTGGTTCAACACGTTAAACATCAACGAAAGCTGTTGTAGCACGATCAAGGATTTTTGATCTTCCTCACTATTTTGTGACAATCGCTGACGGATTTCTTGCAACATATTTTGCGCAGATAAGTCTGGAACTTCGTCACGCAGCAATGCACCTTGAATGTCATCTGTGGCTTTATCCAATAAGGTTAAGACCTGTTGGTCTTGAATTTTTTCACGATGCGCACCTAAGGCCGCGATATAACTAATAAAGGTGTGATTGAGACACAAAAACTCAAAGGCTAAAGCTTTTTGAGTTGGATCGGTATCGGGTTCGGTAGCTAAGGTGGAAATCAGTGAAGCTACTTCTGCATCGGTATTATGGGCTGCACGACGGACAACACGATAATTCAACCCGTTATTACGACCAGATTTGTATTGTTCAACCACTTCAGCTAAATAATCACACTGCGCTTGAATCGAACGGCTGATGGTTCGAGGCAGGCGACGGAATTTCCAATCTGGGAAAATGAAACTCACACCAAACCATGCCAAGGCACAGCCAATCAGTGTATCAATCATACGCGGCATTGCTGCGGCAAAACCCATGCCATCTAAGTTAAAGTTAATCAGCGCCAAAATGGTAATAAACGCAGTGGCTTGTGCATATTGCTTACTACGTAGTTCAAAAAACAATACGCCACTTAAAATGAGTAGCAATAACTGACCTTCGACAGAAGGGACAAAATATAAAATTGCATAACCTAAAATAATTCCGACCAAGGTGCCAATGATACGTAAATAGAGGCGGCGCTTGGTGGCGTTAAAGTTCGGCTGGCTGACAAACAGGGCAGTCAATAAAATCCAATAGCCATAACTGATATTGGTCACTTGGACAAAAATATAACCAATAAATAACACGGTCGATAAACGCACAGCATGACGGAACAGCACCGATTCAGGGCTCAAATGTTGTTTGAATCGAATGACGATGTCGTCCCAACCTTTTAAATCATCATCTTTTAAACGATTTTCAATCAGGGCTTGTCGGTCAATATAACGCTCGGTTTCGACGTTGCGTAATTGCGCATCAATGCCTTTTAGGTTTTGGTATAAAGCAAATAAAGAATTGATCCAAACTTCATCGTATTTTTGCTCTTCACGCAGCTTTTCGAGTGACAGTTTTAGATTGTGGAACGCATGTTTGAAACGTTGATTATGATGATAAGGTTTTCGCTGTAAGATGCTGATACTTAAATCTTTACAGGCTTTACCTTGAATCGAAAGCACACGTTGAAAGCGAAATAAAATATCACTATGTTCAAAAATACGGGTCAATTTTTGATAATCAATATGCGCGGAATCGGCACGTTCATGAATGTCTTGCGCGACAAAATAATATTGTAGGCTACGACGTGTATCTTTTTGTCCACGGTCGCCTTTTAAACGCGTTAATAAGGCCGTTTTCATATCGTTGAAAATGCCAATTAATTTGCCATTTTCGAGCGACAGCTCAATCAAACTTTGCTGGTAACTTTCCGGTGTCATATCGACATCAAACAAGTTAGATTTTGCAAATAAGAAGTCACCTAGAGACGAATAGCTTTGGGCCAATTTGTCCTGAACTTGACGCACAGGAAACAGCAGAAAGCTCAAAGTCGAAAGCAGTCCGTACCACATCGCACCGATGACCAATAAACCTGCTTGTGTATACCAATTTTCAAAAAGTTCAACCCCAAGCATGGAATACACGGAGATCACCAAACAGCCATAAGAAATGGTGGCGTAGCGACGACCCAATGAACCCAAAAGAATCCAACCGATACAAGACACAATCAGGCCCAATGCAAATAAGATCGGATGCGGGAACAACAGATAAATGGATACCGCAGTAACAAAGAACCCGATATAGGTATAAATTTGATTGAGCACACGGACTGAAAAGCGGTCATCGATATCACTTAGACCTGCGGCAACCACACCCAAGGTGAGGGGAATGGTCATCAATTGCTGATCTAAAAAATATGGGACAAAGGCTGTTCCTGCGAAGGCAATGACCATGCGCAAGTTATACATAAAGGTCGTGTTATAGGTTGCTTGTTTCAGTCGTGCGAGCCAGGCGTTCAAAATTATTCCTTTGCTAAAGCGATGGGGCAGTAAGCAATGTGTATCGTGTGAATTTTCACATTGAAGCCAAGAAATAATACTATGTGCAGTGTAAACTTGTCTGCAAAACTTGCTTGCGATAAATGAATTATTCTTATGAAAAGCGCCGAATCACAAAAGGAATTTTCTCAACGCTGGATTGTCTTATTGGCGTTGCTCACTGCTTTGGGGCCACTTTCAATCGATATGTATTTGCCGGCTTTACCTCAAATGGCCGATGATTTTGGTGTCACAACGCAACAAGTGGCCAATAGTCTTCCAGCGTATTTCTTGGGTTTGGCGATTGGGCAGTTAATTTATGGGCCAGTCAGCGACCGTATTGGGCGTAAAACACCGCTATATTTCGGTTTGGTTTTATATATTTGTGCCAGTTTTCTGTGTGTCTTTGCCAATAGTGAATGGAGCTTGATCGCTGCTCGTGTTTTGCAAGCGTTGGGTGGCTGTGTCGGTGTGGTGATTGCCCGTGCTGCAATTCGTGATCGCTTAAGTATGCAAGCTTCTGCTCAAGCCTTTGCGAGTATGATGATCGTGACAACAATTGCACCAATCATTGCACCTACTTTAGGCGCGTGGGTGTTACAGGTGTTTGAATGGCAATACATATTTGCGGTATTGGTACTTGTCGGTATTTTTTGTCTTTTCTGCGTACATTTTTTCTTTCAAGAAACCCTCCCTGTTGAGCGGCGCTTAAACTTAAGTTTAAAACAAGTCTTAGGTTTATATGGTGCGATTTTGCAAGACGAAACCTTCCGTAAACCGATGCTCACAGGCTGTTTTTCTGGCGCAATTTTATTTTGTTATATCAGTGGCTCATCTGCCATTTTAATGGATGGTTATGGTCTGAGCCAACAGCAATTTGCTTATGTATTTGGTGCGAATGCTTTAGGGATTATGGTGTTTTCGACCCTCAACAAGAAACTTGCAAATCGACTGGATGTTCGCCATCGTTTGCAATTGGGTAATGCACTTCAATTGTGTGGTGTGCTGATCTTATTGGCGGCGGGGCTATTTTATCTTTCATCTATCATTGTTGTAATGTTGGGCATGTTCTTATGTGTTGCTTCAATCGGCTTCACTGGGCCAAATGCCATGGCATTGGCGATGTCTGAACAAGGCTCACGAGCTGGTACAGCCAGTGCCATTATGGGAAGTATGCAATTTGCCTGTGGTCTATTGGCCGGAGTGTTTTTGAACTTTTTAGTATGGTCAGCGCTCATCAATATGGCCCTGATTATGCTTCTATTTGTGGTTGTTGCAATGTTCACCATGCGTAGTTTAAAAGCTTCAGCCATGGGGTGAACTGAATGAGGGTGAAGACGTTTAGCTGTTTTTGTTTATACGTCAGTCATCAATGTATGTGTATTAAGCATACGCGTCATTCATTATAAATGTTCATCATCCATAACGATGAATGAGGGTGCTATTTTCCCAATGATTGTGCTATTTTCCCATTGTGAGGTCAGTTTCTATTTTCTCGAAACTTATATCTAAGAAATCATCCACTTGAAAATAATTAATGAAACTGCGCATCATTGTTGTCTTAATCTAAGGAAATAGAATAATTGTTAAATAAGTATTATTCGCATTAAATACATTACGTTATGCTGGATAAATACATTGTGAATGTCTCTATCGGCAATATGTCGGATTTTATAGTTTTTATTGCATACCTACAGAGTATGGATTTTTACCTTTAAGGTATGAATATTGAGATTTTTTGCAATCTGAATCGGCTAAGTCCGAATTTTAACTAAATATTTCAGTCTATTTTCAGTAATGGATTCAGGTTTCTTGCTTTTTGCTTTCAAGTATTTCGTTATTGGGGGCTACAAGTTAAGGCTTTAATGCGACTAAAGCACGGATATGCAGCATGAAATTTGTCCGCTCAAATAGCTGAATAACAAAGCACCCGGATTTAGGGTATACAACAATGACAGGACAATAGAGAGCTTAGGATGAAAACTCAAACTGTATTCCACCCAATGAAAACCCTTGTTGTTGCAATGAGTTTGGCAACGGTATCAATGTCTCATGCAGGCAGCAATACTTCTGAAATTGAACAATTACGTGCAGAAGTTGCAGAACTGAAAAGTTTGATTAAAGCGCAGCAGCAAGTTCAACAACAGCAACAAACAGAGATTCAGCAAGTTAAAGCGCGTCCTGTTGCACCACCACCGCAACCAGCTACTCCAGCTGCAAGCTTAAAATCTAAAACAGGTGCAGATGTAAGTCTTTACGGTTTTGTTCGTGGTGATGCGAACTACATTATTGAAGGTGCGGATAACGACTTTAACAACGTACATACGTCTAAAGAAGAAGCACGAGATAAACTTCGCGCAACTGCAAAAACCACACGTTTTGGTTTAGATTTTACAGCACCCGTCGGTGGTGATGATAAAGTGGGCGGTAAAATCGAGGTCGATTTCAATGGAAGTGGCGAAACTATTCGTCTACGTCATGGTTATTTAACCTTTAACAACTGGTTATTTGGTCAGACCACATCAAACTTCTTGTCTAGCCATGCACCAGAAATGATTGATTTTGCTACTAACGTGGGCGGTGGTACAACTCGTTTGCCACAAGTGCGTTACAACGTAAAACTTGCACCGCAAACACAATTATTTGTAGCTGCTGAAGAAGGTGATAGTAAAGCTCAAGCACTGACTACCAAAACAGCGGGCACGCCTCCTGTAAGTAATACAACGCTTGAGGATTCAACAGTCAAATATAGCTTACCAGCGTTGACAGCTAAACTGACTCAAGGTTATGCGAATGGTAAGGGGAATGCATCTGCACGTGCGCTTGTGGAACATCATAAAGTTCAAAGCGGTAATGATGATGAATTAGGGTGGGGTTTGGCAGCTGGTACAACGTTTGATGTGACGAAACAGCTAAAAATTAATGGTGATGTATCTTATGTAGAAGGGAACAGCAACTATTTATATGGCTCAAATACCGCATATGTTGTTGATGCTAATGGGGATATTGAGCAGAATAAATTTACCGCAGTACAAATCGGTGCAACCTATAAGTTTAATGAAAAGTTGCGTTCAACTTTAGCTTATGGTGCATTATTTGCTGATGAAGATACAGATTATGCAAAAGCATTTAAAGATGTTGGAAATAACTCTGCAAACAAAGAAGTACAGCAAGCTTGGTTAAATGTGATTTATACACCAGTGAAACCAATTGATTTAGGTGTTGAATATGTGAATGGTAAACGTGAAGCGTTTACGGGGAAAACATATAAAGATAACCGCGTTGGCTTAATGGCTAAATATAGCTTCTAAGCTCAAACTACTGATCTAATCAATCAAAAAAGCCTGACTCAGTTCAGGCTTTTTTGTTGAAACAGGGGATATATCAACGCAAATGAACTCACAGTACTAAGTAGATGGATTCACTAAATCGCCTGAGTCATGATGTCGTACAGGTTAAAGCATTCATTTAACCCCGTCTTACATGGGCATCATGTTCAAATCTTTAATATTTTATATAGATAAAAAATGCGAATGCATTTAAATAAAAACAATTAGATATAACTTTAAATTATAGGAAAATTAACTTTTTTTAATAAAAAGTGCTGAAATTTTATCTCACTCCACGCATAATGTGCGACTTTTCTAATCAGCATTTGATTTTATGTATTTCATCTATGATGTGAATATTGTAGTAAGTGTTGGTTTAGTAAGCATGAACTGCTTTTATGGATTTGTTTTGTCGAATTGAGTTTTCACTTTTTTCAACTCAGGCATACATATTTGAATCAGATGATGAATATTTATGATTGGCAATGAATAGCTGGTAGCCTGATTTATTGGTTAAATTTACAAATTGGAATTGTATTTTAATTAATAAACGCTACTAATTTCTATTAATTGGACTAATAAATATTCTAACCATTTTGGACAAATTATTATGGAATTTAGCTTTAACGCATTTTATACCTTAATTGCGGCGGTGATCGTTCTTTTATTAGGACGTTTTCTGGTAAATAAAATCAGTTTTTTGAGGCGTTACAATATTCCTGAGCCCGTAGCTGGTGGTTTGGTTGCTGCAATAATTTCATTGGTTGTACATAGCATTTGGGGTTATAGCATTACTACGAGTAGTGAATTACAAACCAGTTTTATGCTGATTTTCTTCGCATCCATTGGTTTAAGCGCAAACTTTGCCAAATTGAAAGAAGGTGGAATTGGTCTTGTTATTTTTCTGGTAGCCGTTGCTTCTTTCATTGTTGTGCAGGATGTCGTTGGTATCAGTCTTGCCACTTTATTGGGTATTGATCCACTGATTGGTTTGATTGCAGGTTCAATTACGTTGACAGGTGGTCATGGTACAGCTGGTGCATGGGGTGAAATTCTTGAAGTTGAACACGGTATACAAGGTGCATTAGCTTTAGGTATGGCAAGTGCAACTTTTGGTTTAATTATTGGTGGTATTATTGGTGGCCCATTAGCTAAGTTGCTAATTAATCGTTATCGCCTAGCAACTCCGCGCACGAATGAGCAAATTGAGCGTAGTGATAACACACCACTAGCTGATATTAATTCAACAGAATATGTACCTTTTGAATATCCACATCGTGTTCGTTTAATTACCGCAGATAATGCAATTACGACTTTGGGCCTATTTGCTGGCTGTTTAGCATTTGCTGATTTTATGACGGCTTTCAGTAAAGGTACGATGTTTGAATTACCGACATTTGTATGGGCTTTAGCTGGTGGTGTCATTTTACGTAATGTATTAGAAGGTATTTTCCGCGTACAAATATTTGATCGTGCAATTGATGTATTTGGTAATGCTTCATTATCACTGTACTTAGCAATGGCACTATTATCGTTGAAACTATGGCAGCTATCAGATCTTGCAGGACCTTTAGTTGTGATTTTGGGAGCCCAAACATTAACAATGGCACTATATGCTGCGTTTATCACTTTCCGTGTAATGGGCAAAAATTATGATGCTGCGGTTTTAGCGGCGGGTCATTGTGGTTTTGGTATGGGGGCAACACCTACAGCAGTCGCAAATATGCAAGCCATTACCAATATGTATGGTCCATCTCATAAGGCTTTCTTAATCGTACCTCTATGTGGCGCATTTTTTGTTGATTTGATTAACGCAACAGTTATTCAATTAATTCTTAAATTCTTTGCTTAATTTAGAAAGGCTCTTCAAAAAAGAGCCTTTTATACTTTTGACCATTTAAAACTAGGGTTGAATATGAATGAACAATTAAACGAAACCCTGATGAGCTGGGTCAAAGTTTTTAATGATCCGCTTTGGGATTTCTTAGTCATATTTTTAGTGGCTGTTGGTATTTTTTATACCTTAATCACTGGTGCAGTTCAGATTCGTCTATTTTTTCATAGTATTAAAGTGATGAAATCTAGCCGTAAAGAAGGCGATGATGATCATGGTATTACACCATTCCAAGCCTTTGTGACTGGACTGGCAAGTCGTGTCGGTGTGGGTAATGTCGCAGGTGTTGCAATTGCGATTGCAATTGGTGGGCCGGGTGCAGTGTTTTGGATGTGGTTTACCGCATTTTTAGGGATGAGTTCTGCATTTGTGGAGTCTTCACTTGCACAGCTCTTTAAAGTGCGTGATACGCAAAATCAGCAATTCCGTGGTGGTCCAGCGTATTACATCACGCAAGGCTTAAAGCAAAAGTGGTTGGGTGTGGTTTTTGCCATTGCGCTGATTTCAACCTATGGCTTTGTGTTTAATGCAGTACAAGCCAATGCCATTACGGGTGCAACTTCACATGCTTGGGGTTGGGATAAAGCCAATCTAGTATTGAGTTTGGGCAGTTTTAGTTTTGAAATTTCATGGGTAGGGTTATTCCTTGTCTTTATAACAGCGCTGATTATTTTTGGTGGTATTAAGCGTATTGCAAAAGTGGCAGAACGTTTTGTTCCATTTATGGCATTACTTTATTTGGCAGTCGCGCTATATATCGCTTTTGCTAACTTTGCAATCTTGCCTGATATCTTCCAGTTAATATTCAGCAAAGCATTTGAGTTTGATGCTGCGGCTGGTGGTTTCTTCGGTGCTATGGTTTCTATGGCGATGATGCAAGGCATTAAGCGTGGATTATTCTCAAACGAAGCGGGTATGGGTTCTGCTCCGAATGCTGCGGCAGCATCAGATGTTAAACACCCGGTCAATCAAGGCCTGGTTCAGATGCTCGGTGTCTTTGTCGATACATTTGTGGTGTGTACCTGTACGGCGATCATTATTTTGGCATCTGGCTTGTATGAAAATGCAGGCTTTGAGGGTGTTGCTTTGACGCAAATGGCGCTTGAAAGCCAGATTGGCGCATGGGGAGATGACTTCCTTGCCATAATCTTGTTCTTATTCGCTTATTCTTCAGTAATCGGTAACTATGCTTATGCTGAAGGTAATGTGCAGTTTATCAATAACAATCCTAAGGTCATGTTTATATTCCGCGTAGTCGTCCTCATGATGGTGTACTTTGGCTCAATCATGAGTGTGCCACTGATTTGGAACTTAGCGGATCTCTTCATGGGCGTGATGGCGAGTATTAACCTCTTTGCGATTTTATTGCTGACTCCATTCTTATTGATGCTGATGAAAGACTACACCTCACAGTTAAAACGGGGTGTAAAAGAGCCAGTATTTAAGATGGATGAACATCCAAAATATAAGGATCGCGTTAATTCCGATATTTGGTAAAGTCAAAAATTAACTTTAAAAAGCTCCGTTATCGGGGCTTTTTTTGCTAGACAATGTTTTGGATCCTGATGTGGAAATTCTGCTAAACATTGAAATTTTGACAGCCAATGACTTTCTAGGTTGTATGTCAATATAATGTGCATCGGTCAGAGGCATTAACGAATAATAACAGTGACGTGAATGTGGACTGATTAGACTACTTTTTCTCTTCAAATCTCGAGTTGCATTTGGAATATCTCTCAATGAAAAGCATAACTGTTTTGATGACTGCATTCGCAATCAGCCTTGTAGGTTGTCAAAGTGTGGGCTCAAAAAAGGTCAGCGCTGAAACAACATCACAAATTCGAACTTTTACAGCAGCACCTGCTCAAGTGGCGAATAACCGCATTGACTTTAAAAAAGTGAAAAAGCAGGAAATGCGTCCGATTGTTGCTTTGGTTTTAGGGAGTGGTGGGGCACGTGGTTATGCACACATTGGCGCCATTCAGATACTTGAACAGCAGGGAATACACCCAGATTTTATTGTTGGAACCAGTGCGGGTAGCATTGTGGGTTCAATCTATGCTTCAGGTAAAAGTGCCAATGAGTTAAGAGATATCGCCTTAAATATGAAAGCCAATGATGTTCGAGAAATACGTTTGGACAAAAAAGGCTTTTTTGACGGTAAAAAAGTTGAAGATTATATTAATGAGCAAGTTGATGATGTGCCTTTAGAGTTGCTAAAAACCCCAATGTATGTGGTGGCAACCGAGTTAAAGGATGGCAAAAAAGTCGTGTTCAATTATGGTAATACGGGGCAGGCTGTTCGTGCTTCGGTGTCAATTCCGAGTATGTTTATTCCAACGATTATTGAAGACAAAGAATATGTTGATGGTGGCTTGGTCAGTCCTGTTCCTGTGGACGTTGCACGCGATTTAGGGGCAGATATTATTATTGCGGTGGATATTTTGGCACGACCGATTCATACCGAAACGTCGAATGTATGGGGCTTGTTTAACCAAAATATCAACATTATGCAAAATCGTTTAGCTCAAGAAGAGCTCAAGCGAGCAGACATTGTGATTCAACCTGATTTACGTGAAAAAGCACATATATTTGATGTGAAAGGGCGTGAAGCGACGATGCTTGCAGGTGAAGAGGCAACCTTGGAAAAACTTGGAGAGATTTCTCGGGTTTATGCTGAACATCAATATAGCAAGGGACATCATATTCCTTATTTGGCAGCCAAAGACTAGGCTGATACGATTCGCAAATTTAAACGCATCCTGTTCACCTCTCAGGGTGCATTTTTATTTCAGCAAAGCATTTTAATTTTTGCTCTCAGCTTTTCCCATGCTCAATAGTATCTAGTAATCATTAATATCTTGGATGTTTATTGGTTTTAGGTCTTAATCAAAAGATTTTCCAAATATAAAAATCTTAATAATACGAAAATATACAGTTAATTATTTGAAATTAATTAAAAAAATCATATTAATTGGTTTTACGTAGATTTTAAGAGTATATGCCTATATTAGCGTTTTTATTCATGTGCTTACGTTTACCAATACTGTTGAAGTGTTTAGAATATCATCAGGTTATTAATACTTAAAACCAATAAATTTTTTAAAGGTAGCTGTAGATGAAAACGCTTGATGTAGGACAAAAAGTAAAGCTTGCGATGATGGAAGAGAGGGTATTTATTGTCACTCATGTACATGTAGATAATTCTTACACGCTAGAAAGTACCAATGATTTTGGGCAAAAAACCAGCTATGACAACGTATCTTTCGAGATGTTAAAAGTCTTAGAAGATTAAGTTTAATGCCGTGCTATGTTGAATCGATGAACAACGCGTTTTAATGAATATGTTTTAAATATAAAACACAGCATAGCTTGGATTAAAAAACTGATAGTAATCGCGATAACTACTTGTTTATCGGGTGTATATCGTTATCGATATATATTTTACTGAATGATGGTATGATCACCATAAATAATAATGATGGTTTTTTTGCCGATTTGAACATTTAATTTGGATTAAAATCTATATAATAATCACATTAATCATTGTTATATCACGAGTCTAGAGAAACAAGATGTCCCCATTAGATCAAATTGCGAATGCACTAGACGACCAGTCAGAATTATCGATGTCAGTTTTAATGACTCCTGACATGGCGAATTTTTCGGGTAATGTGCATGGTGGAACGATTCTAAAATTGTTAGACCAAGTCGCGTATGCTTGTGCAAGTCGCTATTCTGGTAGCTACGTGGTGACACTATCAGTTGATAAAGTGAATTTTAAAGAACCAATTCACGTGGGTGAGTTAGTGACTTTCCTTGCAAGTGTGAACCATGTTGGTCGTACTTCAATGGAAATTGGTATTCGTGTTGAAGCGCAGAACATTCAAAAACGTACAGTACGTCATACCAATAGTTGCTATTTCACAATGGTCGCTGTTGATGATCAAGGTAAGCCGAAACAAATTCCAGCATTGAATCTAGATAATGACTGGAAACGTTGTCGTTTCGAAGCTGCGGAACAACGTAAAGTGGCACGTTTACAGGAAAATCATCATCCTTCTTGCAGTATTTATAAAAAGTCGACACAAAGCTAATCACTTTGGTGGCTGAATATTTGAAAAGATCGCTTAGGCGATCTTTTTTTATTCTGAAATTCTTTTGGATAGTGCAATAGGGATTTGAATTCCGAGTGTGCGACTAAAGTTTATCCTTCAAAGCTCAGTTAAAGATAGTCATTCAGTCCAATACTGTTTAATATAAAACGATACGTAGCGTTTCGTTTTTAAATTATGAGTGAAACTGAAAAAACTTCTCGGCGTAAGCAATGTATCTTACAAGCGGTCACAGATGCTTTAGCGGAAAGTGATTATCGAAGCATGACCATTGAAGATATTGCGGCTCGTGCAGGCGTGGGAAAATCGACGATTTACCGTTGGTGGAAGCATAAGTCCGATCTGGTTTTCGATGCTTTTAAAGCGCACACCGCGTCGGTGTTTGAACTTGATTTATCACAAAGTTTAGAGTTCAATCTAAATCAACAATTGCTCAAACTATCACGGGCTTTAAATCAGCACGTGGGTCGAGCATTGCTCGTGGTTTTGGTGGAGCATCGTGAAGCAGCGGGTGAGTTTTTTAAACAGTATTTGTTACCTCGACGAGAAGCGACACGTGAGCTGATCCAATTGGCCATTCAACGAGGAGAAATTCGCGCAGATTATCCTTTCGAACTCATGTTGGATATGTTGTATGGCCCGATTCATTATCAGATCATTTTCTTTAATACCCAGCCAGATGAAGACTATATCAAGCGACTGGTGCAGTTGGCGCTAAACCCGATTTTTACGCAGTCCCAAGCCACGCGTAGCAGCGAGGCAATGACCTCATGACTACTCAACATCAGGCATCGCTATGGAACAAGTCTTTCGTTTTTTGTCTGTGTAATAACTTGTTTTTATTTAGCTATTACTTTGCGCTGCTGACAATATTGCCCATTTATATTATGAAAGAATTGGGTGGTTCGATTCAGCAAGCGGGTATGGCTTTAACGCTGTTTTTGGTGTCATCCATTGCGATTCGTCCATTTTCCGGCATGATCATTGAACGTTTTGGTAAAGCCAATTCTGTACGTATTTCAGGCTTTATCTTTGTCGTTTTTGCGCTGAGTTATTTGTGGATTGACAGCATGTGGTCGTTGTTGGTCATTCGTTTTTTACATGGTTTTTGGTTCAGTATATTAACCACGGTCAATGTTCCCATCGTAAATGATTACATCCCAGATCATCGAAAGGGCGAAGGCATGGGCTACTTTGTCATGTCGACCAACTTAGGCGTGGTGATCGGGCCATTTTTAGCGCTGAGTATGATTCAATTCAGCAGTTTTAGTACCTTATTTGCAGTATTAGCCTTATTGGTTGCAGTGGGCTATATTTTTACGTGGTTAGTTCAAATACAAGAACACGTACAGCATAAATCAAGTGATCAAGCGAGCCAATCCGCAGCCATCCAATGGCGTGATGTGATAGAAACACGGGTACTTGCCATCAGTTTTGTGGCATTGCTGACCGCATTTGCATATTCGAGTGTGATGAGTTTTATCACCGCTTATGCAGAGTTGAAGCATTTACTCGCTTATACCAGTATCTTTTTTATTGTCTTTGCTGTGTCGATGTTGCTCGTCCGTCCTTGGGTTGGCAAAGTCTATGATCGTAAAGGCCCGAGTGCAGTCATCTATCCATCCTTTATTTGCTTTGCCATTGGTTTGGTGGTTGTGAGTTTTCTCACGAATCAATGGGTGCTTTGGATATCGGCAGTTTTTATGGGCATCGGCTACGGTTCAGTGTTCCCATGCCTGCAAACGGTCGCGATTCAAACGGTAGAAAAAGCCCGAATAGGACATGCAATATCCACCTTTTTTGCCTTGTTTGATATTGGCCTTGCTGTCGGTTCGGTCATTATGGGTGTGCTGATTGCATACTTTGGATTTCAGGCAACCTATTTATTTTGTGCGGTGATGGTGCTGTTCACTTTGTGGATGTATCGTCTATTCGTGGCAAACCAATTTAAACGCAGTGCTTTAGGAGCTGAATAATGGAATTACGACATCTACGATATTTTGTTGCGGTTGCCGAAGAGCTAAATTTTACCAAGGCTGCGCAGCGAATGTGTACTGTGCAACCTTCTTTAAGTCAGCAAATTAAAGACCTAGAACAGGAAGTTGGGGTGCAATTATTGATGCGAACCAACCGAAAAGTTGAGCTGACTGCAGAAGGTCAGGCCTTTTTAAAAGAAGCGCGTTTGAGTTTAGAGCATGCTGAAAAAGCCATGATAGATGCACGTCAAATCGCGCAGCTCAGTAAAGAACAACTGAATATCGGCTTTGTTCCTGTGGCTGAAATGAAGGTCTTTCCTTATATCATGCCAAATATTCGAGCTCAGTTTCCTGAGTTAAAAATTCATTTTCATAGTTTAATGGATGTCGATCAGATCAGTGCAGTGCGTAAGGGAGAGATTGATATTGCCTTTACCCGTTATGTCGAAGAAAGCCCTGATATAGAATTTGTTCAGATTTTTACTGAGCCTTTGGCGCTGATTGTACCGAAAAATTCGCCTGTTGCAGAACAGCGGCATATCAGCATTAAAAACATGAATAATCAGGATTTTATTATTAGCGATGAACACTCATCACCTGAGCTATACCGAATTATTCAAGATTTCTTTAAGCAAAATAAACTGAATGTGAACTTGGTACAGCATTCGACCAATATTTTGTTAAATGTCAATTTGGTCGGTATGGGCGTGGGATGGAGTTTGGTGCCGTCTTATGTCATTCCATTGCTCGGTGATAAAATATTGGTTAAAAGTACCGTTGAACCTTTGCCGACCATTGGTTTGTATGCGAGCTATCGAAAAGATCGTAAAAATGATGCGATCGAGTTGATTTTAAAAGTATTAAAAGAGCAGTTCTATATGGGCTTTTTCTAAGCCTTTAAATATTGCCCTAAGATTTAAATGAAAAAATCCCGAATTAAGCGCTTCGGGATTTTTTTATTTATCGTATTTTTAATCAAAGACTCAATGAGACATAGTCATTGTCACTCTGATTTATTTAAACCACTTTTGTAAATAAGGTTTCATCACACGGTAGGCAATCAAACCGATAATAATAATCATATAGATTGGCCAAATCGTAATGAGAATAACCAGTAGGCTCAACACAAATTGCCAACCTTTTTGAATACCATACCACGCTCTTTGCCAGAAACTATCGCCATTTAACTGCGCAACAGCATCAAGGTTAATATCGATATGTTCACGGACAGTGGCAGGTTGAGTAAAGCCAATCACAATCGTGCTATAGCGGACACGATCTTCAACTTCTAAGCGGGTCAGTCGTGAGATTTCATTGACTTGCGCAGCTGCAACATGGTCGGGCACGACCTGTGTTTGTGACATTATTTCTTCGAGTAGTTTTAGCTCATAGCGTTTTGCCGAATATTGCTGACGGTTCAAAAAATGCATAAGGGGCAACAGTTGATTAACGAAATGTGCAGCTTTTTCAGTTGGCACACGAATGATCATTTCCGCTTGCGGATTTACTTTTTCAAAGATTTTAATTTTGCCGTCAGCAATCGGGTAGGATTGACTCTCTTGCACCACAAAGTCGATATTTTTCTGTTCAATAAAGCCGCCTAAACTTAGCGTCAGTTTTTCAATTTCTAAGGCCGTTTTAACCACATCTTTCGACTCAAAACTGACATTGGCTTCTCGTACCATTTTACGTGAGGCTTCAGCTGGGTTGACCTGCTCATTTAAAATAGTTTCAGGTTTTTGTGTTGTTGCAGGCGTGGTAGACGGCTCATTGGAAGTGCTTTCCGCTGCTTGATCTTGCTGTGTACTGACTTGAGCAGGTTGTGCATCTGCGCTGGCTTCAGTTGCCATTTCTTCGGTTTTCTTGGAACAGCCTGAAATTAAAATTACCGTAAACATGGCAATTAAATATTTATTTTTCATCGATGTAGAGCTCAATTGTTTGATTATCAGAAAGTCGGAGTAAATACTTTTTGCTTTAAATATCAATTCAAATTTAGCGTAATTATTAGTCGGGCGTATTGTATCGGAAAGTGTTTAAAGCAGGGATGAACGCAACATAATTCTACATAAAGCCGCGTATAGTAATAGACAGAACAACAAGGATGAAAATAAGGATATCTACAATGAACCCAACAATGAAACTCTACAGCAATCCACGCTCACGCAGTAATACTATTCTGCCTTTATTGAAAGAATTAGACATCGAGTCAGAAGTTGAGATTATTGAAGTGCCATATGAAGAGATGCACCAAGCGGCATATCTCAAGATTAATCCCATGGGCAAAGTTCCCTGCTTAGTCGATGGTATTGTCGTGATTAGTGAGACCGCAGCCATCTTTAGTTATTTAGCCGATAAATTCAGTGACAAAGGTTTGGCACCCGCCTTGGATGATCCCAAACGTGGTGAATATTTGAAATGGATGTTTTTCTGTCATGGTCCGCTGACTGAATACATGGACATGAAAAATGTCGGCATTAGCACAGAGTTGATGGATGAGAAACGTGGCAGTTTGAGTTTTGGTAATGAAAAAATACTTTTAGATTTTATTAAAACAGGGCTTGCGCAGGCCCAGCCATATCTGTTGGGGGATAAAATTAGCGCAGCAGATTTGTATTTAGCTTATTGGATGGTGTATGCCATTTCATTCAAAATATTGCCATATTTAGAGGAATTTAAACCTTTTATTCAGCAGATTCAGCAACGTGAATCGGTAAAAGATGTGCATTGGTTTCAGTCGGTTTAAACCGATTTGTCGTCAAAAAAAACCACGCGATGTGCGTGGTTTTTTTAATTGGGTACTAAACCCAATTAAGCATGCAATTTTGCAAACAATTGTTGGCTCACGCTGTCTAAAGTTTGTGGAATTGCAATCGCTGCAACAAAACGGTCTGGTCGAAGAATCGTAATAGATTCAGTGGTTTTACCAAACCAACCACGAATATCAGTACCAATATCACCAATCGTAATCACATTGTCGTACTTGGTGCGATTTTCATTGCTAAGCTGAACAGCAGGCAATACTTGGATAAATTTAACGCCCAATTTTTGCCATTTTTTCATGGTTGCATCTGACAGACCCCATTTCGGATCGACGCCCCAAGCAATGATTGCAAAGTCGTTACCGATGACTTCATCAAGTAGGACTTTCTCACCAGATTCAAGTTGAACATGTGGTTGAATGAACATTTTACCCACAGGTGAGTCTTTAACACCGTTATTGATCAACGCACCGTCGTTGTACTTCGGCATTGGCTTGAAGCGCATTTCCAATAGATATTGTTTGATCGGTTTGATGTAATTGAGCGCATACGCGATACCATCACGCACGAAACCTTGCCATTTTTTTGGTGGCGCAAGAACATGACCCGCCATTACAGAAAGATCAATCATCGCTTTGGCATGATCTTTACGTTCAACTTGGTATGTATCTAAAAGCGCTGGGCCAGCTTTGCCTTGTACAACCATTGCAACTTTCCACGCAAGGTTGAACGCATCACGCATACCACTGTTATAGCCTTGACCTTGCCAAACTGGCATGATGTGCGCAGCATCGCCTGCAAGTAAAATACGGTCTACACGGAATTTATCTGCAATACGGGCATTGTGGGTATAAACGCGCTGACGAATCACTTCAATACCATCGGTCGTTGGAAGTACTTTCGACAATAATTTGGCAATGTTTTCAGGTTTGCTTAATTCTTCTTGAGTCTCCCCAGGCATCACCATAAATTCGAAACGACGAATACCGTGTGGAAGTGCAGCAGATACATAAGGACGCACAGGGTCACAGCATAGGTAAATGTGTGGCGTTGCAAGTGGGTCATTATTGATGTCGATCACGATCCATTGGTTCGGTGCAGTTTTACCATCGAAGCCGATGTTGAGGGTACGACGTACCACAGAGTTACCACCATCACAAGCAATCAAATACTGCGCTTGAATTATTTCAGCTTCACCGTCTTTATTTTGAATATTGAGCGTTACACCCTTGGCATCTTGGCTAAAATCAGACAATTGACGAGAGAATAAAATATTTGTGGTTTCGTACTGTTTTAAACCTTCTAGCAGTACATTATCGACTTGTGGTTGAATAAAGGCATTACGACGTGAGAAACCAAATTCACGAGTGAGCGGTTGAATGTCTGCGAAACAACGGCCTTTAGGGGTTAAGAAACGCATCGCGTGGTTCGGTGTCGTATGCGGTAACACTTGGTCCACTAAACCTAATGATTGGATGGTACGTAATGATTCATCATCAATACCAATCGCACGTGGGTAGTCAATCAGGCTGTCTAGTTGTTCAATCACAGTGACTTTGACACCTTGCTTACTTAAGTAGTTTGCAATGGTTAAGCCGACAGGACCTGCGCCCAGAATGGCAACTTCCGTTGTGTAATTTGCTTTATTGCTCATGCGTAAACATCCAATCACTTCACATATGCCACTATTAAGTTCTAAAGCTAGGCTTTCAACAAGCTAGGCATAAGTCGAAACGATGAATCGAATTATCGTGTTTTTTGCAGGGTTTTATTTTAAGTGAATGATATATATTTATTTATATGAAAATCATCAATCATTTTGAATGATTTATCGATCATTAAAATCTATCAATCAGTGGCTTTGAGCATAAAAAAGCCGAACCATTTTTCAATGATCCGGCGACTTTAATTCATTTAGCACAACATTCTATTAGTGAGGGATAAATGTTGAGCAGCAGACTAAATGAATTTAGCGTGTGGAGTACGCTATTCGTATATTACTGAGCAGGTTGAGCTGGTGCAGAACCTTCAGCATTTGCTTCTGAAGCAGGTTGAGCAGCAGTACCTTCAGCAGCAGTTGTTTCAGTCGCTGGCTGTTCTTGAGTGCTAACCACTACTTTTTCTTGTTCAGGCGCTTCTTGTTTATCTTTGCTCGCAGCAAAACTTGTTGCAGCTGCAGCAGCTAGAGTAGAAGCAAGTAAAATTTGAGTTAATTTCATTTTGAGCATCCTTATATATTTTAGTAAGTCCTGAAAAGATCATCACGTCCATCAGGAGAGAACTCATGCTAAATCGAGAAAACCGAGTGATCAATGCGAGCAACAAAGTGAAACAGACTGGTTAACTGGATGAATACATAACCGTCCATCCTGTGTTTTAAATGTAAAAAATATCGGAATCTTCATTTAACTTTGCAAGAAAAAATGACCAAATCGGCTTCATGATTCATTCATTGTTTACATGATGATTACATCGATGTCGTAAATAAGCAGAATCCAGAAATTTCCCTAAAATCCAAATGTAAGGATTCTTTTCGATATGGCTATTTTTTTAAATATAAGAGTTAACTTTGCCAATAAAGTATGACCAGATATGTCATGCATTCATGCAAATGGAATAAACAGGCTGTTTAACAGCCAGATCATCATTCAATGCCTCGGATACTAGGCTGATCTATGCTTTAGAAAAATGAAGACAGAGAAATGAGGACTAGACTTGCGGCATTTTTTTGAAATCATTATGGTAAAGGCCATCAATCATTGGCTATTTATTTGAGTGAATCACTTTTGAAATTAGTTTCTACCCACGGTGCGATTCCTGTTCATATTATTTCTGGCTTTTTAGGTGCGGGTAAAACCACAGTTTTACAGCAGTTATTGAAGCAAAAGCCAGCGGGTGAAACTTGGGCCGTACTGATGAACGAGTTTGGACAAATCGGGGTCGATCAACAGATGTTGTCGCAAGATCAAGGTTTTGCGGTGAAGGAATTATTGGGTGGTTGTCTATGTTGTAGCAGCCAACTGCCGATGCAAATTGCGTTGTCACGGTTATTGTCAGAGGTGAAACCCGACCGACTGTTTATTGAACCGACAGGTTTGGGACATCCTGGGCAACTTTTGGAGCAATTGACCGAGCCACATTGGCATCCGCATTTAGCCATGCGGGCATTGGTAACCGTGGTTGATGGCTCACGCTTACATGATCAAGAGTGGACTTCGCAAAATCTGTATGCCGATCAACTCAAAGTGGCACAAATCGTGGTGGTGTCGCATGTCGATTGTATGAGTGAGGCCGATCAAGCTGGTTTGGAACGACTCAAACAAGCGTATTTACCGTATCAGCAGCAATGGATCAATGTTGTAAAAGGTGATTTAAAACTAACAAATATTGATCTTGCCTATGTGGGAAGTCCTCGTAAAATTCAGCCTTTATTGGCGATACAAAAGCAAACGTTGGTCGATGTGCCCACAGAAATTAAACAGTTGCCTTATCATTATGTTGAATCCGCTCAGGGCTATAGTGTCGCAGGTTGGAAACTCCCAAAACGATGGACCTTCGACTTTTTTGAGCTGTTAGATTTACTCTGTGAGCAGCAAGATTGGCTACGGATCAAAGGTATTTTTCAGACAGACCAAGGGTGGAAAACCTTTAACTTTAATCCCGATCAGTTTAATTATCAGTCGAGCGAGGAAAGTATCGATAATCGTGTCGAAATTATTTACCAAACTGATCGTGAATGGCTCGAATTTGAAGATCGCTTAATGCAGTGTCGTATCGATGCCGATAAAGCTGAGAAATAAGTAAATCAACGCAGCAAAAGCTTGCTAAATCTTATATGCTAGGCGCCAAATTTGAGGACTTTACCATGGCGCTAAAAGCTACAATTTATAAAGCAGATTTGAACATTGCCAATATGGATGTACACCAATATGGTGATTATCAATTGACGATGGCTTTGCATCCTTCTGAAACGATTGAACGTTTGATGGTGCGTGTCTTGGCATATGCACGCTATGCAGATGAAGCATTAGAATTTACCAAAGATCTTTTCGAAACAGACGAACCAGCGCTGTGGGAAAAAGATTTAACAGGTCAATTGGTGAAATGGATTGAAGTCGGTTGCCCTGACGAAGACAAAGTCAAAAAAGCCAGTGCTCGTTGCCCACAAGTCGCTGTGATTACTTATGGCTCATCAGTAGACGAATGGTATAAACGCAACAGCAAACTGAAAACATTGAAGAATGTTGAAATTTGGCAATTATCTGAAGCGAGTACAGCTGCCATTCAAGAGTTATGCGAACGAACCATGTCTTTACAATTAAACGTAATGGATGGCGAATGGACTTTGATAGGTGATAAAGCTCAAGCTGTGATTGAATGGACACAATTGCAATAAGTTTATTATTTGATTTAACTTTTCATGATGGGTGTGAGTTTAGGCTTGCATCCTTGTCGCTATAACTATTTTTCAGCTAATACAATTCTGTTAATTTAACTGTCGATTTAAAACTCAGTTGACCTAAAACCAAAATAAAAATTTAATTCGGGAAATTTTCTAGCCCCCCATTTATGTAATGCCTATGGATGAATCCTCTTTATTAACTATGTAAATAGCGTTGTTCTTACCGCATAAACGCCTTCATTCAATGAACGTTCAAAGTGTTCAAGCGTTTTGATTTTTTAGTTTCGTTTTGCTCTACATATCTTGGTGATAAAGGAATACTCCTATATTTCACGGCATTTGACCTTTGCCATGTAAATGTTTTTTGCATGCTGATCTAAATCATTGTGTTCTCAACTTTGAGTCGGTAAGTTCTAACGCATTCAAGGGCATCATGTTCAGACTGATTCTGTTTATAATAGTGCTTTATTTAGATTGCGGCATTTGAGGTTGAGAGCATGAGCACGGAATTAGAAATTATTGACTTAGTGGTAGGTGAAGGTAAAGAAGCGGTTAAAGGCGCTTTGATTACAACTCACTATACAGGCTGGTTAGAAGACGGTACAAAATTTGATTCATCACTGGATCGTGGTAATTATTTTGAAACGGTGATTGGTACTGGCCGTGTAATTAAAGGATGGGATCAGGGCATCATGGGGATGAAAGTCGGTGGTAAACGTAAGTTAATCGTGCCATCACATTTGGCTTATGGTGAACGTAAAATGGGTAATGTAATTCCTGCCAATTCAAATCTTATTTTTGAGATTGAATTGTATGATGTAAAAACTCGCGATTAATACAGCGACTGTTTTAGATCAGTGACATGGAAGTTATTGATCAATTTGATAAAATAGTAGTTGTTATTTTTGTCTTTTACCGTAGATTAGAATAATTGCTCGAGTATAAACGCAGGAATCAAAGTCGTTGTCTTTACAGTTGCCTTGCACCAGATTGTTCTGGGTTCTTACCTTTATTATTTTTATATTGGCATTCACTGTATCGACTGCTCAAGCACAGTATGAAACTGCTCCTAAATCGTTTTATTTAAAACATCAAAACGAAGTTAACCAAATCTACTTCACGGAAGACACCAGTAGCCTCTTACAAGGCAAATGGTTGTTTTATCCAAATCAATTTTTAACGTCTCCGAGTTCAGTTCTAGTCGGTCAAACGGTCTATCTGCCTGCTTCATTTAAAGATATTACAGGGGACAGTAAAGGTTTTGGGACATACACTGGGCATTTCCAAATTCCCAAACAATTTATTGGCCGACGTATCGCGGTATTGATTCCAAATCAGTACGGTGCATATCGGGTATTTTTAAATGGTGATGTGATCGTTCGTTTGGGAGAAGTTGGGCGTACTGAAGCAGAACAAAAAACGGAGAATGCGCCGCGAATTGCCTATTTTGTGGCACAAGATGAATATTTCACTTTAACCATTCAGGCTTCAAGTTTTAACAGTATGCATGGCGGGTTTGAAAACCCAATGCGTATTGGTATCGCCAAGACAGTAAACCGCCAATTCCAACAACAAATGATGAGTATCGGGATGGTGTCTGGCGCCGTCTTGGGTGTGGGATTATTTACGATCCTATTTTCAGTCTTTCGAGGTTTACGCGGTCGCAATAGCCGAAGTAATTTGGTGTTTGGCTTATTTATTGTCTTTTTAGCACTCCATAATTTATTTTCAGCACCTTATGCCTATACCACTTTTACCGATATTAATTGGTTGTGGGGCACGCGATTAGAATACTTATTTACCTATTTGGCATCGATTTTCTTTTTAAGTTATATCCACTTGCTCAGTCGTCGCTATTTATTTACCTTAAATTATCAGATCGCGATGTTGCTGTTGTCGTTGAATATTTCAGTGACTTTTGTTTCGACGCCTGAAATTTTTCAACCTTTGGCAACTTACAGTTTTGCCTATGTGATCGTTGTTCTAAGTAATTTTGCTTATGGTTTTTACCTAACACTGAAAAAGAAAGAGCCGTATTCAAAATTAAATTTAATCGCGGTTATTTTCCTGTGCATTACTTTTTTAAACGACTTTTTGCTGATGATGAATTTGATTGATTCAGTCAATTTATCGTTCATTTCAACCAGTTTGTATGCCTTGTTGATCATGTTTCAGCAATCGCACCATTATGCACAGCAGTCGATGCATACCGAGCAGTTAAATAATAGTCTGCTTGAGCTAAACAGTTCACTCGATCAGAAAGTCAAAGAGCGCACCTTACAGCTCCATGAGCTGAATAAAAAATTAGAGCTACAAATTCGTATTGATGCCTTAACGGGGGCATTCAACCGTCGTGCTTTGAATGCCGAAATTCAACGTTTATATTCAGAAGTCCGTTTTCATAGTCATCGAACATTGGTCTTTGCCATGTTAGATGTCGATTATTTTAAAAATTATAATGACCACTATGGACATCTCAAAGGCGATGAGGTGTTACAGCAGATCGTGAAAACCATGCAAAATACCCTGCCAAGTTCAGCCTATGTGGCTCGATATGGGGGAGAAGAGTTTGCCATATTGATGCATGATGTTCCGTATGCGATTGCCCAAGAGCAATTCCAATTGGTACTCGAAGCCATGCGTAATGAACAGCTTGAACATGTTAATCGGGGTGATGATAAAAATTACGTCACACTGAGTTTGGGCATGGCATGGATGGATAAGCAAAATGACTTCGACAGTATCGAAGCCTTAATGAAGCGTGCAGACCATTATTTATATATGGCTAAACAGGCAGGACGCGATCAACTTAAGCCTTGATACCTAGTTATAAACGGTGAAAACTTTGCGGTGCTATCGCTAGTATCCTTTGCCAATACTTATTTAGATTGATCTCTTTTTAAATTCACCTATCATAATCATCCTATTTGAAAATCTATCTTTTTATGAGGTTTGCCTCTCTACTAACAGAGCTGTTTGACCAATTTGAGCGGAACATCGGCAGGCTCAAAATCCTGATGTGCGACAAAGCCATATTTTTGGTAAAAGGCGAGTGCCGTATGAGTACTTTCTAGACTGATCTCGGTAATATTCTTTTTCCTGACACAGTGCATCATGTTTAACAATAATGCCTTACCAATGCCTTGGTACTGACGTTCAGGGCAGATATAGTTCAGTAAAATTTGTCCCTGATCACTGACTAAAATAAAGCCGACCACTCGATTGTCACTGACGTAGACCCAACTATCGTTATAAAGCATCCACATTAAGATATTTGATTGATTTGCCTCCTCAAGCCAAGTTTGAATCACACTTTCATTACGTTGATGGTCCTGGATACATGAACGAATGCTGTTGTGAATCACGTGAATAATTTCGGGTATATCCTGAATTTGTGCTTCGCGTATCATAATTTTTTCTTTTTATAGAAAACTCCAACAGCCTGTCATTTCAGAAGATATCGCCTTGTGCTTAAAGAGGCTTCTTGTTGCGTTTTATGTTTTTTTGCAGCCATTGCGCCGTTGGGTTGGGTTTTTATTTCAAAATTGTTGCAAAATTTACAAATGTATACTTATAAATTAATCATTAAATACGGATAAATAACCACATAAATGCATCTAACTATACTGTTTTAAAAGTAATAATAGATTTTTTAGAAATGTATACATACTCAATGATTTCAGCAGGTGTAATAGTTTGAAATAAATTAGCAAAGAAAATAGGCAGGATTTCAGCTTTAAAATAATTTTGTATGAATTTTAAACGTTATTGTGCGTTATATTAGTCCATAAAAATATTCGGTGATTAATGATGTGTATGCGCGTCATCGGCAGTAGGTTGTTATTATGGTTAATTTTCTCATTGTGATGTGTATTCTGATTGCGTTGTCTGCAGCAGGAATCGTGGTCAAAAAAATAATAAAAACAGAAAAATATCGTCAAAAATATACGCGTTACCAAGCACCAAAAAAATCGAAAAGTATCTCTTTAGCATCGAATGATGATGCTATTCGTGACGTCGATCAAGTCATTGAAGTAGATGAATATGAACAGCAACTTTTTGATGATATTGCGGAAATTTTCTTTCAACAACAATACAAATTAGATTCGCTACAGGCAGCCGAACAGTTACAAGAAGTTTTTTTACGTCGCATGCCAGTCAATTGTAAAACTCAAATTCGCCAATTAGATCTGAATGAATGGTCGATTTATTGGAGTTTTTACAATCAATCGCTCGAGTATTATTTAGGTCGATACGGTGAGTTTTATACACATGTCGACCGTTTTGGCGAAGAACATAAAATTGAATATCGCTATCAAGACTCCGCAAGTTGAAGCAAAATGCGATCTTGGACTAAATCGAGATAACTCAAATCATCGCTCATTCGAGCCATTAAAATTGCGCCTTCATAATCCGCCAAGCTGACTTTGGCAAGTTGAGCGGCGTGTTCGATGGTCATGCATCGCTTAAAAAACACTTCAAAGGCGAGTTGCCACTCCTGAAAGATGGACTGTAATTTTGCAAAAATCTCGGTAGGCAAATGTTGACGTTCCATACTTAATATCCCGACTAAACAACCTAATCCACCTTGGCTAAAAAACTGGATGGCCTGTTGATGGATGTGCGAGAAAGCCTGTTGAGGGGATTTAGTAGTTTGCTGTAATTGCTGAAAAATACTGTGTTGTAACTTTATATGCGTCAGGTTTAAAATTTCCATCAGTAAAGCGTCTTTATTCGGATAGTCATAATAAAACGCAGCTTTTGAGAGTCCACAGGCTTTAGCCAATTTCCCCATGCTACAGCCCATATAACCATAGCGTTTAAAGGCGTGTGCTGACTGTAGTAATAGATGTTCTGAGGTATTTTTCCGTGGACGCATGTATCTCTCTATCCGAATAAATCAATGTGATGTGTATGGAGTAAATTGCTCTAGGCAACTAACAGTTCGTCAAACCGTCCGATCACTTCCTGCCATAAGAGTTCAGCACCTTTGCGGAAATAACCCATATGACCAATCTGTTTTAGACCATAATCTTCCGCTTCAATATTGATATAGTGCATTAACGCTTGCGCATAATGTTGCATAAAAGCATGTCGTGAATTGGGTAATGCCCAGTCATCATCAAGTGCAGCGACCGCATAAATCGGCGTTTGAACTGCAGCATATTGTTGAGATAGCTCACTCAGCTCAGGGCCGGCAAAGAAATAGGTTGGGTTTTTACACCAACGGCGCCATTGTTTATAGACATCGACAGGAAGGTCAGCGCCCATATTGAGTTTGCTCCAAGGCAAATACCCTTTGATGGCAACCATCGGCGGAAAAACGATATTCCACATAACATGAACTTTCATTTTTTCTTTAAAGGGCATATAGCCATGCCAACCTGCGCCAGTGCCAAAACAATACATGGCACGTATCTGATCATGATTTGGGGTGAGGCCTAGGGCTTGGCCGCCATAGGAGTGTCCCACTAGAAAAGTTTGCAAGCAGTGTTTTTGCATATAAGCTATGGCACCAGAAAGGTCATAACGTCCCCAGTCGAGGTAGGACATTTTAAAGCCTTTGAGTTTTGGAGGAGCAGAACGTCCTATACCACGATAATCAAAAGTCAGTACTTGATAACCGAGTCCTGCGGCATACTCGGCAAAACGACGGTAAAATTGTTGAGGTACACCTGTCGCACTTGAAATAATAATATTGGCTTTAGCAGCAGAATTAGGCCGATATTCAACGCCTGAAAGCGTATAGCAATCGGTTGCTGGGAAACTCACGGGTGTACTGTGTATTTCTTGCGTTGTTTGTTCTAAATCCGTTGGCATAATTTTTCTCTGAATAGGCAGGACGGAAAGGGTTTACTCAGTTTAAATAAAGGCTTACTTGCCCTGAAAATTGGCTGCACGACGTTGTAGCATGGCCATCACACCTTCTTGTACATCTTGTGTTTTTAGTAATGGTTGTAAGTGCTGATCCAATTGAGCAAAGGCAGCATCGGCTCCCAAATGCACCCCTTGCTGTGCTGCAGCGAGTGTTGCCTGAACCGCCAGTGGTGCAGCCTGTGCAATTTGTTCAGCAAGTTCAATGGCACGAGATAAGGGCGCTTGGTCGGTGATTTCAGTCACCAAGTTCATGTCATATGCCGTTTGCGCATTGAAACGTTCACCTGTGAGTAAATAGCGTATGGCTTTATTCCAACCCGCTGCTTGCACAAAGCGAACTGTTGCACCACCAAAAGGAAGAATGCCACGTTGCACTTCCATTTGAGCAAACTCGGTCTGACGCTGTGCGATCACGATATCGGCATTCAGCATGAGTTCAATACCCGCTGTAAAACAGAACCCTTGTACCGCGACCACAACTGGTTTTTTCCGTTGTCGTGAGTTGGTTCCCCACGGATTAATTTGCTGATCAGGAAAATTAAACAGTCCACTGCCGAGTTTGGGTTGTAGTTCGACCAGATCTAGACCTGCAGTAAAATGATCACCATGTGCAAAAATCACTGCACAGCGTAAATTTGGATCATCTTCATATTCAGTGAGCGCCAGTGAAAGGTCATGAATTAAATGACTGTCAAACGCATTTCGTTTATCTGCACGGTCCAAACCGATTAAATAAAGATGACCACGGATTTCTCGACTTACACGACCTTGTTGTTCTGACATTTTAATGATTCCTTCTGATTATTCTTTATGCATAGCTAAGTTTTTAAACGATTGTTAGAAAACTGTCAAAACTGATGCGTTCAAAACATCAAAATCATCGTCTGGTGGATGAGTGGTTTGATTTAAAATTTACAGAGTTGATATGAAATAGTGCAGGATATAGCTTGCCTTTAGGCTGAATTTTTCCATAATAGCTGCAGCTTTTTTAAGGCCCAATCAACCATGTCGAACTTAGAAATATTTGCAGTCATTATTAGCTTAATCGGGGTGACTTTAACCATTAAGCGGAATATGTGGTGTTGGTGGTTTAACTTTGCAGCTTTTTTGCTGTATGCCTACCTGTTTTATACCTACAAACTTTATGGCGAAACTATTTTGCAGTTTTTCTTTGTAGTGGTGAACTTCTATGGTTTCTATCATTGGTTGAAGGGCAAACAACAAGATCATGACATTCGTATTGAACCGATTGCGACCAAAATTGTGATCTTTCAAATGCTTTTAGCTGCGGCGGGCGGTTTGATTTTTGGTTTAAGCCTGCACTATTTTACCGATGCAGCTGTGCCGATTTTGGATGCACAATTGGCCGCGTTTAGCTTACTCGCAACGTATTGGACCAGCCGGAAACATATTGCTACTTGGGTGCTTTGGGTATTTGTCGATATTATCTATGTGGGTATGTTTATATACAAAGACCTGTATCTCACTGCGGCGTTGTATGCAGGTTTTGTGGGCTTGGCGGCATTTGGTTGGTGGCAATGGACACAAGTCAAAAATAAACAGCAGCAACAGGCGATGAAAGCTTTATCCATTTAGCCCACAGATGTTTTTTTCATTCCCAATTTGACAATTTATAAAAATATATTTACTTTGTAACCATAAAGGGCATTTCATAATCGGGCTTCACCCCGATGAGAAGTGCCTTTTTTATGCCTTAAGAAATGTGGCGGTGTTCATTTGAGTCTAAGACATGTCATAAAATCCTCTGTGAATTTATAAGCAAAATTGGGTGTCTGCGAAGCTTGATTTTAATAGCCGATGATCCGATCCCGATGAATAAGTAAAGAGCGTGCAGAGTCATGATTATCGACTTTCAACTTGAGCAGCAACTGCGTTTTGACCGACAAGCTACGGTTCTACTGCAGCAAAAGGCGAGCTTTTTTCAGTTTGAGCAAATAGCAGATGTGTATAACGCTGAATGGCTCAAGGCATTTCCACAAGGGACGCAATGTAGCATCAGCGGTTTGGATGATGGTGCAGATGAATACGGCATCCAAATCAGTTATAAACACCAAAGCATCTTGATCGATTATTCACAACCGATCAAATTGGTACACCGTGATCGGGATGGTGTAGTGCATAGCATGCTGTTAAATTAACAACTTAAATTAAACTGAGATTTATAAAAGCAGTACCACAAAGATTTGTTATAGAAATATAAAAATAAGCGCAAGAAGAAATGAAAAGATATGGGAAGCTATTAAAGCAATGACGCAACTTGATCCCAAAGATTCAACATTTGAAATTTTTAATCAGCTATGTTTTGAACTGTTTCATCATTATGGCTCGCACTTCAAGTCTTTTGAACCTAGCGCTTTAATACATGCAAAACCAATGCAACAGCTTCCTGAACAAGCCAGCTTTGATATTGTAAGCCTCGAGTTTGGTCATTGGTACGCAAAGTTGTCCTATGCAGGGATGTATTTAAAAATTGATGCGGGCTGGGAATTTCAGCTCGAGTTGAAAAATCAGCATGGGCAAATATTTCAAAAAAGCCTTTAAGGCAGAGTCCCTCTGAGTTGCAGTATGGCAATTCTGTTTTTCTAGCTTGGTTTCAGGTCAATGACAGCCACAGCGCTTTCCGATTTAATCCAAAGCACAGTTTTAGCAACTGTAGACTGGGCGAAATAAAACAATAAAACCAATATTGACCTGAAGGATTACGAGAATGGCACATCAATTTACCGTCAATGCCACAATTCATGGCGTTTCACTTGAAGATTTTAAACGACTAGCCGCAGATATCAGCTTGCATGAAGCGGTGTGCAAACGCATACCGGGTGAAAATCTAGAAATTTTAGAATCAAAAAAAACAGGTGATATGTATACCTTAAAACGTGCCTATAACTTGGATGTAAATATTCCAGATATTGCCAAGAAGTTTTTAAAAGATGCGTTTCGTCTGAAACGTACGGATATTAGTAATTTGGCGGCATTAACCTCTGACGTCAAACTAGATCCCAACCTACCGCTCGAAGCCAGTTGTAAACGAAGTGTCAGTGGTGATGCAACACAAGTGAGTTTCAATTTGGACTGGACGGTGAAAGTCAAAGTTCCACTGATTGGTGGATTACTTGAAAAACATGCAGAAGGTGAAATTCGTCGTTTTAGTCAGCTTGAGATTGAAATTGTAGAAGATGAATTGCGTAAAAATTTAAAAGCCTGAATTGATTTGAAAGCAAGTTAAAAAAAGCGGTCATTGACCGCTTTTTTTAGTGAGTGATGTTACGCACGTAAAAGTAATTTCACAATTTTTAAATGATATTTAAGTCTATTCGACGGGGTCTTACATCTATGGATTGAATAAAGGGATTAGCCTTCGGCTGGAGGTACTCTTACGAAACAATGTTTCTCATTAGGCAAAATGAGAAGCAAAGCTTCGCAAGGAAACCATCTTGCGGTGCAATGCACCTCACCGACAAAACTCGTTCACTAGCGTCAAATTTTTCAAAGTATTGCAAAAACAATTTTGATTAAAAGTAGTCCTGTCTCAAACACTTGCGGATGACCTTAGCGCGTATCGTTCATTTATTTGAATCAAATTGCGCTGCTGATGTTACTTCGTAACATCAGTTAGCGAGATATTTTTTCAAAACGTTGACGATAAAGCATCGCAGTAAAGAAGGTCACCAAACAGACGCTCCATATATAATACATGGCGCCAATGTTGCTGTATAAACTCAACCATTGAACCAATGGCAAGGTGATACCACCCGCGATGGCATAGGCCAAATTGTATGAAAATGAAATGCCCGAGAAACGAATCTGTGCAGGGAACATTTTCACCATACTATAAGAAACCATACCAACCGTGCCTGATGCCAAACCGAGCAGCATATAGAGCGCAAACACGGTCGATGCTGCCACATGGCCCAAGCTGTTATAGAACACGCCCGCAATTATCGCGACAAGGAGGGAACCGAACAGCATCACTTTGCCCGCACCGAAGCGATCTGCCAAAAGACCTGCCAAGATACAACCGACCATTTGCATCACAATAGCGGCACTTTGCATTTTAAAGGCATCGACCCGTTCAAAACCAAAGGCGCCCGTGAGTAGATTTGGCATCGCTAAAATCAGCACAACAACACAGCCTGTTAAGAACCATGTAAACAGCATACCAACCACAACGCCTGTTTTGTGCTGTTGCAGCACTTGTTTCACAGGAAGCTCTTTAGCCAATTGTTTCTTTTCTTGCATGGCTTTAAATACAGGCGTTTCTTTTAAATAACTGCGGAGATAGAGCGCAATAAAACCAAAGATCCCGCCTAAAATAAATGGAATCCGCCATGCCCAATCATGGATTTCTGACTCTGTAAATTGTAATGAAATAAACAAAGACATCAGTGCGCCCAATAGGATACCTAAAGATAAGCCAGCAGTGAGTAAGCCATTGGCGATACCAATTTTTTGCTCAGGCACATGCTCTGAAACAAAAGTCCATGCAGCAGGGATTTCACCACCAATCGCGATGCCTTGAATCACACGCATCAGTAGGAGCAAAAGTGGTGCTGCATAACCAATACTTTCAAAAGTCGGCATCACACCGATCATCAGTGTAGGCAGAGCCATGAGTAAAATAGACAAACTAAATAAACGCTTACGACCAATCAAATCGCCAAAATGCGCCATCACCACACCACCCAATGGGCGGAAAAAATATCCTGCGGCAAAAATACCGTAGGTATTTAGCATCGCCCAAAATGGACTGAGTCCAGTGGGGAAAAACAGTTCCGAAATAATTTTGGCGTAAAATACATAAATAACGAAGTCATAAAACTCGAGAGCTCCACCGAGTGATGACAGTCCGAGGGTACGTTTATCTTGACGAGTCAGGCGTGGCTGAGCTTCCATGCAAATATTTTCCAGCAGCAAATAGCATTTGAGGATTTTAGTGATTCAAATTTTTATTGAATAATCAAACTTTGTTGCATTATTAAAAACTTATAGTTATGAAAATATCATTAATTAAGAACAAAATAATATAGATAAAGTCGCATTAACTTAAAGAATGATTGCTAATAGATAATGGCGTACCTTGATGTATAAATGATAAATATCAATGGTATAGGGTAGTATGATCTACTATTTTACTTTGTGCTCTATATAAACCACAAAAGATTCAAAGCCATAGCACGCTGTTGTTTTATACTCAGAACCGATAATTATACATATCGCGTGGTTGTTTTTTTTACGTGATTTAAGCCCGCTAGACTTAAAAGGATAAAAACATGAGTTATGTTGCTGCTGTTGCACAGCGTGGTGAAGCAATTTTGACGCTAACTGCCGCAGAGGTACAAGCATCTGAAATAGGTTCTGCATGGTTAACTGCACTAAGTGAAACACTGCATGCCACTATGCTTGAGCGTCAAGGCGTAGGCATTGCCGCGCCGCAAATTTATGTTTCAAAGCGGGTGATTATCGTGGCTTCACGTGCAAATTTACGCTATCCCGATGCGCCTGAAATGGAGGCGATCGTGATGGTGAATCCAGTGATTACATCACGATCGACAAAGACTGTATTGGGTGAAGAAAGCTGCTTAAGTGTGCCGAATGCACGAGGACAAGTCCCGAGAGCCGAGCAAATTCACGTGCGATATTTGACCCTTCAAGGTGAAGTCAAAGAGAAAACCCTGAATGGCTTTCCTGCACGGATCGTACAACATGAGGTCGATCATCTGAACGGGATCTTATTCACCGAGCGTTTAGAATAATAAACTGTACTATTTCAAAAAGATAAAAGTGACCAATTGAGCTAAAAAAAATAGCGGAAAAGTAATTTGAATAGTGGTGTAAGTGAAGTTTAAAGGCTTCAAAGGTTGCACTTTTAACTGTGAAAATAGGCTTTCTTTTTGAAGTTCAAACCTTGTATAACTAGCGAAATAATAAAATAAAAAAGAAGATTAATGGGGAAAAATTGGGGCAATGCTGTCTGTACGAAATGGGGCGTACAATGGCGTAAATTGAAGCATCTTTTGTTTGAGTCAGACTATCTCATCATCAATTGGTCTGACTACGATAAAGGGCGTTTACTTCTCATCTTTGGCATGCTGAGTCAAGTTAGCGTGTTGAAGTGGTGCATCATGAATTTTTATTATTCGACCAATCGGATTTGGTTTAATCCGAGTGAACTCAAGTTGAGGATCATGGTCGCTTGTATAGTCCTACTCAGTTATGGCGTATTGGCAGTACTCAGTCTTTATTTTAAAAAATATTTAAATTTTAGACTGTTTTTTAGCTATTTTGCGCCCGTCCTATTTGGGATCGGCATGATCTATGGTGGCTATATGATCGGGATCTATAGTCCTGCCACCATGGCGGGGACGGTCAATCTACTGATGGTCGGTTTAGTTTTTTATCGTCCTGCAATTATGCTCAGTATCACATTTCCGATCACATTGTTTATTGGCTACATTTGCTATCAAACTTCGATTGACCATCTAGAATATGCACCGATTTTCAGCCCAGCTTTAAAACAGAGTGAGTTTTACGACAATGCCTTTTGGCTGATGAGTATGGCGGAGTTGTATTTACCCATATTGATCGTCAGTGCAGTATTTTTTCAGATTTTGCTTTTACAGTGGCGACACCGTGAACAAAAGATGGAAGTCCTCAGCCGTGTTGATGGCCTGACCAATGTGTTTAACCGTCGTTATGTCAGTCATGAACTTGATACGCTCAGCAAACAGACACGGCCTGAATTTGCAGTGGTTTTGCTTGATCTCGACCATTTTAAATTGATCAATGACCAATATGGACATGATGCAGGAGATGCCGTTTTACAACGTGTTGCTCAAATTTTAAATGACAATACTCGTGTACAAGATGTGGTTGGGCGTTATGGCGGTGAAGAATTCATTTTAATTCTAAAAAATCAGAGTTTAGAGCAGGCGATAGAGGTCGCTGAACGCTGTCGATTGGCCATTTCTGAAGCTGAAACCATGATAGCCAACTATCAAATGTTGAAGATTAGTGCAAGTTTCGGTGTAGCAACTGCGATTGAGGGGACACCGTCTGCTGTGGTCACGCGTATGGCCGATCAAGCGCTGTACATGGCAAAGCAACAAGGTCGTAACCAAGTACGCAGCTTTCGTGAGTTAAACTTGGCAGAAGATTAAATAATTTAAACGATAGTTATGCAGCAATTACAATTTCAGCTCGGATTAGCGCAGCTCGACTTTCAGACCGAGCAAAAGAATATTCATTTTGATCATGGCTTAGTCGCTTTGGTGCAAAAATGTGTTCGACATCAGCGCTTCGATGCTTTGGCAATTGAATATTTGATCTATGAAATTGAAGAAATTTTAGAACGATTACAGCTCGATTATCAGACGCAGCGCTATGCTCAGTCGAATGATGCGATGCTGCATATATTGGCGCAGACCTTTTTTGAACATGCGACCCGCATTGAACGACAAAGCTTAGAACATGGCTTTAATGAAATGATTGAACATACTGAATATTATCAAAATCTCTTTGGTGAACAGGCAATCATTCAACTCAGTTATTTCGTTTTTATTCGAGAAATGATGCACCATTTGAATATACAGCACATACAGGTTTTAGCTCAGAACACGGCTTCACCATAAGGACTTATACAGAGGCAGCTCAATTTGTTATAAATAAAAAAGCACACAACAAAAAATAGCCCTTATGAAAACGCCTGTTCCAGATTATTTAAAGCATGTCCTCAATGCCTGCGATGCTAATCAGCAGGGAGTTTTGGCAGATTATATTCCTGAGTTAGCTAACGCCAATCCGAATAGACTGGCTTTAGCATTGTCTACCGTAGATGGCACGATTTATTCCACGGGTGATGACGAAGTCGAGTTCACCATTCAGTCGATGTCTAAACCTTTTGCTTATGCCTTAGCGATTCGTCATCTTGGTCTAGACAGCGTTTTACAAAAGGTCGGTGTCGAGCCATCGGGAGAGGCGTTTAATCAAATTGCACTCGATCCACAAAGCAATACCCCGAAAAACCCGATGATCAATTCGGGAGCAATCACCACACATTCACTTTTACCGCATGACGAGCACAGCACTCGAGCTGAAAAACTCCGTGAATTTTTAAGTGAACTGGCAGGGCGTGAGTTAAGTTTTGATGAAGCGGTTTACCAGTCTGAAGTGAAGACGGCTTTTCGAAATTTGTCGATCGGTTACATGCTGCGCACAGTCGGTGTGCTTGAAGAAGACCCTGAAGATGTGGTGAATGGCTATATTCGTCAGTGTGCAATATTAGTGACGGTTAAAGATTTGGCAAAAATGGCCAGTGTGCTTGCCAATGGTGGCGTGCAAGCAGCTACAGGAAAACGGTTGCTGTCACGTTCGGTGGTGCGCCAAGTGTTGAGTGTGATGATGACTTGCGGCATGTATGATGCTGCGGGGGATTGGCTGACAACGGTCGGTATTCCTGCCAAAAGCGGTGTGGCCGGTGGCATCATGGGGGCTTTGCCGGGGCAGGTTGGGCTAGCGGTCTTTAGTCCGAAACTGGATACACATGGGAATAGTGTTCGAGGCGTCGAAATATTTGAACGACTGTCGAAGGACATGGGGCTGCATGTGATGGAGGGAACTCCTTCAGCGCAAACGATCGTCCAAAGTCGCTATAGCTGCGGGATAGATCATTCGGTGGTGGTGTATGAACTGCGCGGCGTATTGCAATTTACTGAGTCGGAAATGTTGCTGCGGATCTTAGAGGATGAAACTGTTGCGACTAACCATATCGTTTTAGACCTGACCAATATTTCTTTGATACACGATGTTGGTGTCCGAATGCTCTTTGAAGGTGTAGATCGTTTAATTGCGGATGGTCATCGCGTGGCAGTAATCGACTCAGAGCATCTCTTGGAACAAAGTCGAAGTCATGCAGGGCATGAGGTGGTGGTTCGGGAAGAGCTGAGTCAATATTTACAACGGTTTGAGCGTTAATGGATAAAAATCCATTGTTGATTCATACAAGGTGCTCATAAGTTTCGTGCTTAGATCGGCTATAATTTTCTTTTTGCGTTAAATTTGCTTATGTCTTTTGAGTTAAAAGTCAGTCTACTCCCGAGTGCTGAAGCTTTATCCCCACAGCATAAAAAGCTGAATAAACTGATTGAGCAAATCGAACAGCAAAAGCTGGATTTAGATCTTTGGCAAAATGCCAAAAGTGAAATTCAGAGTTATATTCAGTTAAAACTTGTACCGATCTATCGTGATTTGCATGCGGTGTACTACCGTCAACTAACTCAGCTTTGGCAACATCTACAGCAAGAAGACTTCGCCAAAGCAGATTTAGCACAGCTCGATGTGAAGCTTGCGAAATTGGCAAAGCAGCTGAAAAAATCCAACTATTTAAATACAGCAGAACTTGAAAAAGTCTCGGAGGTCGATGCTTTTTATCAGCAGCATCATGCACATAATCAAAAGCCAAATAAAAAAGCCAAGTTAGCCCACACTGAACAGAGCAAAGCAAAAGGTTATGTTGATATAGAACAAGAAACGACAGAAGAATATGAGTCATATGAAGAGTGGGACAGCGAACAATATCAACGTGAGAAAGAAGATCATCAGCGGAAACGCTTAGCGCAAAAGCGTGAACAAGCTGAAAAGTTAGTGAACCAATCACTGAAAACCGTGTATTTAAAAATCACTGCAATGATTCATCCAGACCGCGAACCTGATGAAAGCAAAAAGGCTGAAAAAACTGAATTACTGCAAGTGGTAAACCAAGCCCATGAAGCGCAGGATTTGTTTTATTTATTAAAGTTGCAATTACGGCTAGAAACCAATAAAGGAAAAAGCCCTAAAGCCTTAACGGATGAGCATTTAAAGTTTTATAAAATGGCGCTAGAAGCGCAAAGCCAACGCCTAGCCAGTCAGATTGATGACATCACGGATAGCTTTCATTGGAGTGAAAAACCAAAGCCGAAAAATATGCAGATAAAAGATGTGTATAAGGTGATTGATGGCGATGTTTCGGTGTTAAAAGAACAAGTGAGGTGGGAAAAAGAACGACTGAAATATATGGAGAAGGTGAAAGGGGTGGAGGTGTTGCTGGAGAATGGGGTGCTTTGATACTTTTTTCATTAAAAGCACGTTTCCCTCAACCCCCTTGCGAAGCAGTGCTTCTCATCCCATAGGGAGAAGGAGCTGCATCTAATTAAATCCCGTCTATTGGCTTAATAATGAATATTCCCTCTCCTTGTAGGAGAGGGCTAGGGAGAGGTTATAAAATTTGATAATCTAAATAAAATTATAAAAACAAAACATAATGAACCATAAACTCGACCCCCAACTTTTAATATTCGCCAAATCCATGCGTCACACTGCCACCGATGCAGAACACCTCATGTGGCAAATCATACGTGCCAAGCGTTTTATGAATCTTAAATTTCGTCGTCAGCATGTGATCCAACCTTATATTGTAGATTTTTACTGTCATGAAATTGGCTTAGTGATTGAGCTAGATGGCAGTCAACATGGAACAGATGATGCAATTGAATATGATGCTGAACGAACCAAGTTTTTAGAGGTTTTAGGTTTAACCGTTGTGCGGTATTGGAATCATGATGTGTTGGGGTGGACGGATGTGGTGTTGGGGGATTTGTGGCAGAGATGTTGTGAATTAAAAAATACCTCTCCCTTGCGCAGCAGTGCTGCTCATCTCCTAAAAGGAGAGGGAACTCCAATATGAAATTCATACAGGTATTAAATCAAAAGACGCTCCCTCTCCCTTTGGGAGAGGGTCGGGGTGAGGGTACTAGATATGGACGCTTACATGATCACGAGCGACACATACTCCATTTTTTATAATGTAGCATTCAACCCAATGTTCACCACAGAAACTAGACTTTTCCTGAAGGCGAGAATCTTTGTGCTTTCCGAAAGTGCTATCTTGTAATGCACCACGTTCTTGATTTTTTGCTACGGCAGCAGGACCAATATTACGTACCTTCCACTTGACTTGATATGGTGGTTCGACATCTGTATCCCTGATGTGGAACTCTAAATTTCTACTTATAGGAACTTTATAATTAGACAAAGCTTTCTTAAGCATTTTCCAAGTTCTTGATTCCAGACTAATAGAGTAATCAATAGATAGATAGTTTCTAATATCAACTTTCCCATTATAAACATGTTCAATAAACCGCTCATTTGGAGCTTTCTTACGCACAATAAAACTTTCGTGAAGTTGCTCTAATTCTTCTTCAGGGAAGTTCACCCCAAATACTTTTGCCCATTTTTCATTAGCAACAGATTCATCCTCTAAGGCTTCAAGGCATAGCTGATATGCCTTCTTCATTTTTCTATGATTTTGCCATGACCCATGAACATTTTGCTTACTACCTGGCGCTTTCCAAATATTTTGATCAGGCTTAAGATCGTATTGATCGACTAGATATTTAAAGAAATCTTTTACCAATTCACCATAATTTTTATAGCTAATATTTTTATAGTTTTCAGATTGTTTTAGAAAATTATAACTTAAAGTATCAATCCAAAGACCTGAACATTTAGCCCCTACATGATTTTTCCAAGCTCGTACCATTCGGCATAAATGCCGATAAGTATTATGACCATACTCATCATTTAGTCTTCGAGTCTCTTCTATTTCAAGTTTTGGTTTGGTTTCTCTCCAACGTCCACCATCATTGGAATCTGGGAAAGTATAGATGTCATAATCCAAAGTACCGTCATCATTTGTGTTTAAATAAAATGTTGGTAGAACTTCAATGCGGAAACCATCTAGATCAATTCCCACGATTTGACCATCTGCTTTAACTTGGTCATGGTCATATACATTTTGAATGGCTTTCTTCACATCTTGTAATAATGAGCTTTGTCCACCTGATGAATATGCATTGAATTTATCGTAAATTGATTTTGGTAGTTCAAATGCCATATCAAGATCGCTGATGCCATTGATCCCAGTTTTTCGTCCATATGACCCAATTTGGCGACAATGAGTAGAAGTGCTCTCAGATTCATAGTAGTACTCATTTAACGCTTTAGTTACTTTGTTATAGTTTTCAGAAATGACATTAATATTTTGAATTTGGATGTTTTCAATAAATTTTTTAAATAAAGCAGCTGTTGTCATTTGCAGATTCCTTTAAAAAGTTCTAGATATGTTTGAGCATGACCATTAGCTACTAAATGATTAGCAATATAAAAACCAATAATTAATAAAAGAATCAGAATACAAAGCGTAATACAGAGAACAAAAAATGAAAAAGGTAGTTTATCAAAGAAAAATTTTAGTTTTAATTCGTCGGTAAACCATTGAGTGTTAACTTTTTTAGTCCAAAACATTTTGATATGGGCATACCAATCACTTCCAAAAATTTGCTTTTCGATAGCTAAATTTTTTTGATGATTGTCCAAAGTTATCCATTGTTGTTCATATGTAGAAATATTTTGAGTGGGAGAAGCATTTTTTACATCGTAAAATAGTTGTTTTAGATCACGCTCAATATCTTGTAATTGCGATGCTGTGGTTAAGTATTTGCTATCATTATATTTTTCCATATACATGACTAATACACCGCCGACAACTCCTGCGATAGCTAATGCAACAAATCCATTTAAACTTTGGTATCCGAGCATAAAAATACTTAAAACTAGTAAACCAAGACCAACACGTGTGATTGTTTTATTGGCTAGATCAAAAGTTGAATAACATTTATCTTTTCCATAACTAGTTGAATAACCACTTATTGCGATCTCATTTAAAAGTTGATCTTTAGTCATGTAATTCTCATATTTATTTTATTACATGTTTTATGGTGACAACTTATACAATTTCAATACCAATGCTTACAAAAAAATCCCCTCACGAAGAGGGGATTTTTTTGAACCAAACTAACAACACCTTAAAGCGCTGCAATTTGCTCCATATTCGCTTTAATTTTCGCTAACTGGTCAGCAAACTCAGCAAGTTTCACTTTCTCGCCTTCAACCACAGCCGCAGGCGCTTTTGCCACAAAACCTTCGTTAGAAAGTTTAGTTGCAATTTGGTCATGCTGTTTTTGAACCTTGTCTAAGTCTTTTTGCAAACGACCCAATTCCGCTTTAGGGTCAATTAAACCCTTCATTGGAACGAATACAGACACATGACCTACAACGCTTGATGAAGACAATGGCGGTTGTTCAGCATCAGCTAGGAACGTAATGCTTTCAACTTTTGCCAATGCTTTAAACAACGGTTCAATACGAGCGATTTGCGCTTTTTCAGCATCAGTGGTGTTTTGCAGAAGAACAGGCAACAAACGAGCATTACCTAGACCCATCTCACCACGGATGTTACGTACCGCACCAATCAAACCTTGCAGCCATTGCATATCAGCTTCAGCTTGGTCGTTAATGAGTGCTTGCTCAGCAACAGGGTACTGCGCCAACATAATCGTTTCGCCAGAAATGTTCAGTTTCGGCGCAAGCGTTTGCCAGATTTCTTCTGTTAGGTAAGGCATCAACGGATGAGCCAAACGTAAAGACGCTTCCATCACAGCAAGAAGAACACGACGCACTTCAGCTTTACGCTCAACCGATACGTTTTCGTCATTTAGAACTGGTTTAGTTAATTCAACATACCAGTCACAGTATTCATTCCAAATGAACTCATAAATCGCTTGTGCAGCCAAGTCTAAGCGGTACGTTGCAAACGCAGTTTGCACCGCTTGTTCCGCTTTTTGCAGACGGCTAACAATCCACTGTTCAGGCAATTCCCAAAGGTCTTGACGTACGTCTTGACCAATCACTTGCTCTTCGCAGTTCATCATCACGAAACGGGTAGCGTTCCAGATTTTATTCGCGAAGTTACGGTAACCTTCAACACGTTTCATGTCGAACTTGATGTCACGACCTGTGTTTGCAAGCGCACAGAATGTGAAACGAACCGCATCTGTACCGTAAGATTGAATACCTTCAGGGAATTCTTTACGTGTTGATTTTTCAATCTTCGCTGCTTGTTTCGGGTTCATCAAACCTGTTGTACGTTTTTGTACTAAAGTTTCAAGATCAACACCGTCAATCAAATCTAATGGGTCAAGCACGTTGCCCTTAGATTTAGACATTTTCTGACCTTCGCCATCACGAACCAAACCGTGTACATACACAGTTTTGAACGGAACTTGCGGTGTGCCGTCTTCATTTTTCATGAAGTGCATGGTCATCATGATCATGCGGGCAACCCAGAAGAAGATGATGTCGAAACCTGTTACTAGTACATCAGTCGGGTGGAAAGTATTTAAGAAGTAGTTTTCTTTATCTTTCGCAGCGTCACCAGTCCAACCTAAAGTTGAGAATGTCCAAAGACCAGAAGAGAACCAAGTATCGAGTACATCTTCGTCTTGTTTTAATTCAACTTCAGGTGCAATGCCGTTTTTCGCACGAACTTCAGCTTCATCACGACCTACAAATACGTTGCCTTCAGCATCGTACCAAGCAGGAATACGGTGACCCCACCACAATTGACGTGAAATACACCAGTCTTGAATGTTATTCATCCAAGCCATGTACATGTTGCTGTATTGCTCAGGGACAAACTTAATTTGACCGTCTTGAACCGCTTTAATTGCAGGCTCAGCTAGTGGTGCAATTTTTACGTACCATTGGTCTGTTAGAAGTGGCTCAACGATCACGCCTGAACGGTCACCACGAGGTGGCTTCAAGGTATATGGTTGAATTTGGTCTAACCAGCCTTCAGCTTCCGCTTGAGCAACCAATTTTTTACGTGCTTCAAAACGTTCTAAACCAATGTAGTCCGCAGGTGCGGGAATGGTTTTAGAAATTTGCTCGCCCGCTTTCGCGATGTATTCAAATTCAGCAAGAACTTCAGCATTTTTGTTGAAGATATTGATGATTGGAAGTTCACAGCGTTTGCCCACTTCATAGTCATTGAAGTCGTGCGCAGGGGTGATTTTCACACAGCCTGTACCAAATTCTTTGTCTACATATTCGTCTTTTACGATAGGAACAGCACGGCCTGTAATAGGTAGGATGATGTTTTTGCCAACAAGCGCTGCATAGCGTTCATCATCCAGTGCAACTGCAACAGCGGTATCGCCAAGCAATGTTTCAGGACGTGTTGTCGCCACAACGATGTGGTCTTTACCATCGTGGGTGCGGATTGATTTGTCTTCAAAGAAATATTTGAAGTGCCAAAGTGAACCTGCTTCTTCTTTATCAGACTCAACTTCTAAGTCAGAAAGGGCAGTTTGTAGTTTAGGGTCCCAGTTTACAAGGCGTTTACCACGGTAAATTAAGCCTTCTTCATGTAGCTTAACAAAGACTTCTTTAACCGCGTTAGAAAGACCTTCGTCCATGGTGAAGCGCTCACGTGACCAGTCTACAGATGAGCCTAGACGACGAATTTGACGGGTAATGTTCCCGCCAGATTGTTCTTTCCATTCCCACACTTTTTCAATGAACTTTTCACGGCCAAGGTCGTGACGGCTGATGCCTTCAGCACCCAATTGACGTTCAACAACCATTTGCGTTGCGATACCTGCATGGTCGGTACCTGGCTGCCAAAGGGTGTTTTTGCCAGACATACGGTTATAACGAGTCAACGCATCCATAATGGCATTGTTGAAACCATGACCCATGTGCAAGCTACCGGTGACGTTTGGCGGCGGAATCATAATACAGAATGAATCACCTTTTTGAGATGGCTTGAAGTAGCCTCTCTCTTCCCAAGTCTTGTACCATTTTTTTTCGATCTCGGTCGGATCGTAGGTCGTAGCAATATTTTGCGCTGAATCAGTCATAGTCTAAACAGATCAAAAGTGGATAAAAAATTAGATCTATTGTAGCAAAAAAAATGGTGAATTAGGGATGTTGGGCGAATGTTAACTTTTAGGATTTGGCAGTAAATAAAAGAGTCCGTATGATAGGACCTAAGATAAGAAGTACCCATTGATCCCAAAACTAAGATAAAAGGAGCAATATCAAATGACTTATTCTATTTCTTTAAAGATTCAACCTACGACATATCAACGTTTTGAGACGATTCATCAAAAACTCAATGAAGGTGAAACAGAAAGTCAGTCCAAAGCCTTAGGGGATAATTTAGCGGATATTGTATGTGAAATTTTAGATCAAGTTTTTGGCCAAATGGCGCGCATGAATAAGTCTGGAGACAATGAATCCGAAAAAATTATTCAGCAAATACGTGAAACGACCCGTAAATATATGCCGTGGTCGGTGTCTTTTTTTGGCAATGACCGCCTTGTACCGATGGTAAATTATTTATATGGACGTTTTTACAGCGAAGATGGTCAGCATTATATGCATTATCCGATCGATGCCTCTTTAGCCACCGACTTGCTTGCCTATGTCAGTCAAATGAAAGAAGGGCAGAATCAATATGTCCCACTCGCATTGAAGGCATTTACACAAGTGGTCGATGCCGGGGTGACGCATTTGGTGCGAGAACCAAAAAAAATGCTGAAATTTAATATGGTGGTGGATAAAACTTTAACCGGTGTCATCAATCTCACCACGCAACTCGGATATAAACGCTTCGATAAACTCGGCAAAATTTATGATGCACAATCGATGAGTCAGTACTTTGATCATTTTATGGTGTTTTTGAACAATGAGCCTGTACTACGTAAAGTATAAAATACATATAAATGAATAAATTAGTTATTTAAAAGGATGTCAAAATGGCAAAACGTGATGATTTGAACGGAAAAGTGGTGTGGATTACTGGGGCATCGTCAGGTTTGGGTGAAGCTTTAGCAAAAGAATGTGCTTTGCAAGGGGCGCAGGTCATTTTGACCGCACGTCGTTTTGAAGAGTTGGAAAAAGTCCGTGTTTCATTATTACATCCAGATCAGCATCTTTCAGTGTGTGCAGATATTACCAATGAAGAACAAGTTCGCCATGCTTATGAACAAGTCCTTGCGCATAAAGGCCGAATTGATTGGCTAATCAATAATGCGGGATTGAGTCAGCGTGCATTGATTACGGATACGACTATGCAAACTGAACGTGCCATCATGGAAGTAGATTATTTTTCGCAAGTCTATTTAACCAAAACCGTTTTACCGACATTTTTAGCACAAAAGTCTGGTCGAATTGCTTTTGTTTCAAGTGTTGCAGGCTTATTAGGGACACAATACCGCGCGACCTATTCTGCTGCAAAAGCTGCCATTCATATGTGGGCGAACAGTCTACGTGCGGAAGTTGCGGATCAAGGGGTGGGCGTATCGGTGATATTCCCCGGATTTGTCAAAACCAATGTTTCATTTAATGCACTCAATGGTGCCGGCAAGCCACAAGGGCATCAGGATGAAGCCATTGAAAATGGTCTAGAAGCCAATGAGTTTGCCGAAACGGTGGTGCAATCTTTGCAACGTGGGGAAGAATACATCGTGGTGGGTGGTTCTAAAGAAAAGCTCGGTGTTTGGGTATCTCGATTATCACCGACAACGTTATATAAAATGATTCGTAAAACCAAAGTGAAGTAAATTTTATCAAGTTTAAATAGTTTAAAAGTCACTCTTAACAGTGACTTTTTTAATGAGTAACGAGATTATAAGAAATGAAAAAGAATAATTTTAACAAATGGGGAATAGCCATCAGTTTGTGCGCAATCATTGGTGCAATCGGTACAATGGCATATTTTTATTTTAAACAGAAAACTCAAAAAATTGAGCAGAAGTCAACGCTCGAAAAGCCTGAAAAAGAAATAGGAACTGTATCAGAACCCGTTATTGAATCTGTTGAGATTGAACCTAAAGTTGAAGCGGCGAGTGCAGAAGTTGTTATGCGAGGACCAAATGAGTGGTGGTTACCGATCGAAGCACTGTTTGATGAAAAAGGATTATTGAAGTCTGAGTATTACAGTCAAAATCCTCAAGATTCAGATGTTGATAAATTACCTTATAGTTCGAATAAAATTGGTGATTTTAAATGGCGAGCTGAATTTCATCCTGTTGATGATTTTAAAGGCGATCAGGCTAGATTCAAAGATCAATGTTTTGGATATTGTGTTTTAGTGAAAGGTAAGTTGCTGACCAGTGTTGAATCGACTGTATTTACGGGAGCATTTATTGCGAAAGATCATTTGATCGAAGTGATTGCACATAAGGGGAGTGGCGCATATATGCCTGTCAACTATAGCTTTATCAAAATCGACAAAGCTGGTAATGCAGAGTTAATCTCAGATGATCATAATTCTTACAAAGATCAATTGGCTCGTATCAATCATTCGGGACTCGAGATTGACTTAAAACCATTTAGAAAACTTCAATATTTTCTTCTAATGAATGAAAATGGTTTAAATGTGTCGATGCAAAAACCCAATAAGGTGGATGTCGAACCGACTCAGTGTAAAGAGTATTACGAAGGAACATTAGAGGCATGTCCAACTTTATATGGATGTAAAGCTGACATTGTGGTGCAAGATCTGGCACGTGCTTATGCTGGAGATGTTGCATTTAGTTATCATGATCCAAATATTGATGAAAAGAAATTTAATGAAGTTTGTTTTAAAGTTTGTCGCAATGAAAATGTGAGTTATGAAGAGTTTGAAAACACATTGTGTAAAGTAAATTAAATAGTAAAAATGAATTGGGGAGAAGTAGAGAGATCAGATCTCTCTCTTTTGAATTGCTGTTCCATACGCAAAGACTTCGACCATGCCGCCTTGCATACCCAACTCAGTGGTGCTTAAACGCAGGCCCATAATTTGCGTTGCGCCCATCTTTTCAGCTTCTTGCTTTAAACGCACCACGGCTTCCCGACGTGCCCGATCGACGATGCTTTCATAACTGGTTAAACGTCCGCCAAAGAAGTTCTGAATATTGGCAATCACGTATTTAAAATAATCATGTGAAATCACTACATTACTTGAAATCAGTTGTCCGAAATGTTCAGTAGTTTTAAAGCGGTTGTTGTCTATTTGAATATGCGCCAATCGCTTTTCTTGAGCTTCGAGTTCTTTGAGATGCTTTTGTTCGATATGGCGACCGAAGCCCCAACCAATACAAAAGAGCACCACAAAGATCAGGACTTTAAAAATAAAGGCATCCATGACTTAGTCCTGAGTTGGAAATGGGTCTGGGAGTTTTGCTGAGTTGGCTTCTACGCGAACAGCCGTGCCATACACAAATAATTCAGAGGCGCCTTGAGCAATATTTGAGGTTGAAAAACGGATGCCGACGACTGCATTCGCGCCTAAGGCACGTGCTTTATCAATCATACGGCTCATAGCTTCTTGACGGGATTCTTCGAGTAGTTCTGTATAACCTTTGAGTTCACCACCCACGATATTTTTTAGGCCAGCCATAAAGTCACGACCAACATGTTTACTGCGGACAGTACTGCCATAAACGACATCAAGTTGTTGTGTAATGGTATGACCCGGAACAGATTCAAGATTACTTAAAAGCATTTTTAGTTATCAATATAAAAAGGTGAATTGAAGATAGGAAACTCTTCAGCAAAAAGCAATATGTTCATTTTTATTTTGTAGCTCCGATCTAAAAATGAAAAAGCCCACCGAAGTGAGCTTTTCAAATATTACGGGCTAGGCTAACTCAAATTATTGTTTTGATGCAGCTTTACGCTCAGCAGTAGAAGGTTGGTATTGCACAGCATCAGAAGTGTTGGCTTTGATACCACCACCAAGTGTTTTATACAATTCAACTTGGTTGTTGAGATTTGCTTGTTCAAGCAACAACAAACCTTGCTCAGCTGCATAAGATGCACGCTGCGCATCCAGCACAGTTAGGTAGCTATCAATACCAGCACGGAAGCGAGCATTTGATAGTTTGTAAGTTGTATTGGTTGCATCAACTAAACGGCGCTGTGCTGCAATACGGTCACCAATGTTTTGGCGAACTGCAAGCGCATCATTCACTTCACGGAAAGCTGACTGAACTGATTTTTCATAATCAGACAATGCAATTTTCTGGTCAGTTTCAGAAACTTTAATATTGGCCTGACGTGTACCCCAGTCGAAGATTGGAATATCTAGGCTAGGGCCAGCAGACCATACAAAGTTGCCTGATTTAAATAGATCACCTAAGTCCGTTGAAGCATAACCAGCAGAACCTGTCAGGCTAATCGTAGGGAATAGACGTGCTTTAGCTGCACCAATGTTCGCACCGGCAGCAGACAGTTTATATTCAGCTGCACGGACATCTGGACGGTTGTTCAACAAGTCACTTGGAATACCTGAACCAATGGTATTGGTCGAAGTAATCCGACTGACACGTTGGTTTGGCAGCAAGTTCGCAGGTACTTGTTGACCCACTAATAGATTCAATAAATTTTGCGCTTGAGCAATTTGAGTTTTGTAGTTCGCAACATCATTACGTGCAGTTTCTACAGAAATTTGAGCCTGACGAACAGGAACTTCACTGTCAATACCGACATCAAAACGCTTTTTGTTCAGGTTGTAAGATTCAAGCTGAGCTTTTAAGGTTTGATCCGCAAGCTTCAAGTTCGAATTGGCATACGCGTAGTTTAACCATGCTTGAGCCACTTGACCGATCAACGCAATTTGTGTTGCATCACGGGCACTTGCAGTTGCAAGGTAACTGTCCAAAGCATTGTCTTTTAAGCTACGTACACGACCCCAAAAATCAAGTTCATAGGCAGTGACACCTAAACCGACATTATAAGAGGTGATAGGCTTTTGTGTATTCAACGTGTCTTGACGAAGTACACTACCACTTGCACCAATGGTTGGTAATTGACCATTGGCAGTGATTTGATACTGTTGCTGTGCACGTTCAATATTTAAAGCAGCCGTACGTAGGTCACGGTTATTGGCTAAAGCTAAGTCAAGAACTTGTACCAGACGTTGGTCAGCAAAGAAATCTTTATATCCTTGTTCAGCAACAGAAGTACCAGAAGCACTTGCTGTGTAGCTTTCGGGGATATTGGTCTGAACAACCGGCTCTGGACCACGCATGCTTTGGCAGGCAGCCAAAGCAAGCGCAAGTGAAGAAACCGCAATGCTACGACCTGCAATAGACCATACATTTTGCATCACGATAAATGCTCCTGATTATTTTGTTGTTTTGGTTTGTACTTAAAGATACTTCGGATCCATACATAGAACACAGGAATAAAGAAGATACCAAGTAGGGTAGAACTGATTACGCCGCCCAATACACCATAACCTACGGAGTGCTGACTACCTGCACCTGCACCCGAAGAAAGGGCAAGCGGAAGTACACCAAAACCAAAGGCTAAAGTGGTCATGATAATTGGACGTAGACGCATTTTAGCGGCATGCAATGTTGCGTCAAACAGATCTTCACCTTTTTCTTGAAGTTCTTTGGCGAATTCTACGATCAAGATCGCATTCTTCGCAGACAAACCAATGACGGCAATAATAGCCACCTGGAAGTAAATGTTATTCGCCAAGTTTGGATTTTTGAAGAACACCATTCCAAGGAAAGTCAGTAATAACGCACCCAATACACCTAATGGTACAACCAGTAATACTGAGAACGGAATAGACCAGCTTTCATACAAGGCAGCAAGACATAGGAAGACGATTAACAATGAAAGTGCGTATAAGAATGGTGCTTGTGCGCCAGACTCACGTTCTTCTAGAGATAAACCAGTCCATTCATAGTCAAAGCCTTGAACGCCCATCGAAGGAAGTTTTTGTACAATTTCTTCCATCGCTTTCATCGCATCGCCCGAACTTACACCCACACCCGGTGAACCTTGAATGTTCACAGATGCGATACCGTTATAACGTTCAAGACGTGGTGAACCATAAGTCCATTCGCCAGTAGCGAAGGTCGAGAATGGAACCATTGTGCCTTGGTTGTTACGGACATACCACTGGCTCAGGTCTTCAGGCATCATACGTGCCGCAGCCTCACCTTGTACATAGACTTTCTTCACACGACCACGGTCAACGAAGTCATTGATGTAAGAACCACCCCATGCCATACCCATTGTGGTGTTAATCTCAGAAATACTCACACCCATTGCACCAGCTTGAGCTTGGTCAATCGTGATTTTGTACTGTGGTGTATCTTCTTGACCGTTAGGACGAACACCCATGAGGCGTTTATCTTGAGCAGCCATACCGAGTACCATATTACGGGCATCGATAAGTTGTTGATGAGTTTGACCTGCAGAAGCTTTTAACTGCAAGTTGAAGCCGGCAGTTACACCCAATTCAGGCATTGCTGGTAATTGGATTGGCATGATGTATGAAGCATCCTTCACGATCATGTTCAATGCCATACCACGTTGAATAATCGCACCCACTTGAGATTCAGGTGATGTACGGTCTTCCCAATCTTTTAACTTGATGAATGCAAGACCTGCGTTTTGACCTACACCTGTGAACGAGAAACCGGCAACACTGAATACAGAATCGACATATTTTTCTTCGTTTTTCAGGAAGTAATCGGTCATTGCAGTGACAGTTTTATCCGTACGCTCAAGTGAGGCATTCGGTGGTAACTGTACCAGTGTCATTACAACACCTTGGTCTTCTTCAGGTAAGAATGATGATGGTAACTTTTGGAATAAAAGTACCAATAAGCCAATCACAACCGCATAAATCACACCAGAGAAAATCTTGTGGTGTGTCATGAAGTTCACGCCGCCTTGGTATTTATGCGCAACTTTATCAAAAGAGCTGTTAAACCAACGGAAGAAACGGGCAAAGATATTGTTGCTTTCAGGTTTGTTTGGATCATGTTGTTTCAACATGGTCGCGCATAGGGCAGGGGTAAAGGTCAATGCTACAATCAATGACAGAATCATTGCTGTTACCAGCGTGATTGAGAACTGACGATAAATTACACCTGTCGTACCACCGAAAAATGCCATCGGCACGAATACAGCGGTTAACACAGAGGTAATACCGATTAAGGCACCCGAGATCTGTTTCATTGAGATTTCAGTTGCAGTCACTGGGTCAAGATGATCTTCAACCATAACACGTTCAACGTTCTCTACGACAACAATCGCATCATCCACGAGGAGACCAATCGCCAGTACCATCGCGAACATGGTGAGTGTGTTGATCGAGAAACCAAACATGTTAATGACAGCAAAAGTACCCAATACCACTACAGGTACAGCCAATGTCGGAATAATCGTTGCGCGCCAGTTCTGTAAGAACAAGAACATCACAAAGAATACGAGAATCACGGCTTCTACAAGGGTATGTACAACACTTTCAATCGATAACTTAATGAATGGAGTCGTATCAAATGCAAGCGTGTCTTCTAAACCTTCAGGGTAGTTTGGACGTAGTTCTTTTAAACGTGCTTCAACAGCTTCGGCTGTGTCTAATGCGTTTGCACCAGTTGCTAGTTTGATCGCTACACCACCAGCAGGTTTGTTGTTGAACTTAGAGTCGAACTGATAGTTGTCAGCACCTAATTCAACACGTGCAACATCACCTAAACGTACCTGAGCACCATCACTACTGTTACGCAGGAAAATGTTTTTAAACTGCTCTGGTGTTTGCAACAAACTTTGTGCTGTAACTGTCGCGTTCAGTACTTGACCTTCAGTTGCAGGCGCACCGCCTAACTGACCAACAGCAACCTGAGCATTCTGTGTACGGATAGCCGCAGCCACATCACTCGGTGTAACTTTCAGGTTTGCCATTTTGGCTGGATCTAGCCAAATACGCATCGCATAAGAACCACCAAATACTTGGACTTCACCTACACCTGCCACACGGCTGAGAGGTTCAGAAATATTCGAGTTTACATAGTCCTTAATGTCGTCCGCAGTCAACTTGCCCGACGGTGAGTGGAATGCTACAACTTGTAGGAAGCTTGCGCCAGATTTGGTGACTTTTACACCTTGACGCTGTACATCTTCAGGTAATAGCGCTGTCGCAGACTGGAGTTTGTTTTGGACTTGAACTTGGGCGATGTCTGGATCGATCCCTTGTTCAAAGTTCAATGTAATAGATGCCTGACCGTTACCCGCACTGTTTGACGAAATATAACGTAAGCCATCCAAACCATTCATTTGTTGTTCAATGATTTGGGTTACGGTGTTTTCAACTGTTTCTGCAGATGCACCAGGGTAAGTCGCAGAGATTGAAACCGTTGGCGGCGCAATGGTCGGATACTGTGCAATTGGCATATTTGATAGCGTGAGTACACCCGCCAACATAATCACCAATGCAATCACCCATGCAAAAATGGGGCGATGAATAAAGAATTGAGCCATTCAGTCTACTCCCTATGCGTTTGAAGTAGCTTTTTGTTCAGTTTTAGGCGCTGCTTGTTCTGCGGCTTTAGCGTTTGGCTTTGCTGCAGCAGGTTGTTGCGCACCTTGAGGTGCAGCAGCCTGAGGTTGATACGGTTTGGCTACAACTTGTTGCTCTGGCTTAACTTTCGCAATACCGTCAACAATCACTTTATCGCCAGTGTTTAAGCCTTGAGTCACGATCCAATTCGAACCTTGCGTACCAACAGTGGTTACAGGACGAGATTCAACAGCACCTTTTGCATTCACAATCATTGCAATCGCTTGACCTGTAGGGGTACGCGTAATGGCAGCTTGTGGAATCAGGTAAGCATTTGGAATCACACCTTGAACGATGCGAGCATTGGCAAACATACCCGGAAGTAATAAATGATTCGGGTTAGAAAAAACAGCACGAAGTGTAACCGTACCTGTATCTGGGTTTACACTCGCATCAGAAAATGCAAGACGACCTTCAATTGGGTATTCGCTACCATCTTCAAGACGTAATTTCACTTTGGTGTTATTACTGCTGTCCAAGTTGCCTTGGCTTAACTGTTGACGTAAGCGAAGAAGTTCAGCGCTTGATTGGTTAATGTCAACGTACATTGGATCAAGACGTTGAATTGTGACTAATGGATCAGCCTGAGATGCAGTAACTAAAGCACCCGCTGTGACTGTAGAACGGTTGGTTTGACCTGAAATTGGTGCACGTACAGTTGAATAACCTAAGTTAATTTCTGCATTTTTAAGTTCTGCCTGAGATGCAGCAACGTCTGCTTCAGCCAGTTTAACTTGCGCAACAATATCGTCGTATTCTTGTTTTGAAATCGCATTTGAGCCAACAAGCTGACGGTAACGACCTTCTTTAACACGTAACACGTTTAGGTTTGCTTGTTGACGTCTTAAAGCAGCACGAGCACTGTCAGCTGAAGCACGGTTTGTACGCGAGTCGATCTCGTACAAGGCTTGTCCTTCGCGAACATAGCTACCTTCTGCAAATAAACGTTTCAGTACTACACCACTGGTTTGTGGACGTACTTCTGAAATTTCATAGGCAGATGTACGGCCTGAAAGTTCAACAGATTGTTCAACGCTTTGCGGTTGGGCAACAATGACACCGACTTCAGTTGGTGGCATTTGCTGTGCAGCAGCAGTTTGCTGTGCATCTTTAGGATCTTTGCTACAACCAACAAGTGCAATACTTGTTGCCAATGCGCAAGCAGTCAGGGCGGGAGCCCAAAGCTTTGCAGACATCATTGTTCCACCTCAATTAGATATTTATCTAAATTATTCATTTGTTTACGCTTTACTGATTTTGATGTAACTCAAATAAAGTAGCGCGATCCAAATAAAACTTATGCTCCAACCGGATAAGACATCTGTTGGAAAATGAACCCCAACATATACTCGCGAAACACCCATACACAGCATCCATAACAATGCCAAAATGGTGATCAAGCGATGTTGAGCATGTTGTCGGTAAATCAAGATCATAAGACACGCAAGCGATGCAGCATAACAACTGTGTGCGCTTGGGAATGAACTCCCGTAAGACGCTACAAGATGGTACATTTCTGGGGGACGCGGTCTGGTGAACGTAAATTTAAGCAACCATGCAAGGCCGATACTTCCAAAGATCCCTATACTGATAAAAACAATCTCTGTGTATTTTTTATACCACGCAAAGTGTAAACACCATAGCGTGGTGAAAAATAATACAAAAGGCATGCCGCCTAGCGCCGAAAGTCCGATGGCAATTTGATTAAAAACAGCAATACGGTGCTGACTCATCCATTCCACGATATTTAAATCTAATAGATTTAAATAGCTAGAATAAAGCGACAACACACTGATAATTAATGCAAAAAAACCAACAAACAGTAGCGTTCGTGGCATATTTTATTCCTTGTCATTTTAACCGGTTTGAGCTCGGTTAATTAATGGACTAAAGTGTACTCATCAGTACACTTTATTTCAAGTATGTGTAAATCATACTGATTTTATTTTTTGTGTTCATTTACATCTTACTAAAATAAAACACAAATCTGCTAATGATTGTTCTTACTGGCTTGTGTGCCATCTTCAACTTCAAGTGGGGTTTTCGGTGGCCAGAAAAAATCACTTGGTCGCGTTAGAAAATGAGTCATCACCAGTTTAGCCAGTGGTTTCCATTGTTCAAATCTTACGCGACGTGCCCGTAGTGCCACAATAATGGTTAACGTGAAACTGACGAATAAGTTAGTCAGACCGATCAGAATAACCCCTAAAAATGACACAATGATTAAGCCAATGTCTGGTGAACCATTAATATTGATGAGGCCTTGAATGAAGTTGGCCGAGGCGAAGGCGATATGGCGAATATCTAAAGGTAAACCAAAAATAAATCCAATTGTTCCCATACTGCCCAGCATGATCCCGAATAAGAAGTTACCTGCTAAAGCACCTAAGTTTCGCTCAATGTAAGCGGCAAGCTTATCCAGTCTCTCTTGACCCATGATGCGTTTTAACTTTGGATGTGCTTGAATCCGTGGTCCAACTTTGCGATAGATCGCCATGTTGTCAAAGTACCCAGCAAGCAAACCTGATAAAAACAAACATACTCCAGCTATCGCAGCATGTGGCACAGCCAGTGAGGTAAATGGATTGAGGTCGTGTAAGGTTTTAGCTGCTTTTGCATGATTCATTAATGGTTCATGTAAAGCCATGTCCCAACTTAATGCGATCAATGCTGCAACAGGAATCGCAATACTGATGTTGCCTAAGATTGCAATAAACTGGGTTCGAATGATGTTAATAATTAGCGCGGCAAGTTCGGCAATCTGCGCCATTTTCGAGCCTTTACGATGCTGAACCGTCGAGGCAAGGGCGGCAGCTGTCATCGCAGGCTGTTTAGTGGCAACAGTAAAATGTAAGACATGAATCAGCATAAAGCCGAAAGAGTAGTTCAGACTATACGAAATGGCTTGCATGAGCGGTGCCATGCTGACACGGGCCATCAGCACTTTTAAAGTTGCCATACATGCAATGATCACACCGGCACCTGCCGCAGATCGGTACATGCTCATAAAGCCTTGTTTGTCCGTACTTACATAGTGTTCGCCAGTTTTACTTGCGTTTTCGGTGACTTGTAGGGCAACCAATTCACTATTGGTGGCGAGCAAATCGCGCACACTGCGTTCGCTATAAATCGCTGACGTCACATCACTGAGTAAACTACCCATAGAAACATAGCGGACATCATCTTCTTCAACAATCAGGTTGAGTAAGATTTCTAAGCGATCTAAACACTGTTCTAAAAGCGACAATAAGTAAGTCAGGCTGACACTTACGCCAATTCGTTTAGTCGCACGCCGAATCTTCAGCACCACATCACGACATTGTTCCAGCATTACCAACGCTTGAGAAGCATCTGGCGGTAGCACAGCACTCATTTCTTCAGCACTTTGATGGAGCTTTTTATACTGCTGAATAAAATCATTTATTTCACGGTTTTGCACCAAAAAAGGTGATTCATATTCGGTCAGTTCAGGCTGTGCATTAATAAATTCAGGATATAAGCCAATACCACTTACCCGATAGGACAAAACGGTAATGGCTTTAATTAACTCACGGCGAATTTTCTTTTTTTCTTCCTGATTGCTATGGCCTTGGTTAAACAGTCGAAATAGCTGCATCCATTGCTGATCATCAATACTGTCCAGCCAATATTTGTCGCTATGACGATAAAAAACTCGACGGACTAAATCTTGTAATTGAGTTTCGTCATTGATCAGAGGAAGAAAATGTGCGCCAAGCCGTTGGAACAGTTGTCCCCAAAAACCATCGAGAGACAAAATACCTGTGTCCGCATATAAACTGGTTTGTTTATATCGGCTAATGAGTTTTAGGACAAAACTTTGCAAGGTAGAGGCTGCATCTGGCGTGATGAGTAAAGCTTGGATGAAAGCCTGAAATTTTTTCTTAATTTCGTCAGTATTTTTTGTATCTTCTGGTCGAATTCGGTTGACCAATTCGATCAGCAAGTTTTCATCCAGCACAGCCCGAGGGGTATCGAGCTGTTGCTGCATGGTCAAAAAGATATCATTCAGTTTTATATGCATAGGCAATGGGAATTACGAGGAATATTGTTAATTATTGAATTCGGTGTAATGCCAAGTTTGCGAGGTTGATTAAAGCTTGACGATATTCAGTATCTGGTAGCGCTGCTAAAGCGGCTAGTGCTGCCTCAGTTTCTTCAGTCGCTCGTTGGCTACAATAATCAAGTGCCCCAGAGCTTTGTACAATCTGAATAACACGCTCTAAATCTGCCGTACCACCTGTGGCAATACTGCGGCGAATAATGTCATGTTCTTCGCCAGTGGTATTCTTTAAGGCCGAGATTAAAGGTAAAGTTGGTTTACCTTCCATCAAATCATCACCAATATTTTTACCTAATGTTTCAGCATCTGAGGTGTAATCTAAAATATCGTCAATAATTTGAAAGGCATTTCCAAAGTGTCCGGCAAATTTTCTAAGAGGTTCACGGTACTCTGGTGTACCCGTCAAAATCGCTGCACCTTCGGTAGCGAGCTCAAATAAACGCGAAGTTTTACCGTGAATAATATCTAAATAGGTTTGTTCAGTAGTTTCAGGTTGGTGCTGTGATTGAAGTTGTAAAACTTCACCTTCAGCAATTTCACAGGTACCCGTTGAAAAGTCTTTGAGTAAAACTTTGCTGTCTAGATCCACCAATAAATCAAAAGCGCGAGAAATCAAAAAATCACCCACAAGTACGGCAGTTTGATTATTCCATGTCGCATTTGCTGTTGGGCGGCCACGGCGTAATCCCGATTCATCGACTACGTCGTCATGAACCAAGGTTGCGGTATGTAGCATTTCAATAATTGCTGCAAGTTTACGGTGTTTTTCTAAATCTTCTGCGCCACAAGCCTTTGCTGCAAGTAAGCACATAATGGGACGCATGCGTTTACCGCCTGCTTCGACTACATGTTTACTGACTGCCATGACCAAGGCAACTTTAGACGTGATCCCTTCATTAATAAATTTGTCCATCGCAGCAAAGTCAGTAGCAACAGGCGCGAGAATATCTTGCTTAAAGTCGATGGTCATATGAAGAGAAACCTCAATAATTTTTGAATTACAGACGTAGTGTAGCAATTTGTTATATGAATAACAGATAAGAACTTACTCAATTGACTTAATCTTAAGTGATTTTTTTCATCAAGCGGAAGTATTGTACTTATTTTTTAACAGACTTTTATCTTTAGCATGTTGTTTGAACAGCATGTTGTTGATGTCAGTCCAGTGTATATTAGCGAATTGTTGCTAAAAATCTATGTCAAACCTTGCCATAAGCATGATAAGTGAAATAGAGCACTCATTTTAATGGTTTTAATGACACTGTTTATATAATAAACGCATACTCATCTAATATTTTACGGAAATGACTTGTTGTTTTTTGGGTTATCCCTTAAAATCTTTGCCTTTGCGAAACCCCAGTGACGATCGTTTTAAGATCGGTATATCCCTTTACCGGCACGACAACACGGGCATGTTTGGAGTACTTAAATGTACGCAGTAATCCAAAGCGGTGGTAAACAACACCGTGTAGTTGAGGGTGAAACCCTTAAAGTAGAATTATTGAAAGCTGAAACTGGCTCAACTGTTACTTTTGATGACGTGTTGATGCTTGTTAACGGTGACAGCATTCAAATTGGTGCACCAGTAGTAGCTGGCGCTAAAGTAACTGCTGAAGTAGTTAGCCATGGTCGTCACGACAAAATCCGCATCATCAAAATGCGTCGTCGTAAACACTATCGTAAACAACAAGGTCACCGTCAATGGTTCACTGAGTTGAAAATTACAGCTATTTCAGGCTAATTACGAGGAGTAAGTAGACATGGCAACTAAAAAAGCCGGTGGTTCGACTAAAAACGGTCGTGACTCGAACCCAAAAATGTTGGGTGTTAAAATCTACGGCGGTCAATCTGTGACTGCTGGTAACATCATCGTTCGTCAACGTGGTACTGAATTCCACGCTGGTGTAAATGTAGGTATGGGCCGTGACCATACTTTATTTGCAACTGCTGACGGCGTTGTGAAATTCGAAGTGAAAGGCCAATTCGGTCGTCGCTACGTATCTGTTGAAGCGTAAGCTTGAATAGAAAAAAACCCGCATTTTTGCGGGTTTTTTTTCGTCTGAATAAAATGTGAGGTATTATTTTAGATTGTTACAAATGATGTATATATCAATAAATCACCATAAATAGCGATTTAAATCACAAAAATTAAAGAGCGTAATAGAGGAGTACAAATACAAAAAAAGGATAGGGACATGAATAAAATATTGAATACAGTTTTTATCAATGCTGACTATCAGAAAAGGAATTGTCCTGATAAAAGCCAACAAATTGCATTTGAAAAGACACTAGGACTTGGTGAAATAACTTCAATCGCTATTAAAGCTGTACCAAAATTACTTGCTGTGAGTATTTTACTTTCTCTAGGCTCAATTGCATGGGCTGGTGGGAGTGGCTCGTCATATCCTGAGCATACTTGTAATCGTTGCAATAGTGGTATTCCTGGGCCAGTAGGGCCAATGGGACCTCAAGGTCCTGCTGGTGACAAAGGCGATACAGGAGCAACAGGTGCAACCGGAGCTAAAGGTGACAAAGGCGATACAGGAGCAACAGGCGCTACTGGTAAAGATGGACTCAATGGCCGAGACGGCATCGATGGTAAGGATGGGTTGAACGGTCTGAATGGCAGCAATGGTCTAGATGGTGCAAGTGCTTATCAAGTTGCGGTGAGCAATGGTTATGAAGGCAATGAAGACCAATGGTTAGAAAGTCTACGTGGTGCAGTTGGCGCACAAGGACTAACTGGTGAAAATGGTTTCAGTGCGTATGAACTTGCGATAAAAAATGGATTTGTCGGTACTGAAGTTGAATGGTTGTTGAGCTTAAAAGAAACAGATCCGTACATTAAAATTCAATCAAACGTTGCCAATACAGCACCTAAACCAACTGCGAATGGACAAGATGCGATTGCAATCGGTGCAGGTAATAAAGCTGATGGTAATCAGTCTATTGCCCTCGGTGTAAACAATACAGTCAGTGGTGATGGATCTGGTGCTGTAGGTTCAAATAACACAGTCACAGGTAATAATACCTATGTGGTTGGTAACAATATCAACACCTCTGCAAATAATGCTGTTGTACTTGGCAATGGTTCAAGCTCTGACCGCAATAACACGGTTTCCGTTGGCTCGGCTGGTGCAGAGCGGCAAATTATCCATGTGGCAGCTGGTACGGCAGACACCGATGCGGTAAACGTGAAACAAATGCGTCAAGCAGATCTAGAAGTGTTAAATAGTTCAAAAGCATATACAGATCAGCATGGGGCAAATGTACTCAACCAATCCAATAGTTATACCAATCAACGTGTGAATGAATTGAACCATAATTTCAATAAATTTAAAGATAATGTTTACGGTGCTGTTGCTTCAAGTATTGCAATCGCCTCCTTACCTCAACCAACAGATGCTGGATACAACATGTTCAGTGTAGGTATGGGGACTTGGGAAGGTTCACAAGGCTATGCAGTAGGTTTTAGTGGAGTAACTGAGAGCAATAAATATGTGTATAAATTGGCTGCAACAGGGAACTCTGAAGGTGACTTTGGCGCTGGTGCATCGATCGGTTGGCAATGGAAGTAACTCAATATTGGATTATTAAAATTGCTAAATCGTTGTTTAACTATTTGAAAGGCATTTGAATCAAATCAAGTGCCTTTTTATTTTATATTTCTCCATCATGATGAATAAAAAACAGCAATTTGCATTAATAACCATACAAAACTTCTTATTTTCTCTAAATTTAGTCAATGAAAGTGGTTTAAGATGGAGCCATCTAACAAATTGCGTTGATGCAAATATAAAAGGTGAATCTATGAAAATGCTTCGTAAAACCATCTGTGCTATGGCATTAGGTGCAGCGACACTGGCACCGGTTATGAGTACGACAGTATTCGCGGCACCAGTTGCAGCGTCGGAGCAGCAGGCAACTGCCAATTTGGTGAAACAATTATCGGGTATTAAAAGTTTTACAGCTAACTTTCAGCAAACTACAAAAGTGACTAACCCAAAAGCAACTCAAAAGAAAGGTTTAAGTGCGCAGCATATGAACCAGACTTTTACTGGGGTCATGAAAGTTCAGCGCCCGGGTAAATTCTATTGGGAAACAACCAGCCCATCTAAGCAAACTATTGCGACCACAGGTAAAACAGTTTGGATCTATGACCCAGACCTACAACAAGCAGTACGCCAAAGCTTAGATGACCAAGTTGCGAATACGCCTGCATTATTATTGTCAGGTAATACGGCTCAAATCATGAAGTCTTATCGTATTACACAGCCGAATAAGACCAAAACTTATTACACTTTATATCCAAAAAGTGATGATGGTGTGTTTCAAAGCTTAACCATTAGTTTTGGTGCGAAAAATGCGCCGACTTTAATGATTCTCCAAGACTCATTAGGTCAAACAACCCATGTACGTTTCAATAATGTGAAGGTGAATGCGTCTATTCCAGCGTCAACCTTTAATTTTGTACCTCCAAAAGGTACGGACATTATTGATCAATAATTCTCATAATCGAAAAAAAGCAGACATCGGTCTGCTTTTTTTATGGAGAAATGTAAAGCCAGCAAGCTGAATATAAGAGAAATTTAGTAGTATGCTGATATTCACAGTTTGCTTAAATGAAGTGACTTGTGGTTTTGACTGTTGCTATAGGGAATTTTGGGATGAAAAAAAATCATATGAATAATATAGCTTGGGCTGTTTCAGCTGTGGTTTTAGTCGGGTCATTAACGGCCTGCCATCCTCGAAATGAACCTGTTGAAGGTGCAACGACGGAACAGAAGCCAGCAGTCGTCGCTGATGCGATTCCACTTATTCAATCTAAATCAGTTGCGATGCAATTACCAAAAGCACAGGCTTGCGATGCGGAAGGCTGTACCCAATATACGATTCAAACGGTTGAAACCAATGTTGATTGGATTAATCAATATTTTACTGATCGGATTAAAAAAGCAGACCCGATTGCATTTTCAACTGAGCCGAATCAAAAAATCGATTTATCAGACAAGACGGATGCAGGCCTAAGTCAAAGTACCACTTCTGTTCGATATATTAGTCAGTGGGGACATATCGCAACTTTTGCAATCGAAAGCTATACCTACGCAGCGCATGCGGCTCATGGTATGTCCCATGTTGAATATGTCAATTTTGATTTAAAAGCCAAAAAACGTTTGGCTTTACAAGATGTATTGGTCAAAGGTGCAGATACGAAAGTGATTAGCGCACTTTTTGATGCCAACTATATGTGGTTAGATAGTCATGATATTGAACGTTCAAAACTTCAGTTAAGCGATAATTTTTATTATGGTGCGAACGGGATTGTATTTGCTTATCCACTGTATGAATTGGCGAGTTATGCAGAGGGCATGCCTGAGCTAAAACTTCCATATTTTACGGCTAAAGGGCTATTTAAACCTGAATATTTACCAAGTTTGCCAAATTACGACACCAAATAAGACAATTTGAAGCAAGATTATTGGTTTAATAAGGGGCAGCTGTAAGCTCGGTCACTGTATTTTTGAGTGTTAAGAGCTTACACTATAGCCAGTTTTTTTCTTTACTTAAGATTGGCTATGATCGACCCGAAATTACTCAGAAATAATATTGAGGCTGTAAACTTAGCCTTAGCAAAACGTGGTGTTCAACTTAACGTAGCAGAGTGGGCAGACCTTGAAGCTCGCCGTAAGGAAATTCAGTCTAAAACTGAGTCGTTACAAGCTGAACGTAATGCTGGTGCAAAACAAGTTGGTCAAATTAAAAAAGCTGGCGGTGATGCATCTGAAATCATGGCACGTATGTCTGCTATTGGTGATGAAATTAAAGCCGCAGAAGTTGCACTTTCTGAGCTTCAGGCTGAACTTGAAGCCAAATCTTTATCGATTCCAAATTTACCTCATGAGTCTGTGCCAGAAGGCAAAGACGAAAATGACAATGTTGAAGTTCTAAAGTGGGGTACACCACGTCAGTTTGATTTTGAGATCAAAGACCATACTGACTTGGGTGAAATGATGGGCGGTTTAGAATTTGAAACCGCAACCAAATTGACAGGTACTCGTTTTAGCGTACTCAAAGGCCCATTGGCGCGTTTACAGCGTGCAATTACCCAATTTATGTTAAATACACATACCTTGGAAAATGGCTATACAGAAGCGTATGTACCTTATTTAGTTAATGCAGATTCTTTACGTGGTACAGGCCAATTGCCTAAATTTGAAGAGGATTTATTCAAACTTCAAGGCGAAAAAGAATACTACCTGATCCCGACTGCAGAAGTGCCTGTAACCAACTTCGTGCGTGATGAAATCATTGATCCAGAACGTTTGCCATTAAAATATGCAGCGCATACGCCATGTTTCCGTAGTGAAGCGGGTTCGTATGGCCGTGATACACGTGGTTTGATCCGTCAACACCAATTTGACAAAGTAGAAATGGTTCAGATTGTAAAACCTGAAACTTCGATGGATGCGTTGGAAGAATTAACGGGTCATGCCGAAGGTATTCTTCAAGCATTAGGCTTACCATACCGTAAAGTCGTTCTGTGTGGCGGAGACATGGGCTTTGGTGCAATCAAAACTTATGATTTAGAAGTTTGGGTGCCAAGTCAAAATACCTACCGTGAAATTTCATCTTGCTCATGCATGGGTGACTTCCAAGCACGTCGCATGAAAGCACGTTACCGTACTGACCAAAAGAAAACTGAGTTTGTACACACGCTAAATGGTTCAGGTTTGGCCGTTGGGCGTACTTTACTTGCCGTGATGGAAAACTATCAACGTGCAGACGGTTCAATTGAAATTCCAGCAGTACTTCGTCCATATATGGGCGGTGCTGAATTTATCGATTAATAGTCGATAAAGTGCATACATTTGTGCACAAAAATTGCTTAAGACAATCAGATTTAAACTATTGAGGTCGTGTGTGGATATCTTTCCAATCTCTTTGAAGTTGCAGCAGCAACCTTGTCTGATTGTTGGTGGTGGTCGAATTGCATATCGAAAGGCTGTGCTGCTTGCAAAAGCGGGCGCTCAGCTGACAGTTTGCTCACCCGAAATTGAAGATGATTTATTGACCTTGGTTAATAAAACCCAAGGTCAATATCTCAACTCGATTTATCACGAATCGGTTTATCAAGAAAATGCCATTGCGCTGCGTCAGTTTCGTTTAGTGATTGCAGCAACCAATGACAAAGCGGTCAATCAGGCGGTTTTTGAAGCCTGCGAAGCTGAAAATGTCTTGGTTAATAGTGTCGATGATCCGCCGCATTGCCGTTTTATGGTTCCTGCGATCATTGACCGTTCTCCACTGGTCATCTCCGTTGCATCTAATGGCACATCGCCAGTACTCTCGCGCCAAATACGCACCCAGTTAGAAAGCTCGATTCCGCATGGCATGGGCAAACTGGCTGAGTTCTCAGGCCAATGGCGCGCAGCCGTTAAAGCCAAAATCGTCAATCCAGATGAACGCCGTATTTTTTGGGAAGACTTGTATGCAAGCCCGCTCAAAGAGCAGGTATTCAATGACAATTTCACTGAAGCCAATCGTTTGATTGAACAGGCCTTATTGGAATGGAAACAGCCGAAAGGTGAGGTGTATTTGGTGGGTGCAGGGCCGGGTGATCCTGAACTGCTGACCTTAAAAGCCCTGCGTTTAATGCAGCAAGCGGATGTGGTGATCTATGACCGTTTGGTCTCTCAGCCGATTATGGACCTCTGCCGCCGTGATGCAGAGAAAATCTACGTAGGTAAGGCACGATCCAATCATGCTGTTCCGCAAGAAGGCATCAATGCCTTACTAGTGAAATATGCAAGTGAAGGAAAACGCGTTTGCCGCTTAAAAGGCGGAGATCCGTTCATCTTTGGCCGCGGCGGTGAAGAAATTCAGGAACTCTTTGCGGCAGGCGTTGCCTTCCAAGTCGTTCCGGGAATTACTGCTGCCTCTGGATGTTCTGCTTATGCAGGGATTCCTTTAACGCATCGAGATTATGCGCAAAGTGTACGCTTCTTGACAGGGCATCTCAAAGAAGGTTCACCGGAGCTACCTTGGAATGAGTTGGTTTATCAAAATCAAACGCTCGTGCTGTATATGGGCTTGGTCGGTCTAGAAAAAATTTGTGAGAAACTCATTGCGCATGGGCAGCGTCCAGACATGCCTGTCGCATTGGTCTCTAAAGGGACGACACCTGAACAAAAAGTCGTGGTTGGGACATTGGCAGATATTGCATCTAAAGTCAGTGAATACCAAATTCAGGCGCCTACATTGACTATTATTGGTGATGTAGTGAGTCTGCGTGAACAACTTCAATGGCTGGATTGATGGATGGCCTATTATTTTGCTGGCTATTATTTGTTGCGGCTTAAACAACATGCATTATTGAACAGGGCTAATCAATTTGTTCGTACTTGTAGTTCTTGCATTAATGATCATTTGATTAGCGATTGGTCTTATTCATGCTTTAAAAATGCTCATTTTAAAATAGAAGATGTACAAAGCCAGTTTAATTTGTCTAATTTGCAATTGAGTAACTTGCGGAAGTGGGCTGATCAACATAGTTTGCAAGATCAGGTTGGTTGGATCAGCCTCTTTTACGATATTGAAACTGCTTTAGAATATAAGCATAAATTCTTTGAGCATTGTCAAAACGTTCACTTATTATCAATGTATATTGATGAAGAATATAGACAGGATATTCTTGAAATTTATAAACCTGCTTTTCCTAATATAGGAGAGGTCGGCCTTTATTCGTGTTTGAAGAAGGTAATTGTTGAACCTGAAGATACTAATGAATTACTTTTAGGCTATGACTATATTGGCATAGAACCTTGTGGAGATTTTCACAGTTTTCATTGTCACCATCTTGCAGATAGGCTTTGTGAGAAATTCAATTTAGACCTTAACTACAATAATTTATTTGATGATTCTTCAAGGCAGTCTGAAATTGAAGATTTTCTAAATGATGAATCGTCAGGACTTGAAGCAGTCCCATGGGGGATTGCAAAAGTGAAGTTGGTCAAATCTTGGTAAATATGTATTTATCAAATAATTTAATATAGAGAATATACGTGATACATGTTGTTTTATACGAGCCAGAAATTCCTGCAAATACAGGGAATATCATTCGTTTATGTGCCAATACTGGAGCGCAGTTGCATTTGGTCAAGCCTTTAGGTTTTGAGCTGGATGATAAAAAACTTCGCCGTGCCGGTTTGGATTATCATGAGTGGGCACACATGAAAGTGTGGGAAAACTTTGAAGAATGCCTTGCGGGCTTAAAAGCACAAGGTATTGAGATGGATGCCATTTATCCATTAACCACCAAAGGTTTTGAAACACCGCATACCTCTAATTTAAATCGTCCTGTGGCACTGTTGATGGGGCCAGAAACACGTGGTTTGCCGGAAGATGTCCGTATGATGTTCCCAAAAGAACATTGGATTCGCCTGCCGATGGCACCAAATTCACGCAGTTTAAACTTGTCTAATGCTACTGCTGTGATTTTATATGAAGCTTGGCGTCAGCAAGACTTTAAAGAATTGGTCTAAGTGTGATCTGTTCAAAAAGCCGCTCTATCGAGCGGTTTTTTATTGGGAGTGAACACAGTGAACCATTTACAGCAATGAAGTTTTGTAAAATAAGGGCTTAAAAACTTTAGCATCAATATAAAAATGTGTATAAGAACACTGTGAAGAAATAAAACGGGTACTTAAAACTTGAAATCTATAAATTTAAAAGCTTTTGGTGTCGTGATTGCGACCGGATTCATTTCATCAATGAGTTGGGCTAATCCAACCGTATCAACCACAACGGAACAGATACCAGTCACCGTTACTGCAACTACAGAAAATGTTCCAGTTGTACCGAAGGCTGAGGTGATTAAGCCTTTTACTAAGGCAGAAATCCAGCAGGGCATGCTGGAAATGCAGCAAAGACAAAATCAGCGTATTGAGGAATGGGGGAAAACACTAAAAGCCGACGATTTTGAACGTTCTTGGTATGGTGGTCGCCAATTGAAAAAAGCAAAGCGTCAGGAAGTATGTGGACTATATCAAGGCTTAGTCAATGAAACATACAGCTTGGCTCAAAAAAATAAAGCGCGTCTTAGCCCTGCCGATCAGCAGTTAGTAGCAGATCGAAATCAATTTATTCAAAGTTTAGGTTATGAAAAAAATATTGTAGATACCAAGATGGGTTTTAATTGCCGCTTAAAATAAGTGGTTTGCTGAAACCCTTTTGATCCATCTCAATAATTAATGTCCTTGATGCCGAGACATCAAGGACATGGAAAAGCTTAAGTACTTTTAAAAGCTCGAGAAACCTAGTGAATTAATCAATTAGATTAAAGTCACTCAGCTCTGTTTGCAGATGTTTTGGATTATTTGCAAACAGCAGTTGACCGCTGGTGTATAACCAACCCAATTGACCTTGCTGCTGAAGACGTTTCAGTAAGACGTCGTTAAATGTCGACGTTGCAAAGACAGTTTCGCTAAAGACTTTAAACTCACCGACATTGGTGTTTTCACTATCTTTCATAAACAGCATGCCGTTTTTGGTGGTTGAACTCATATCTAAAGCACGGCTGACTAAGCGGTAACCGTCTTTAGCTTGCTCATCAATCAACTCCTGTAATTTTAAGCTGCGCTCTACACTATTGCTGCCGGTTGGGTGAGTTTTATAGCGATAGCTGTAAGTGCCATGGTGTGCGCTGCTATTTATACAGGTTGCAACTTTAGGACTGTTTTGATTGCCGTTCAGAATTTCAGGACGAAAACCTGTGTAATAGCTTTTGAATTGAATAATACGGCAGCCTTGGGCACCCAGTGTATTGAGCATAGTTTCCAGTTGCACTGGGTCTACGAGCGGGGAAACATAGCCGCTGTCGTAAGTATATGTCGCGGTATCGTTTTCTTTTTTAATGAAATAATCTTTGAAATTCAGGGCATTGGTTGGTCTGACGCTATGCAAGTATTGATAGCCTGATTTACCTTTTTCATTTAACTGATTACGCCATGTAAAATATATGTCAGCGATAGAGGGTGCTGTACGGTCTGCAACAATATGATTGAAACGCGTATTTTCATTGGCAAGTTTCATGTAGCTATTAACATTACCATTGTCCAGGGTTTTAGTATCATAGCCAATTAACTTATAACCGCTTTGTCCCATTGTATTGAGCTGAGCCAAGAAGTTTACTGTGTCGGTCGTATTAATAAAGCTCTCAGACTTAAAATCTGCAGTTGTGATTTTGGTTTTCGGTTTTAAATTGGTGAAGAATTCATTGGAATTTTTTGTATAGCAGCGGCTGTCCTTGAGTGGGTCGGTAATTAGACCTCGTTGCATGATGATATAGCTTGGATTTGAAATCGTCGCGTTAATCACGCAGAAAGAATTATTATTTAAAAAAGTTAAGACACGGTTGCTCGTCGCGTCACCTCTGACTGGTTGAAACTTAATCGAATGATATTCAAAGTTATTTAGTGTTGCAGCCGGCTGTATTTCACTCATGACCATGTCATGAAGTAATTGATAGCGTTTGGAAATAAATTCACCGCTGCAGGTTTTGCTTGAACTATTGTGTACTGCATATTTTAGTTCTTCATTCACTGCACTGACTGAGTTTTCACTGGTTTTATGAATTGAAATTTGTGGTAAATCGCAATTATTGTTACCGAGGGCAGAATTCCCTTGAATCCATTCTCCTGTGAATTTATCCGCTACAGTTGTTGGTGTTGGTGTTGGTGTTGGTGTTGGTGTTGGTGTTGGTGTTGGTGTTGGTGTAGGTGTAGGTGTAGGTGTAGGTGTAGGTGTAGGTGTAGGTGTAGGTGTAGGTGTAGGTGTAGGTGTAGGTGTAGGTGTAGGTGTAGGTGTCGCGCCATCATCATTGGAGCTTGATCCACCACAGCCCACCAATGTCGTAAATACAGCAGCGATAATGCTGATTTTGTGATTATTATTCATGACTAGTGCTCAATAGAGTAAAGTTGTTATGTACGGCTGATGCGGTTGTATAAACATTTAAAATCAAGATTTATTGAACAAGGTGTGACTCAATCCAGCCATTGCCATGTTCTGTAGTGACTTCGATCAAACCTGTTTTAGTCATGTTTCCCGCAAAAATAATGTCTGCATTTTTTGACAGTTTGTTAATGACTTGGCTCGATTTATCGGCAGTTTTATAAAGCGGTAGATTATTAATTTTAGGTCTAAGTTGCTGTCCCATACTGAAACCATTTGCAGCATAATTTGAATTAGTCGTGGCCCGACTACCTGTCCATTCTTTTGCGGTATTCGATACTTCTTTGGATGTTTCATTAAATTGATTCAGCGTATTTCTTAAATCACGCATAGTATCGGCAAAACCTGCATATACCGGTATTGAAGCTAAAGACAGACTGCTAACAATGACTAAATGACGAATTTTCATGAACTTTCTCCTTTACTTTGTTATGTCATTCCGCATGAGTTTTGTCGGATTCATAACATTCGCGGTGTTTAAATAATTATAAAATGCGAAAATTTAGCATTTTTAAAATAGATCATTTATACTTCACTTGTAAAGAGGGTGGAGTGGTGAAAATGAATGTAGAAAGCCAGAGTGAACATTTAAAGCAAAGTAAAAATTGGTATCAGTCCTTACCGACGGAATGGCAAAATTGGTTGAATGAAAATATTGAAAATGGTTGCGATGTACAGAAAATAAGTCTAATTTTACAATCACATGGATTAAGCCCAAGGGCGGATCAATACTTATTTTCTGATGCAGACCAACTTTCAGAACAGCTGCAAAATGAACTTTTGGAATACAGTCTTGAGGGCTTAGAGACAGATGAAATTTTAGAAAAAACTAAGCAAAAAAATATTTCAAATCATTTGATCATTCAGTTTTTAAAGCGTGTAAACAATAACGTAATTTTTAAAAAACTGAAGCAAGTACAGCAACAGCAGAATAAACAGCGTTGGCTATTACAGGTGATGGGTCAATTGAATCAATTGAACGACCATATTCCATCCACAATCGATTGCATAGAAACACCTGATTTTGAAACATTTATAGAGCGGTATTATAGCCAGATGCGACCGGTCATTTTAAAAGGTGGGATACAACACTGGCCTGCATTGCATAAATGGAGTCCTGATTATTTTGAAGAGCATTTTGAAAATGAGTTGGTTGAAGTCCAGATGCATCGTGAGCAGCATCAAGATTTTGAAAAAAAATCGGTACAACTGAAACGTATTATTTTGATGCAAGATTTTGTCGCACAAATTAAAGCCACTAAGCACAGCAATGACATTTATTTAACTGCGAATAACGCCGCTCAAAATAAGCAATTCATGCAAAAGATTAGTGATGATTTAGGTGACTTCGCCAAAGCTTATTGTCAAAAAGAGATCAAAAATCGACATTTTTTATGGTTTGGCCCTGCAGGCACATTTACACCACTGCATTATGACTTAACCAATAACATGTTGGCACAAATCTATGGACGTAAGAAAGTGACTTTGATTCCTGCATGGCAAATGCCGTATATGTATAACGATCAGTGGGTATTTAGTGAAGTTACAGATTTAAAAAAGGCTAATTTTTCTCAATATCCATCGTTGAAAAAGGTCAGACCTATTGAGTGTACATTGAATCCAGGAGAAACCTTATTTATCCCAATTGGCTGGTGGCATAGCGTTGAAAGTTTGGATATATCGATCAGCGTGTCATTTACGCATTTTAATGTAAATAATCATTTTTTTACTGAATATCCTCAAGATCTCATCAGATAAAAATTGTGAAGTAGATTAAATAATGCGAAAATTTCACTTATGCAGTCTAATTTTCATGGCAATTCAATGAGCAAACTTCTCACCAATGAGGCAGATCAAAATTTACAGCAAGTATTGGTGCTGATGAATGAGTTGAGCCAATGGTTGATACGATCAGGTGTTGGATATACTGAGTTTACTGCTGCATTGAAGCCTATATTTTTTCAACAAGCTGTACGTGAGTTAGAGCGTATCGATCAAAAACCCACGATTTCTGCGATCAGTTTACTTTCAGGCCTACACCGTAAAGACGTGACAGCTTATAAAGAAGTGATTTCTGAAGGTAAGGATTTGACCGAAGCGACTGTTTCAGAGCCGATTAGTGTGCCATCACGTGTGATTGGTTTATGGTTAGCAGAAGGTTGGGGGGATTCATTGCCCTTCAGCAGTGAGTCAGAAAATAGCTTTGAAATGCTGGTGAAAAGAATTTCAACAGAACGTCATCCGCGTTCGGTACTCAATGAACTTGTTCGTTTGGAAATTGCCACTGAAAAAGATGGGCAGGTGTATTTACAACAGCGTCGTTTTATTCCAGATCCTTCACAATTAGAAGCACGCAAAATTTTAACGCGAAACGTTCAAGCGCATTTAGAAGCAGGTTTGCATAATTTATTGAATCCTGATGAAATGCCATACTTAGAACAAGCCATTTGTGCTGACGAATTAACAGAAGACTCGATTAATAAATTACATGAAATGAGTTTAGAGCTTTGGCAAAAATACTCACTACAACTTTTAAAACTTGCCGCGGAGCGTTGCGAAATGGATGAGGGAAATCCTGAAGCAAATCGTGTATTTCGCTTTGGAGTTTATCAACATGATACGAAAATTAAACTTTAAAACTTTAACCCTTTGTGGCTTGATCAGCGTTTTAGCGGGTTGTGACATAGAGTTTTTTCGAAGTGGTGGGGTTACAATTGAAGGTACAGGTGATCCAATCATTGATATCGGTCATGCAGGGGATGGCCGCGGAACAATTATCTTGGGGACACGATATTTAGAGTTTTCAGCTTCCGTGCAGGATTCTTGTTATGGCGTGGAACGTAAATTAGCCTTCCTCAATCCATTTGATCGTCAGTCGATTGACACAAAAACGTATGTAGAAATACCTGCTGCCCAAGCGGATCTTAATTCGCAAAATGTTCAATTGATCTTAAAAAATACCAATAGCGTACCAGTCACCATTCATTTGCAATGTGATATGCCATTAACCATGCAATTATTCGAGCAGGTTAGACCATATTTTCCAAAACAAGTATGTGATACACCTATAGATATCAAACTCTATCCACAACAACAGCATATATTTGAAGCAGCTGTAAATTTAGAGACTGTTGAAGATGGTATATGGTCACACGGTGATGGAGCATCGGTTGAATTAAAAGGCAATACACCAGACAAGTGTGAAGAAATTTCAATTCAATTTCAGCAATCTAGAAAATCCATACAACCTTAATTGGTATATTTAAAACAAAAAAGGCGCTTTAAGCGCCTTTTTTGTTTAGAGATAAACTTGCTTAGAATTTATCATCAAATTCGTTATGTTGCGGGGCAGGGTGTTTAAAACCTTTGGTTTTATAACCAAGGTATAAAATACCAAACATTGCCCACCACAAACCATATTTCAATGCAGTTTCTTCAATTTCCAACCACATTGCAAAGATACTGATAAAGCCAAGCATTGGAATAACGACAAAGCTAAAAATATCTTTGGCTGTTTTTGTGCGGCCATCACGTAGCGCATAACGTGAAATCACAGATAAGTTCACGAAAGTAAAGGCTGTCAATGCACCAAAACTAATCATCGAAATGACAATATCAAGATTCATAAAGCCCGCAGTTAATGCAACCGCACCTACGATCATGATGTTGTACGATGGTGTGAAGTTTTTTGGACTAATATGACCAAAAATCTTTTTGTTAATGACGCCATCACGACCCATTACATACATCAGACGTGATACGCCAGCATGTGCAGAAATACCTGATGCCATTACTGTCACAATCGCAAAAGTTAACACATAGGATTGGAACAGTGAGCCGCCGACGAGCAAGAGTATCTCTGGCTGTGTTTCAGCAATATTCTTGAAATAGTTACCCGGCTCAGCAGGGAAGAACAGCTGCATGAAGTAGGTACTAATAATGAAGATAATCCCTGCGATTAAAGCAGTTAAGAAAATCGCTTTCGGCAGTGTTTTCTCAGTATCTTTGGTTTCTTCTGCCAATGAACTTAATGAGTCAAAACCAGTGAACGAGAAGCACAGTAATGTTGCACCTGTAATCAGCGCACCCACAGACGTCAGCTCATTCCAGAATGGCTCAAGGCTCCATAATTGGTAGCGTTCTGCAGCAGAAATCGGGCCATCAGCATTGAAGCCCATTTGAAGCTTGCTGTAGACCATCCACGTGAAAATACCAATTACTAATAACTGCACAAGTACAATCAGGCTGTTGAAGTTAGCAACAAAACGCGCGCCGCGTAAGTTAATTCCAGTCATGAATGCCGTTAGCACAATGACCCATACCCAGTGGTTTACTGTTGGAAATAGTGCTTCAAGGTAAATCACTGCAAGAATAATATTCACCATTGGAGATAATAGGTAGTCTAACCAAGAAGACCAACCCACCATGAAACCAACGTTCGGGTGAATAGATTTTTGGGCATAGGTATACGCAGAACCCGAAGAAGGGTAGCGACGGATCATATGACCATAACTAATCGAGGTAAACAGAATTGCAATAAGGGCAATAATGTAAGAAGTCGGCACGTGTCTATGACTTTCTTCAGATACTAAACCAAAAGTATCAAATAGAGTCATTGGTTGGATGTAAGCCAAACCAATAATAATAATGTGCCAGAGTCCAAGCGTTTTTTGCAGTTTAGCTGCCGATTGAGTCCCAGAGATATTTGTCAACGGCGTTATCCTCTTATCGTTGATCAAGGATCAGTCATATTCTAAGGATCGTTTGAGACGAACGATCCCCCCTACGTTTTAAAACAAAAGTGCGCCAATCTACTCCAAATTGGTACATTTTGTCAGTAACTTTGAAATTATTTTTAGCAGAAATTATGCCAGTTTGATTAAAAAATAACTGATATTGCGTTCTGCAAGTGAAAAGCCTGATGTTTAAAAAAACATCAGGCTTAATTTTTCGCTATATTCGCTTATTTTTCAGCAATTACCAAGCTTTTTTTAGAATAGTTTTGAGGTCTTCTAAGCTGGCTTCTTTAGGATTATAAATAATAGATCCATCATTCAGTGCTTTCTCTGCCACTTCATCTAATTGAGCTTCAGTCACTTTACCTGTTTCACTCAAAGTACGTGGTAATTTGGTCAAACTAAACAAGCGGTCACGCATGGCTAAAAGCGTTGAAATGGCTTTTTCAGCGCGGAGGTTGGCCGGTGTTTGTGCATAAATATCAGGACCAGCCAGTGGTAATAGCAATTCAGCAATCTTATCGCCATTCACTTCTTTGTTGTATTCCAACACATACGGCAAGAATAAATTCATGCATAATCCATGGGGCAGGTGAGCGACTGCACCCAGCGCATGACCTAATGAATGCACTAAACCGACCATTGAGTTCGAAAATGCAATTCCTGCCATCGTAGAGGCTTGTGCAAGTTCTAAGCGCCCATGTGCATCGCTGGTATTATCTAATACACCAAATAAGCTATTGCTAATTTTCTTGATTGCGGCAGTTGCATAGGCATCTGAAATCGGGTTCGCCGCCATGCACGTATAGGCTTCAATGGCATGCGTCATCGCATCCATCGCTGTCATTGCTGTAAGATGAGGCGGCAAAGTTTGCGTCATACGTGGGTCAAGAATTGCTGCATGTGGCATCAAATAATTCGATGCAAAAGCCATTTTAACATTCTTTTCAGGGTCAGAAACCACAGCGACCATAGTCACTTCTGAACCTGTCCCTGAGGTTGTTGGAATCACAAAAAATGGTTTTAAAGGTTTAGGTAAGTTGTGCGCACCTGAGTATTTCAGTAAGTCATCACCACCTTCAGATACCAAGATGTTGGTTGCTTTAGAGGTATCAATCACTGAACCGCCACCGACGGCAATAATGGCATCACATTGGTTGTCGCGGTAAAGTTGAGCCGCTTTACGTACGGTTTCTAGACTTGAGTCTGGCGGAACATCATCAAAAATATAGCCAATCACCGTCTCGGTACTTTCAAATGCCGCTTCAATCGGTGCAAGTAATTGATTACTGCGAACGCCTTTGTCAGTAATGATCATGGGGCGTTTAGCACCTAAAGTAGACAGTTCGAATGGAATGTGTTCTAAAGCAGCATGGCCAGCAATCACTTTTACAGGACAGAAAAATTCGTAATATGGTTTAGCCATGTGTTATGCGCTCCGTTTTAAATAAGACTGGGCTACTTTTAAATAAATATTTGCAGCACCGCTCAGTTTTTCTTTTAGGCTTAAATGTGTTGGATATTCTTTGACAGCCAATTCAGCCACCAATTTAGGTAAAATTAACGCTTCCATTTTGTTGAGACAACGCACCAGTCGGATGGCATAAGACAAATCACCATCGGCGATCATGCGGTCATTGGCAAAGGCTTGTGCGGTACTTTCTTGAAATGAGAAGACCAAAAAGGCATGATTCAAATGCTTAAACGTAATGGTTAAGTCAGGCTTTTGAGTGCCGGGTGTGAGGAGTTTGAGTTGATGGTCTTCCGTGACTTGCGCGACAAATGCAGCACCATTAGGAAAAACATTCATAGATAAAATAAAATTAACTGGAAATTTAGCAACTTCTTGTTTAATTTCTTCATCGACCTGGCTCGCCATGACCAGACCTCTGCCAATCACATCCATCATGAGTTTGACATAGGCCTGCTGGAGCGCGGGTTTAACGGATTTAGTTGCAATCACGTGTACATCCCTTATCTATAATTATTAATTTAGAGCTTTTACTCTAAATTATTTTATTTGAGAAAGCAAAGTCTTTTATAGTTGTTTGACTGTTACGTCTTTAAAGTAACCACTGTTTTTCAAAGTATCAATGATATCGACGCATAAGTTTTCAAATTTAGGGTAATCTTGCACCAAATCTTGTATACGAACCATTTCTAATCCAGCATAGCCACATGGATTAATGGTATGAAAACCAAATAGATCACAATCGATATTCAGTGCCAAACCGTGATAACTGCGGCCTTTACGAATTTTAAAACCGAGAGAACCAATTTTGCGTTCTGCAACATAAACACCGGGTGCATCAGGCTTGGCATAAGCGTCGATGCCGTACTTTTTCAGCAGTTCGATCATCAAGTTTTCTGCATAGGAAACCAGCGTACGCACGTTCCAACCTAAGCGATTTAAGTCAAACATGAAATAAGCGACCAACTGACCCGGTCCATGCCAAGTGACTTGTCCACCACGGTCTGTTTGTATCACAGGGATGTTACTTTGCACCAAAATATGTTCAGGTTTGCCAGCTTGCCCCTGAGTTAATACATCGGGATGTTGCAATATCCACAGCTCATCAGGTGAGTTTTCATCTCGCTGTTCAGTGAGAGTTTTCATCTCTAAAAAGCGGTCTGCATAAGGGGTAAGTTGGTTATATTGACGAATGATTAATTCGGGTTTTTGAACAGTTTCAGTCACGTATTTCGTGTCCTTTTCTATCAAAGTCATGTATGGATTATAATGAATTAGACGTACAAAAGGGGGGTTAAATACTGAATTACTTGAGGGTATTACTATTATACTTAGACATAAAAAAACACGCCCTAAAGCGTGCTTTTTTATTTAAATCAACAGAATTACAGCGCGGTACGAATGTGTTTACAAGCTGCTAAATCCGCATAGACCGCATGTACTTGTTCTAACTCTTCGAAACGTAATTGAGCAGTAATTGAATGATATTTACCTGTACGAGATGGAGTCACAGTCATTTTACTGCCATCAAAATCAGGAAAATGTTTAACAAAAATTTCATTCACTGCAAGGCGAAGTTCTTCACCTGCATTACCAATCAATTTAATAGGGTAGTCCATAGGGAAGACCCAAAGATGCTCTTGCAATTCACGTGAAGGAGCGCGATTAGTCATATCAGTCATGGGACACCTCATTATTTAAAAATACCTGCAATGAGCAGGTATTTGGAATCATTTGCTACATGCTCATAATATGGGGCGGAAAACCCCATATTCAAGCCTGCATTGTCCTAGTTATAGGTTAATCATTCTCAAGGAATGAACGCAAATGCTCTGAACGTGATGGATGGCGAAGTTTACGTAATGCTTTCGCTTCAATCTGACGAATACGTTCACGTGTTACGTCAAACTGTTTGCCCACTTCTTCCAAGGTATGGTCGGTTGGCATATCGATACCAAAACGCATTTTCAAGACTTTCGCTTCACGTTCAGTCAAGTTTTCAAGAACTTCACGTGTTGCTTCTTTTAAGCCTTCTGACGTTGCAGCGTCAATAGGAGAGGTGATATTACCGTCTTCAATGAAGTCACCAAGATGCGAATCTTCATCATCACCAATTGGTGTTTCCATTGAAATTGGTTCTTTCGCGATTTTAAGCACTTTACGAACTTTCACTTCGTCCATTTCTAGACGTTCACCTAATTCTTCTGGTGTAGGTTCACGACCCATTTCTTGAAGAAGTTGGCGAGATACACGGTTGATCTTGTTAATGGTTTCGATCATGTGTACTGGAATACGAATGGTACGTGCTTGGTCGGCAATCGAACGCGTAATCGCCTGACGAATCCACCATGTTGCATAAGTCGAGAACTTATAACCACGACGATATTCGAATTTATCCACCGCTTTCATCAAGCCGATGTTACCTTCTTGGATCAAGTCGAGGAATTGCAAACCACGGTTGGTGTATTTTTTCGCAATCGAAATTACCAAACGTAAGTTAGCTTCAACCATTTCCTTTTTCGCACGGCGAGCTTTCGCTTCACCAATCGACATACGTTTAGAAATGTCTTTGATGCCTTTAACATCTAAACCAAGTTCTTTCTCGATGTCAGCGATTTTTTGTTGGAATGCCAGAACGTCAGGGCGGACTTTTTCAAGATAGCCTTTCATTTCTGCAGGTGCTTTAGCAATTTGTTCATCTAACCAAGCAAAGTTAGATTCTTGACCTGGGAAAGACGTACGGAATTGAGTACGGTCCATACGACCACGACGTACTGCATAGCGCATAACTTCACGTTCAGAAGTACGGATTTGGTCATGGGTATTACGAATCAAATCAGAGATGATGTCGAATAAACGTGGTGTGAATTTGAACATCATAAACACAGTTGCAAGTGCTTCAAGTGCAGCAGCAGCTTCTTTACTGTTACGACCATGTTTTTCAATTGCAGCTTTAGTGACTAACCATGCTTGTTCAAGCTCAGTGAAACGTGCTTTAGCAATTTCAGGATCTGGACCAGATTCGCCTTCAGAATCATCATCACCTTCAGACTCTTCTTCTTCATCGTCATCATCAAGTTTGACATCTTTAGTTGGCTTGTTGGTTGACGCTTCATCTTCATCGATCTCAGAATCATCTTCATCGATCACTTCTGGGATGGCTTCGTCAGATTCTGGATCTAAATAACCAGAAAGAATATCAGCTAAACGGCGTTCACCCGCTTCATAATCTTTATATTCTTGCAATACAACTTCGACTGCATTTGGCCAATAAGCAATAGAATGTAAAACGTCACGAATACCTTCTTCGATACGTTTTGCAATGCTAATTTCGCCTTCACGTGTCAAAAGCTCAACTGTACCCATTTCGCGCATATACATACGCACAGGGTCAGTGGTACGACCGGGTTCATTTTCAACAGATGCAAGTACAGCAGCGGCTTCTTCTTCAGCAACTTCGTCAGTCGCTTCGCTGCCACCTTCAAACATTGTATCGTCAGTTTCTGGTGCACGATCATGTACCGGAATACCCACGTCATTCAACATCTGAATGATGTCTTCAATCTGTTCACTTTCAGTGATTGAGTCCGGGAGATGATCGTTAACCTCGGCGAAAGTTAGGTAACCTTGCTCTTTGCCTCGGCTAATCAGAGCCGCTACTTGAGAAGTAGGGGAAGTCATATCGCTCATCTTTGCTTACTCTTCGTTGAATCTGTGGCAGTAAAAAACCGTGCATTTTAGCACGATCGTCTCATTAAATCTTGTTAATAGCTGGCTTATCCCATTAGGACGGTACAGCATCAAGCTGTCCAATGAGATATTAAAAATTTAAATTCAGTAATTTAGGTGGGGCTGAAATTGTTGTTTTCAAGTTCATCCCATGCATCGATTATTTTACGAGTCATCTTTGACTGTCATAAAAATGAAGGACGCAGGGTGGATTATATCATGCCACAGGTTTTGGTAAGAAAAAAAGACCTATTTTTAAAGTTTAGTTGTTAAAAAAACAAATAAAACTTGACAATATTTTATATCCCATATAAATAGCGGCTAGACCCCTTCAATTTTTTTCATTATGAGGTAGTTTTGGTGTCTTCTACAGATTTTGAACTAGATGATAACTACGGTGATGATGATGTGAATTTCGATGAGGCCAGTGCAAAAACTAGCGCGAAAGAATCGTTAGAAAAGCGCCGACTTATTGATGACCTTCTGGCTCAGCGCCGTCTTGAACGTGAGCTTAAAGATTTTGATTACGACATCGACGATGACGATGATTTTGATGACGAAGAAGACTAAATAGCGATTTAGCATAGCGCTTGAAAATGCTATGCTTACGCATTAAGTTTCTAACTCTGGATTTGAAATGAGTGCTTTAGATTTAGACCTTTTGAGTGACTATTTAGACGGCGATGACAACGAGCATGGTCTAGATTTTGCAGCGACTCATGGTTTTTTATGTGCAATTGCAGTAGGCCCAGCTTTTGATAAATGGCTAGACGAACTTTTTGATAACAATCAGAAAAAAGTACCTGCTGAAATTATTGCACAAGTAAAAGCATGGCTCGAATCGATTCGTCAGAATCTTGCCAATGAAGATGGTATTGAATTTCCATTTGAAATTGAAGAAGCCGATGTTGAATCAAGTCTTGGTGACTGGAGTGTTGGCTTCGTTGATGCCATGTTCCTAAACGAAGATGCATGGTTCACCGACGAGTTTGAAGAACAATTGGTAGATTTAACTTTGCCAATCATGGTGTTCAGCGGCATTGATGAAGAAGATCCACAAATGGAATCTTTCCGTCGTAATGGTCAGTTGATGGATGAACTTGCAGAAGAAATCCCAACCAATTTGAACGAATTATATTTGATGTATCACACACCAAATTAATTTCGACGAAATTTAAAAAAAGCACCTTGGGGTGCTTTTTTAGCGCTATACCTTTTCAATTCAAAATTAGTCTAAAGGCTTAACTACGTTTGGCTTTTAAGAAGCTCTTTGCCATCCATCCAAAAGATAAAGCCAACATGAGATAATGGATGAATAAGGTAAAGCTGATAGCAAGCAGCCAGACCCAAGCGGGTAATTGCGTTAGCGCCATTTGAATAAAGGCTTGGGTTTCAGGGAAGATCAAGAGACAAATGACAGTCGCGACGACACTAATCAGTACGGAAGCTAAAATACAGCTCCAAATCAAAGTTCGCTTTTCTAACTTATTTGGCACTCGCTGATGGTCTTTAACAAAGCTAGATGCTGCAGCAAGACCGCCCACGATGAGACAGGTAATAGATGAACCACCAGGTAAATCAAAGAAAGATTCGATGGCTGCGACAGCAACCATGGCGAGTGCATAAGCAATGCTAAATGTGATGATGTATTTTTTCATTATTTAATGTTCATGTTTTCATTATATAAAGTGCGAGTATAACTTACCTGAAGTGTCTTCACTGAATTTTAACTTTCATTGAAGTGGTGATGATTTAAATTTTAACGCAATACATTGAAAAAATTTATAATTTTTTAGCGCAGTAGTCTGCATACCAACCATAGGCAATATGAAATATTGTGCCATGAATGGCGACCAAACAAAGCATAACCACAGCAGTTAGCCCAATGCCTGCATTATCCACAGACTTCATAATGCTTTCGGCATTGGGATTCATCAGCACCAAGAACAGCACAAAAAAGCTACCAATGATGATTGCAACGGCACTGGAGCCCCAAACCAGTTGGATCTTTTCATGGTTGCTAGGCACACGTTGTTCTTTCTTTACAAAATGCCCAACGCTGATTAATGCACATGCCACCAATGTAGGAATTAATGTAATACCACCAAGATTTAATCCAAAAATTAATACGGTAATCAAAAGCACCAAGGCGATGCTATAAACAGCAGCAAAGTGTAGGAGATAGTGTTTCATTTAAGCCCCAAAAACAAAAAATTAACGAGGTCGACGTTGATGTCGACGGTACAAAATCCAAGCAATAATGATGACTGTGATCAGAATAATCACATGGCCAACTTTACTAAATATTTGCTGCATTAACTGCTGATTTTCACCTAAATAAAAACCCATACAAGCTAAAAAAGTGGTCCAAATAATCGTACCTAAACCACTATAAAACATAAACTTCCAAAATGGCATGCGGCTCATTCCAGCAGGAATACTAATGAGAGAACGCACAGCTGGAATCATTCGTCCGAAAAATACAATGCGGTGACCGTATTGCTCAAACCATGCTAGAGATTTTTTTACATCTGCCGACTTGATAAATAAATACTTTCCATAGCGATCGACGAAGTGAAAGATGGATTCATGCTTAAATTTATAACCAATCCAATATAGCAATGCAGCCGCCAGTAAAGAACCGACACAACCTGAAATAATGACACCAATGAGCAGTAGTTGACCTTGGGAGGCAGAATAGCCAGCCGAGGGCATAATGATTTCAGAGGGGATTGGGGGGAAGACATTGTCAAGAAACATGAGTAGGGCAATACCGAGATAACCCAATTGTTCCATGATTGAAATGATCCATTCAGTTAAAGTCATGGTAGCTAAGGCAGAGAAAAGGTGTATTTATCCTATGTTGAAAAGCGCAGTGGGTAAAGTTCCGTTTTAAATATTCCTGAAACCACCTAAGCAAAAACAACAAATATTGAGTTCACCTTGTATTAGGTAGCACGTAGGCTGAATTAGAAGGAAAAGTATGAATACGTGATGGCCTTAAGATATGCTGAATGATATAAGGCTGAATAATTGAAAGGCTTAGATCATAGTTTTTAAAGTACTGAGTGTACGCTGTTCAGTTTGGATTTTATTTAGATTTCGGAGCTTTAGCAGCTTTAAAAATCGTTTTATATACTGAACAGCGTAGGACTAGGTTGCAATAAGTGACGTTGTAAGGTGCGTAAATTAATCATCATGTTCCATATTTAACAGTGTGTGAATATAGACTTGGCGTAAGCTTAGAGATAAAGCAAATGGAATCACACACAGTCCAAGAATGTTGAGCATAGTGGGTTGTAAGTGCAATGTATAAGCAATAAATAAGGCAAAAATTGCACCAATGCATGTAGCAATACTGACTATCAAAATATGCGACTGTTGGTTAAGGAGGTGTTTTAATTCTCCTACACTTTCTTTTACACGGGGAGCGGGTAAAGCAAGGCGCCTTGAGGTTGCAATTGGAGAGTTGATTAATTTTGGCATAATGCTTTCCTTTTCAATTATCTATAATGATTTTCTCGGATCAATTGATCAGAATAAGCATAAATGCGCGAACTGATTCTCGTAAATAACCAGATATAGTTATTTTGTCAAAAAAATTAAGTCACTGTTGAGAATCCGTAAAAAAAGCCCTAAAAATAGGGCTTTTATTTATATATCGTTACAACAAATTTTCCTTAGAGACGCTTACGTTTTGCTGCCACAATTTGTGATTGACGCATACGGAAGCCTGCTTTTTGCTGTTCAGTAGTTTTGTCGATACAGTATTTGCATGATACGCCGTGTTCGTAGCTCGGAAGTTCAACTTCAGCAGGAGCCAGTGGCCAACCGCATGCGTGACATTTGATATTTTCGCCTTCTTCCATACCGTGAGTGACAGCAGTACGACCGTCAAATACGAAACATTCACCTTCCCACATGCTTTCTTCAACAGGGGTTTCTTCTAAATATTTTAAGATACCGCCTTTAAGGTGATAAACCTCATTAAAGCCTTCTTGAAGTAAAAGTGAGGTTGATTTTTCACAGCGAATACCGCCTGTACAGAACATGGCAATTTTCTTATCTTTATGCTGCTCAAGCTCTTTTTTCACGTATTCAGGGAATTCACGGAAAGTCTCAGTTTTCGGGTCAATCGCACCCTTAAATGTACCTGCTTTGTACTCATAGTCGTTACGTGTATCAATTAGGATTACGTCATCACGTGTAATTAGTTCATTCCATTCTTTAGGATCAAGATAGTGACCGACTAAATCACGTGGTTTCACTTCCACACCTAAAGTCACGATTTCTTTTTTCAGTTTGATCTTCATTTTACGGAATGGTTTGTCCGTACTATGTGATTCTTTGTATTCCATCGCATTAAAGCCTTCATTGAGAAGGAATTGATGGATGATATCTACAGATTTACGGTCACCGGCAACAGTACCGTTAATACCTTCACCTGCCACAATTAGAGTACCGCAAAGGTTGATGGTTTTTACCAAATCTAAAAGACGTTGTTGAAGATCGGCAGGATCTTGAACTTCTTTGAATTGATAAAGTGCGGCAACAACCCAACCAGAGGTCGCTTGCTGTTCTACAGGTGCAAGCTGTTCTACAGTAGCGTTCATGGAGTACTCCAAATGAATAAACAGGATAAAAATTAAGGCGCACATTCTACCGTGATTTGGATGAATAAGCGAGTAAAGCGATGGCTTTTAACCACACATTTGATCATAGCTTCATTTCAGTAGTTTTAGCGTGTATAGTCATGCCGAGTTGTTTTTATCCCATAAATATTGATTGAATGGAGCCGGTTTTGAGTACTGATCGTCGAATTGCCTCGTTAACCCCATGTGCAGGGCGTTGTTCTACGGTATTTGGTGATTCAGTCTGTCGTGGTTGCCGCCGCTTTAACCATGAAGTCATAAAATGGAATACCTATACAGCAGAGCAACACACGGCCATTTGGTGTCGTTTAGATGCACAATTAGATCAAATTTTAATACCGATGTTGCCGCAAGCAGATATCATCCATGTCGAAGGCTTTGTCTTGTCTAAGCGAGTTCGCTTACGTCCAGATGCAAGCAAAGGCCGCAAACTGTATCACGCACTCAAGCTCTGCGAAAAAAACCGTCATTTCACAGATGAAAGTGGACTCGGGATACATTACAAACAGGTGCGACCGTTGTGGGATGAATTTGAGCGTCGTGTTTTAGCACTCGCCACAGCCAGCTATGATTTGGCATTTTTAAGAGCAGATGCCATTCGCTTGCATTTATTGCAAAACATGGATGAAGAGGACTAAGTCCTCTTTTTTTATTTATGAAATTTATCGTGATGTAAAAAAATAAGTAAAGGAATCTCAGCGTGAATTATTCGGAGTACTTTTTATATTGTGTGGCAGTCATCGTAATGATTGCAACGCCTGGACCTGTCATGCTGTTGGTCGCAAGTTCAGGTTTACAAGGCGGATATAAAAAGGCATTTCAAACCATTGTGGGGACAAATTTTGCGTCACTGATTTTGATTGTGCTTTCAGTGTGTATTTTAAAAGGCATTTTAAATGTGAATGCGCATTGGCTCGATGGCATCAAAATACTGGGTTGTTTATATATTGCTTATATTAAGCCTCTTTCATAAATCAAAAAACGAACAGTCTCTTGCTGATTATTTGTACCGAAGAATTTTAAATATTCATGCATAATCTGCGGATGAAATACATC
>NZ_JBLIYY010000006.1:0-218518 GCF_057480965.1 Acinetobacter sp. P37 | reverse complement strand
AGATTTGAAGATTTGAAGATTTGAAGATTTGAAGATTTGAAGATTTGAAGATTTGAAGATTTGAAGATTTGAAGATTTGAAGATTTGAAGATTTGAAGAAGAATATTATTTTTATCAAATTTAAAGCAAAAAAAAGAAGATAAAGCTTTAGGCTTGATCTTCTTGTTGACCGTAGAACCAAGTTGCTGCGATAAACAGAGAAAAACCAATAACTGACAACACTGGAGTAACCATATATTTCACACTCTAACTTTAATGACGTCATTATGTAAAAGTTTTATGACAGTTATATGACAAATATGAAATATTCAAAAATAATAAATATCTTTTATTTTCAACAATTTAAAAATAAAAACATATCTCCCTTTCTAGTTTTGTGACAAATATTTCATGAAATATGACAGTGAAAACGTCATTTTCAGGCCATTTATGACAGCGAGACATGGCACTGTTAAACCCTATTAAACTTTCGGCCAAAGATTAAGCGAAATACCCACACAACTGTGTTTTTGTCTTATAATTTAGCCCGCTAGCTATCAGCCCGCTCAAGAGATATTTGTATGACAACTATTATCAAGCAAGATGACTTGATCACATCGGTAAAAGATGCGCTTCAGTTCATTTCTTACTATCACCCACAGGACTTCATCCAAGCGATGAGCCGTGCGTATGACCGTGAAGAAAACAAAGCCGCAAAAGACGCGATTGCACAAATTTTAATTAACTCTCGTATGTGTGCAGAAGGCCATCGTCCTATCTGTCAAGATACGGGTATTGTGAACGTATTTCTTGAAGTGGGCTTAGACGTTAAATTTGATTTAACCATGAGCCTAGACGATGCAATCAACGAAGGTGTACGTCAAGGTTATCTTGAAAACTCAAACATTCTTCGTGCATCAGTATTAGCTGATCCTGCTTTTGGTCGTAAAAATACCAAAGACAACACCCCTGCTGTAATTCACTACAAACTCGTTCCGGGTAATAAAGTTGATATTACTGTTGCTGCTAAGGGTGGCGGTTCAGAAAACAAATCTAAACTTGCAATGCTTAACCCTTCTGACTCTATCGTAGATTGGGTACTTAAAACTGTTCCAACAATGGGTGCAGGTTGGTGTCCTCCTGGTATGCTCGGTATCGGTATTGGTGGTACTGCTGAAAAAGCCATGATGCTTGCAAAAGAAGCATTGATGGAAGAAATCAACATGGACGAATTACTTCGTCGTGGCCCACAAAACCAAATCGAAGAACTTCGTATCGAAATCTTCGAAAAAGTAAATGCTTTAGGTATTGGTGCTCAAGGTCTTGGCGGTTTAACGACTGTTCTTGATATCAAAATCAAAGACTACCCATGTCACGCTGCGGGTAAACCAGTAGGTATGATTCCAAACTGTGCTGCAACTCGTCATGCGCATTTCCAATTAGACGGTTCAGGTGTAGCGCATATTCAAGCGCCTAGCCTTGAAGACTATCCTGCAGTAACTTGGGATTCATCAACGTCTAAACGTGTTGACTTAGATAACATCACTCAAGAAGAAATGAACTCTTGGCAACCAGGTGACACACTACTTCTTAACGGTACAATCTATACAGGTCGTGACGCTGCGCACAAACGTATGGTTGACATGTTAAACAAAGGTGAAGAACTTCCAGTTGACCTAAAAGGTAAATTTATTTACTACGTTGGTCCTGTTGATCCAGTCGGTGACGAAGTCGTTGGTCCTGCTGGCCCAACAACTGCAACTCGTATGGATAAGTTCACACGTCAAGTGCTTGAAGCAACTGGCATGTTCGGTATGATTGGTAAAGCGGATCGCGGCCCTGCTGCTGTTGAAGCAATCAAAGACAACAAAGCAACTTACCTCATGGCTGTCGGTGGTGCTGCGTACTTAGTATCGAAAGCGATTCGTGAAGCTGAAGTGGTTGCTTTCGCTGACTTAGGTATGGAAGCGATCTACAAATTTGTTGTAAAAGACATGCCTGTATCTGTAGCTGTTGACGTAAATGGTACTTCTGTTCACGCAACTGCACCAAAAATCTGGCAAGCAAAAATTGGTAAAATCCCAGTAGTTGATGCTGCTGCGAACTAATTTCGCCACATTCAAGATCTAAAAAAAGCACCCCATCGGGTGCTTTTTTTAATGTCAATATTTAGGCTGTTTGTCGAATGACATTCGCTATTTAATATTTTCACACACTCAAAAACACGAGCTAATTACATTACCAAGTTAATGGATTCCACAGTTTAAAAGGCTTGGTCAACTGCACATCTTCCGCAGGATCATAATGAGGTGCTTTCAACTTCTGCGCACTTTTCCGCACTTTTCCAGTGTTTTGATCTTCTGCCACAAAGTTAAAACTGTTGGATTTCAACTCTGTAAATGCGATTTCATTTCGACCAATTTTTTCAGGCATGAGCAGCAATGGCCCTGAAACCGTTCTTTTACTGGATAAATTCTCTTCATCATATTTAATGAAGTAAGTTTGACCTGCTTCAACATCAAAGTCTAAATATTTAGGTTTTTGAAAATGATTCACCCCCAAAGGGCGACTCGATGATAAGCGGTAATTCCCCGCAGGTAACTCCACCCAGTAATAATGATTATTCAATAAACTTGGAATACGCTCACTGTTCAGAAATAAGCTGCTGGCCACAATTTCTTGACGATTCCATTTACTGTCTGGACGATATAAATACACAATCGCTGCTTGATCATGCTGAGCTTTCACTTCTTGAAAATGTCGACCTTGTTTCTGATTGACCCAACCACCAATGGTAAACATACCTAAGCGATATTGCTCAATATGACCCGGTGTACTTTCGGGATCCACGGGCTTTAATGTTGAAGCCAATGACGTTTGCTCAACGGCTGATTTTCCATGACAACCCAGCAGCGCTACACTGCTTAAAAGTAGAATTGCAACTTCACGCATGATTATCCCTCACTGCGTCTTTTTTTATTTTTACACTTTTGTTTTCAGTTTTTTACATTCAGGCATCCACGCCATCCTGCTGAGATTAACATTCTGCTTTTATTTTTGGAAATAAAAAACGTGTGCAAATCTTGGATTTACACACGTTTCAGACGAATAGCGCTTAAGCAGATTTAGAGTTCACAACTTTTAAATCTGACTTCGGTCCAGCTTCTTCAGTTTTCTTTGGTTGACGTTCTGATTTAAATTCAGGTTCCGCTTCACCATTAATCACCGCTTCATTGACGACAACCGTACCCACATCTGAACGACTTGGTAGGTCATACATCGTTTCAAGCAATGAATTTTCTAAAATCGAACGTAGACCACGTGCACCCGTATTACGATCAAGGGCTTTTTTAGCCACGGCACGCAATGCTGAGTCTTCAAATACGAGGTCAACATTTTCCATTTCAAATAAATATTGGTACTGACGTGTCAATGCATTTTTTGGTTCAGTCAGAATCTGCATCAATGCTTCTTCGTCGAGTTCTTCCAAGGTAGCAATCACAGGTAAACGACCAATAAATTCAGGAATCAGACCAAATTTAACCAAATCTGTCGCTTCAACTTGGCGGAATAAGTCAGATAATTTTTTAGTTTCATCTTTCTTACGCACTTCAGCTGTAAAGCCGATACCACCTTTTTCTTGACGCTGCTGTACGATTTTCTCTAGACCAGAGAATGCGCCACCACAGATAAACAGGATATTTGAAGTATCAATTTGAATAAATTCTTGCTGCGGATGCTTACGACCACCTTGAGGCGGAATCGACGCAACCGTACCTTCGATCATTTTCAATAACGCTTGCTGAACACCTTCACCCGATACATCACGAGTAATAGATGGGTTTTCAGACTTACGGGTAATTTTGTCGATTTCATCGATATAGATAATGCCCTTTTGCGCTTTTTCTACATCGTAATCGGCTTTTTGAAGGAGTTTTTGAACAATGTTCTCAACGTCTTCACCCACATAACCGGCTTCAGTTAAAGTCGTTGCATCTGCCATCGCAAATGGCACATCTAAAAGACGCGCAAGTGTCTGAGCAAGCAGCGTTTTACCTGAACCTGTTGGTCCAACCAACATGATGTTACTTTTCGAAATCTCTACACCGTCTTCTGGTTTTTTACCACTGGTGCCAACTTTTAGGCGTTTATAGTGGTTGTATACCGCAACAGAGAGGGTCTTTTTCGCAACATCTTGACCAATCACATATTGGTCAAGCGCAGCACGGATTTCATGCGGTTTTGGTAAAGGACGAGTTGCCCAGTCATTTGATTCAACTTGCTGACTGGTCTGAACTAGGTCAAGACATACGTCCACACACTCATTACAGATGTACGCGTCCTCACCTGCAATCAGTTTCCCGACTTCAGACTGCGTTTTACCGCAAAATGAACAATGCTTTTGTCCTTGAGGATGTTCGGACATATTCACTCCAATAATTAATTCTTTAAAACTTATGGGCGTTTAGATAAAACTTCGTCCACAAGACCGTATTCTTTCGCAGCTTGCGCTGTCATAAAATTGTCACGGTCAGTATCTCGAGCAACAGTTTCGTAGTCTTGACCACTATGCTCTGCCATTAAACGATTTAAACGTTCTTTGATGAATAGAATTTCACGTGCATGAATTTCAATGTCAGATGCCTGACCACGGAAACCACCGAGTGGTTGGTGAATCATGACACGGGCATTTTCAAGACAGTAACGTTTGCCTTTAGCACCGGCGTTAAGCAGGAATGCACCCATCGATGCTGCTTGCCCCATGCAGTAAGTCACAACATCAGGTTTAATAAATTGCATGGTATCGTAAATCGCCATACCTGCAGTAACCGAACCGCCTGGTGAGTTGATATATAAATGAATATCTTTATCTGGGTTTTCTGCTTCTAAGAACAACATTTGGGCAACAATCAAATTTGCCATGTTGTCTTCAACTTCACCGGTTAAAAAAATCACACGTTCACGCAAAAGGCGTGAATAAATATCAAAAGAACGCTCGCCACGAGATGACTGTTCTACCACCATTGGCACTAGTGCGTTTTCAATTGTTGGAACATACATACGTTATTTATTCCTAAATTTTTCTGACTCAACCCATAATTCACAATATGAGGGATATTTGTCGAAATTGCAAAAGATTCCCAATTAAATAACAGATATTTTTTTCATAAGCATTGTGAAATCAGGACAACTTATTTGGGGGCAAATTTCGATAAAAAAAGGCGCTTAATGCGCCTTTTTTTGAAAGCTAGAAATTAGCCTTGTTGACGAGCTTGTTGCTCTTTCAATAAGTCTTCATAGCTCACAGTTGTATCAGTTACTTTAGCAGAAGCTAAGATGTGATCTACAACTTGGTCTTCTAGAATAACAGCTTCGATTTGAGCACGTTGCTGTTTATCGTTGTTGAAGTATTCAATTACTTCTTTAGGATCTTCGTAAGAAGAAGCCATGTCTTCGATGTAAGCATCAACACGTGCAGCATCAACTTCAATTTTAGCATCAGCTAATACTTTGCTGACTAATACGCCAAGTTTAACTGATTTTTCAGCTTGCTCTTTGAATAGGTCATCTGGAAGCATGCTTGAATCAAACGCTTTAGCGCCTTGAGCACCAAACTGTTGAGTGAATTGTTGGATCATTTGTTGACGTTGACGGTCAATTTCTTGAGCAACCATTGCTTCTGGAAGTTCTACTTCGTTTGCAGCTACAAGCGCATCAAAAGTTGCACCTTTCACTTGGTTACGAAGACCGTTTTTCACTTCACGTTCCATGTTTTTACGCACGTCAGCTTTCAGTTTTTCAACGCCTTCTTCTTCAGTTAGACCGAAGATTTTTAAGAATTCAGCATCAACTTCTGGAAGTTTTTGTTTTTCAACAAGCTTAACAGTGATTTTGAATTGAGCAGCTTTACCAGCAAGGTTTTCAGCTTGGTAGTCTTCAGGGAAAGTTACATCGATAACTTTCTCTTCGCCTTTCTTCATACCAACGATACCGTCTTCGAAGCCAGGGATCATACGACCAGAACCAAGAACGAGTTTAAAGTCTTCAGCAGCGCCGCCTTCAAACTTCTCGCCATCAACAGTACCTTCAAAGTCGAAAGTTACTTGCATGTCTTTTTTAGCCATGCCTTTAGTTTCAACCCATGAAGCGCGTTGTTTTTGAAGATTTTCAATCATCTTCTCAACGTCTTTGTCGTCAACTGAAGTTGCTTTACGTTCAACTTCTAGGCCTTCGAACTTAACTTCAACTTCTGGATAAACTTCCACAGTTGCTTCATAAACTAAAGCATCATCTTTCATTTCAGTTTTTTCAATGTTTGGCATACCAACAGCATTGATTTTTTCTTGTTGGATCGCTTCGAATACTGTGTCACGAATGATGTCGTTTACAACTTCTTGATAGATACCAGCACCGTATTCACGACGAACAACGTTTACAGGTACTTTACCTGGACGGAAGCCGTTGATCTTCACAGTTTTGGCAGTGCGTTTCAAGCGAGCTTCAAACTGCTCGTTAATACGGCTCGTCGGTACAGATACATTTAAACGACGGGCAACGCCCGAAACCGCTTCAGAAGTTACTTGCATGGCTTCCTCGATAATTTGTTAGTTAAAACAGTTTTAAAAAAAAGTGCCACATTATATGACAACAATTAAAGATATACAAAAATGGATTATAACACTATAAATTCAGGCATGGATGCCCTTCTTATTTTTAGAATTTTTCAGCTTTTTTCGAAGAAATATTGATTATTTTTTAATTCACTATTGAAAATGAGAAACTTTCTCACTATTATTCTTAATGATATTTTTTTAATTTATTTTCATATATTTATCTTGTCCATATTTGGTATTCTTTTATGAGTAAATTTAATCTCAACCCACTTTCCGCTGCTTTATTTGGGGCAATTGTAACCACCACGAGTTTCGCACATGCTGAAACGACTGAATCTCAAGCTCAACAGATGGAAACCATTGTTGTTTCTGCAGCGGGCTTTGAACAAAAGATCAAGAATGCTCCTGCTTCAATTACCGTGATTACGGCTGAAGACTTAAAAAATAAACGAATTACATCCGTTGCAGATGCATTAAGTGATGTAGAAGGTGTCGATATTAGCCCTACAGCAGGGAAAACCGGCGGATTAAATATTCGTATTCGTGGTATGGACGCCGAATATACCTTGGTTTTAATTGATGGCCGCCGACAAAATAGTACAGGTGACATTGCCCCTAATGGATTTGGTGAGTCGAATAATAGTTTTATCCCCCCTGTTTCGGCTATCCAACGCATCGAAGTCATCCGCGGACCAGCTTCTACTTTATATGGTTCTGATGCAATTGGTGGTGTAGTCAATATCATTACCAAAAAAGTTTCACCTGAATGGACTGGTTCGGTCACGTTAGAAGGGACAGTACTGCCAAATCACTCAGACTTTGGTAACCAACGCGCTGTCGATGCATTTTTAACAGGGCCAATCATTCAAGATTTATTGGGCTTACAAATCCGTGCACGTAAAGCGGAACGTGATCAATCAGATTTAATACGTAGTGATGACGATGATACTGGTGCTGAACTTAGTGGCGGAAATAGCCCAACTAAATCAGATCTAGAAACTATCGGTGCTCGCTTAACCCTGACACCGCACAGCGACCATGATATTTCAGTTGAATATGAAAAAACTGAACAATGGTATGACAATAGCAAAGGTCAATTAGGGACGCTTGGCGCAAACGGTGGTTATGGTGATGCTCAAGAATATAACCGTGAGAAAATGATCCTCGCACATACTTGGAATAATGCTATTGGCAAACTTGAGTCAAGTATTATCAATACTCAAACAGAAACGGTTGGACGTTTAATTCCTGCACGTGCACAAGGAATGTCAACAGCCATCACTCCTCGTGTGTTAGAAAGTGAAGATACGATTTTTGATACTAAATTTACCACTCAACATTTTGAAGACCACCGTATTACTCTAGGCGGTCAATGGTGGGAAGCCAGTATCAGTGATGGTTTGCGTGTAAAAAAAGAAGTTTCTTTTGAGCAATTGGGTCTATTCGCCGAAGATACTTGGTCGCTGAACGACAATCTTGCATTAACACTTGGTCTTCGTTATGACGACCACGATACGTTTGGTGACTTTTGGACACCACGTGCATATTTGGTATGGAATGCAAATGAAAACTGGACCTTCAAAGGCGGATATAGTGAAGGTTATAAAGCCCCACGTTTAGAACGTTTAACTGATGGTGTGGTCAATGTCAGTGGTCAGGGTCGTACACCAACTTTTGGCAACCCAAATCTAAAACCTGAAACCAGCAAGAACTTTGAGTTTGGTACATACTTTTCTACCAATAATAATTTTGACTTCAACGTAACAGCTTTCTTTAGCCAAATTGAAGATAAAATTATGACGGGCAATAAAGAAATTAGCTGTAATACTGATAACACAACAACTTCGGGTATTAATTGGTCTAAAGCGGACTGTGAAGCATTCATGGCGTCGGTGGGAACGCCGTGGGTGATGGATTATAACCGTGGCAAACCAGATTCATGGAATGTGACTCGTCCTGTGAATGCCGAAGAAGCTGAAGTTTATGGTATTGAAGCTGGTTTAAACTGGGCATTTGCCGACAATTGGAAATTTGGACTGAACTACACTTGGACTGAAACTGAAATTAAAGATAGCAGTTTAGGCAATCCTGTACTTAATGACACACCAGAACACATGGTCAATGCGTCGCTTAAATGGCAAGCTGCTGACTTTGTGAATTTATGGGCGCGTGGCGAGTATCGAAGTGAACGTGCACGTTTCACCTCAACCTATGACAATCTAACTGTAGCGAATCAACAGGTTTATGACGCCCTAGGTGACTACAAGGAATATGCATTATTACACGTCGGTTCAAACTTTAATGTAACGCCAAACTGGGATATAGGTGTTGCTCTGTACAATATATTTGATAAAAACTTTAACGATTACGAGAAAGTCGCAGATAGCTATTACAACCATTATAGCAATACTCAGGAAGGCCGCCGTGTACAATTAAGTACAACCTTTAAATTCTAAATAACCGCATAATAAAAAACCTGTTTCGGCAGGTTTTTTTTGCATTAACAATTACGATTTATGCTTATTTAATTCACAATCATGTCTATATTTATAATCTCAATTAAACATAAAAAAACAATATATTTTATCAATATTTAAATAAAACATAGTCTTAATTAATACTTGTTATATCATTACATTAAATACTACTATCACAATATGATTATTTATCGTGATTTACAATTACATAAAGATGTAAGAAAAAATAAGAATCATTATTATTCGCATACAAATTCACTATTCCAAATCGGGTTCGAAATGGCCTTCATTAAAACACGTAAGAAAATTGTTTCTTCAGCAATTGCTTCTTCACTTTCTGTTATTGCTGTTAATGCAGTCGCGCAAGAGCAAGTTACTCAACTTCCAACGATTAACCAAGAAGTTGTTGCTGAAAAGGCACCAAGCTTAAAAGTTGATAAATCTGCGAATGCTAAATTTGTTGCTCCCCTTCTTGATACACCAAAATCTGTATCAGTGATTTCTAAGCAACTGATTGAAGACACGCAAGTCACAACTTTAAGTGATGCTTTACGTACAGTACCTGGTATTACCCTCGGTGCTGGTGAAGGCGGCAACCCAAATGGCGACCGTCCATTTATCCGTGGCTATAGCTCTGAAAGCTCAATGTATTTAGATGGTATTCGTAATTCAACCTCACAAAACCGTGAAATGTTTGCCATAGAACAAGTTGAAGTCACCAAAGGTTCTGCTTCTGCTATGGGTGGTGCAGGTACTGTTGGCGGTAGCATCAACATGATTTCTAAAGTGGCTAAAAAAGGCGACCACTTAGAAGGTACTGTTGCTGGCGGTACAGATGCTTATGCACGTGTAACACTAGATGGCAATAAAGATTTTGGCAATGGGATTGCTGCACGTGTTGCCGTTATGGGACACATGAATGAGAAAGCAGGTCAAGCTGACGGTGCTGAATACAAACGTGCAGGTATTGCCCCTAGTATTACTTTTGGCTTAGACACCCCTACTCGTGCAACTTTAAGTTATTACTATTTAAAATCGGATGACACTCCAGATTCAGGTGTTCCATATTGGGATGCTGGTTTAAGTAAACCACAGGGTAAACCTGCGGAAGTAAAACAAGGCGTTTATTATGGTTGGAAAGATCGTGACTTCCAAAAACAAGAAAACCAAGCAGGAACAATCAAGTTAGAACATGATTTAACTGACAACTTAACCCTCACAAACACTGCAATGTACAGCAAATCTAAAAATGATTATGTTTGGACAAACCCTGATGACTCCAAAGGCAATGTAGCCAATGGCAAAGTATGGCATCGTCAAAACTCTGCCATCACAGATAGCGATACCTTTACAAATCAATTAGCATTGACAGGTAAATTCGCTACAGGTGCCATTAATCACAGTTTTAATGTCGGTGCTGAATATAGCAAGCAAGAAACTGACAAAGGTGGTTATAACATCATTAACAGTAAAGATGGCAAAGTTTCCTCAACGGGGTTTTACAGCGACTGTAAAGACCTTTCAAGCAATTGGTGTACTTCTCTAAACAATCCAACTCAAAAACCATTTTTAGACCGTTTAGAAGCCCGCCAAGACTTTGATGCCACGGTTGAAAGCACTTCTGTATATTTATTAGACAGCATTGAAATCACACCACAATGGTTACTTGATCTTGGTGTGCGTTGGGACAAGTTTGAAGCTGAACAAAACTTTCGTGCTACATCTTCAGCTGCTGCATATACAGCTAACAATGATTCAGACTTCTTTACATATCAATCAGGTATAACCTTTAAACCTGTTGAAAATGGTTCAATTTATGCAAGTTATGCTACCTCTGCCAGTCCTGTTGGCTTAAATGCTGGTTGGGGAGATAACAGCGAAACCATAAATGCTAATAACCAAATGATCGATCCTGAAGAAGCGCAAACTTACGAGTTGGGTACTAAGTGGGACTTGTTAAATGATCGTTTGAATTTAACAGCAGCGATCTTCCGTACTGAAAAACAAAATACTCGTGTACAACTTGACCCAACAACTTATGCGAATGTAGGTGAAAGTAAAGTTGATGGTGTTGAATTAGGATTAAATGGTCAAATTACTGATAAATGGGATATTTCGGCAGGTTATACTTATCTTAATAGTGAATTAACAAAAAATGGTAAATCATGCCGTGGTTCAGGTTCAACAGCAACTTGTACAGATAATGCCATTTATAATGGCAACCAAATGCCTAATGTACCTAAACAAGCAGCAACATTATGGACTACCTATAAGATATTGCCGCAATTAACTTTGGGTGGTGGTGCAGTATATTCAGACAAAGTTTATGGTGATGTTGCAAACATCAAATGGGCTCCATCTTATGTACGCTACGATGCTATGGCGCGTTATACCGTTAACAAAAATGTGGATTTACAGTTGAATGTAAATAACCTTTCTGACAAACGTTATTTCACTAAAGCCTATGCATCTCACTATGCCACTGAAGCAGAAGGTCGCAGCGCAGTTCTATCTGTTAACTTCAAATATTAAGTTAAAGATTAACCCCATAATGATTCTATGGGATTAACTCAAATAGCCTCTTCAAAGAGGCTATTTTTGTATATGATCAAAACATAAATATTACAGTTCCAAAGGGTTAGGCCGTGATTCACCATATCCCAAATGTATTGAGTAAAGAACAGGTCAACTACTTCCGCACAGAAATGCAAAAAGTAGAATGGACTAATGGTCAAAAAACTACAGGCTCACTGTCTAAAAATGTAAAAAATAATCAGCAACTCGATGTTGAACATCCACTCACCCAGCATTTGGGCGATATCATTTTGCATGAATTGTCACAACACGCGCTTTTTACATCGGCAGCCCTACCCCTCAATATTTTGCCGCCCTATTTTAACCGCTATGAAAATGGTGAAACGTTTGGTTTCCATGTCGACAATGCCATTCGCTGGATGCCTGACAGCAATCAAAAAATTCGTACCGATTTGTCCTGCACGATTTTTCTAAGTGAACCCGAAGAATATGAGGGTGGTGAACTTGTGGTAGAAGACACCTATGGCTACCACGAAGTGAAATTGCCTGCCGGAGATTTGATTTTGTATCCATCTACCAGTGTGCATGAAGTTACTCCTGTGACTGCAGGCTGTCGTATTGCATCATTTTTTTGGTTGCAAAGTATGATCCGTGAAGATGCTGAGCGTCACATGTTATTTAATCTCGATCAAAGCATTCAAAATTTGCGTATGCAATTGGGTGATGCACATAGTGAAGTCGTCAAGTTGACTAGTCTGTATCACAACCTTATCCGCAAATGGGCCGAAATTTAAAGCTTAAGGTCAATAGACATGGACAAACTACCAATGACTGATCACAACATTTTAGCGCCACTGACACAAATACCAGCTCATTTGCAAACCATTGCAGATTATGAAGTCGAGGCTGAAAAACACCTTTCTCAAATGGTGTGGCAGTACTTGCAAGGCGGCTCGATGGATGAACACAGTGTCCGTGGCAATTTGTCTCAGTTTGAACAGATACAACTGCTACCACGTATGCTGAAAGATCTAACCCAAGGTCATACCCAAATCGAAATCTTAGGGCAACGTTTCCCACATCCTATTTTTGTAGCCCCGATAGGTCATCAACAACAATTTCATCCTGATGCTGAAGCTGCAACAGCCCTCGCTGCCGAAGTCCTTGGCAGCAATATGATCCTCAGTACGTTTACCAATACAGATATGCGTGAGTTAAAGCAGGACAATCCTTACAAATGGTTCCAATTGTATTGGCAAGGAGAACGCGAAAAGTCATTATCGCTGGTCAAGATGGCAGAAGAACATGCCTATAAAGCGATTGTGGTGACTGTTGATTCCCCACATACCGGTATTCGTGACCGTGAGCGTCGAGTGTTTTTTCATTTGCCTGAAGGCATGCAACATCCGCATACCCCTACACATATCCCATTGCCTGAGCTCAATGATGGAGACCATCCCGTATTTAAAGGTCTGATGAAAATCGCACCAACATGGGCGGATATCCTTTGGCTCAGTCAAAACACCTCATTACCGATTATTTTAAAAGGCATTGTCAATCCACATGATGCTGAACTTGCCCTGCAACACGGTGTGCAAGGCATTATTGTGTCGAATCATGGAGGGCGCGTACTGGATAGTTGCATTTCCCCTCTCACCGCTTTAGAACTGATTAAAAAAGTTGTGCCTACGGATTTTCCAGTTTTATATGATGGTGGTATTCGTCGAGGTTCAGATGTGTTTAAAGCGATAGCCTTAGGTGCGTCTGCCGTATTAGTCGGACGTCCCTGCATTTATGGTTTAGCGACTGCGGGTGCTTTAGGCGTTGCCCATGTACTTAAAATACTGAAAGAAGAATTTGAGATTACGATGGCATTGATGGGAACAGCCACCGTCGATGAGATTAATAAAGATTATATTTTTCAAAAAAGCTAATTTTATAGAAAAATATTTTCCAGTAATGGCATCTTGACGCAAAAATAGGAAATTATTTCCGGAATATATGGACTAATATTTAGTTATACATTTACGAGCTTACGGTAAAGCTAAGTCATGTGAATCTTTACGGATTTATTTCGACTTTCGACTAAAGACTCCGAAATTAAACTTGTAAATTGCTAGAATAGACACAATCTATATAAGTAGTACCTTGCCGTTTATCCACGACATTTATCCACGGTGCTATAAGGAGTTTTCACATGATGTTGGCAGATCCAAGCAAAAAATACCGTCGCATGTACCAACGTGTAGACTTACCAGACCGTCAATGGCCAAATAACGAAATCAATAAAGCGCCGATCTGGATGAGTACCGACCTTCGTGACGGTAACCAAGCGATCTTCGAGCCAATGAACATTGAACAAAAGTTCAAAATGTTCCAAATGCTTGTGAAAATTGGTTTCAAACACATTGAAATCGGCTTCCCTTCTGCATCACAAATCGACTTTGATTTCACCCGTTTGTTGATCGAAGGCGGCCATATTCCCGATGATGTGTACATCGAAGTTTTGGTTCAAGCACGTGATCATTTGATTCAACGTACATTTGAATCATTACAAGGTGCAAAACGTGCCATCGTGCATATCTACAACTCAAACTCTCCAACTTTCCGCAATAAAGTGTTGAATGTTGATGTTGCTGGTGCAAAACAATTAGCAATTAACGCCGCAACGAAAGTCAAAGAATACGCTGCAAAACAGCCTGAAACTGAATTTGTATTCCAATACAGTCCAGAGTGTTTTACTGCAACAGAATTAGAAGTTGCTAAAGATGTCTGTGATGCGGTCACTGAAATTTGGGAAGCATCTCCAGAGAACAAAGTGATTTTAAACTTGCCTGCAACGGTTGAAGTTTCAGGTCCGAACGTCTATGCCGACCAAGTGGAATGGATGCATCGTAATATTGAGCGCCGTGACGGTGTGATTATTTCTGTACACTGTCATAACGACCGTGGCTGTGGTATTGCCGCTTCTGAGTTGGCGATTATGGCTGGTGCTGACCGTGTCGAAGGTTGTGTGTTTGGTAACGGTGAACGTACAGGTAACGTGGACGTTGCAGCGATTGCATTGAACATGTATACCCAAGGTGTTGCGCCAAACTTAGATTTCTCAAACATTAACGAAATTATTTCAATCATTGAAGAATGCACAGGCTTGCCGGTACACCCTCGTCATCCGTATGCTGGTGATTTGGTCTTCACCGCGTTCTCTGGCTCACACCAAGATGCCATTAAAAAAGGTTTCGAGTTCCAAAAGAACGAAGAAATGTGGGATATGCCTTATTTGCCAATCGACCCGAAAGATTTGGGCCGCGACTATGATGCCGTGATTCGTGTCAACTCACAGTCTGGTAAAGGCGGTATTGCGTACTTGTTAGAATCAAATTACAACGTGGTTTTGCCTCGCCGTATTCAAATTGAATTCTCACAAATCGTACAGCAAAAAACAGATGAAGACGGTACCGAAATTTCTGCGCAAGCAATCTGGTCTTTATTTAAGGACACTTATGTGGCGGCCAAAGACACGCATTATGCGGCGAAAAACTACCGCTTACATGATGAAAATGGCAAACAAGTCATTGAGCTTGATGTCGAAGTGAACGGTGAGATCCAGCAATTGCGCGGTGAAGGCAACGGCCCAATCTCTGCTATCTTAAATGCCTTGCAGTTGCCGATTGATGTCTTGAACTATGAAGAACGCAGCATCAGTTCAGGCGCGCATGCCAAAGCCTTGGCGTTGATTGAGCTTCAAGTGAAAGGCACAGGCAAGTCTGCATTCGGCGCAGGTGTACATGACAACATCGTGACTGCATCCATCGAAGCGATTATTGCCAGCACTAACCGTTTAATTGAACAAGGTGTTTTAAGTACTGAACAAGTGATTGCTGCTGCAGTCTAATTCAATGCTTTAAATATCAAATAGCAATAAAATGACTTTAGAAGGATACCCTCAAGTGGTATCCTTTTATTATTCATACTAAAGATTTAAGGCGAATTATTCCTGTGTCTTTTCCAGCTGACTCAGTGGGCTTAGTTACCCCACAAAAGTTTATTTTTGAAGAGCCGTTAGAGCTCGAATGCGATCGCATACTCCCACGTTTTGAGCTCATGGTTGAAACTTATGGCGAACTGAATGCGGACAAATCCAATGCCATTTTGATTTGTCATGCTCTGTCAGGCCATCACCATGCAGCAGGTTATCATCATGAAGATGACCGTAAGCCGGGTTGGTGGGACGCATGTATTGGACCAGGCAAAGCTATTGATACGTCAAAATTCTTTGTCGTAGCACTAAATAATATCGGCGGCTGTAGCGGTTCTACTGGACCGACCTCTCCAAATCCTGAAAATGACAATCGCCCTTATGGTCCTGATTTCCCATTAGTGACTGTCCGTGACTGGGTCAAAACCCAAGCCATGTTATCTGATCGTTTAGAGATTCAGCAGTGGTATGCGGTGATTGGCGGCTCTTTAGGGGGCATGCAAGCTCTACAATGGTCTGTGGACTATCCAGATCGTTTACAAAAGTGCGTGATTATTGCCAGTACACCAAAACTGTCTGCGCAAAACATTGCCTTTAACGAAGTGGCACGTCAGTCGATTTTGTCTGACCCAGATTTCCATGATGGTCGCTATTTAGAAAATGACAGTTATCCTAAGCGTGGTTTGATCTTGGCCCGTATGGTGGGTCATATCACTTACCTCTCTGAAGAAGCCATGAAACAAAAATTTGGCCGTGACTTAAAGTCAGGTAAATTTATGTATGGCTTTGACGTCGAATTCCAAGTAGAAAGTTATTTGCGTTATCAAGGTGAGCAATTTAGCCGTAACTTTGATGCCAATACCTATTTGATCATGACCAAGGCTTTAGATTATTTCGATCCATCACGTGAATATGAGCAATCATTAAAAACCGCGATGTCTAAAACCAAGTGTCAATTTTTAGTTGTTTCGTTTACAACGGACTGGCGTTTTTCCCCTGCTCGTTCGCAAGAAATTGTAGATGCATTAATTAGCAATCATAAGCCTGTGAGCTATGTGGATATTGATGCTGAACAAGGCCATGACTCTTTCTTGTTCCCGATTCCGTTATATGTGAAAAGCTTACGTGCATTCCTAGGCGGTGTAAAACACCTGCAAGAAACACCGAAGGAGACCAACTAATGCGTATTGATCATCAACTGGCTGAACGTTGGATTAAACCAGATTCAAGCGTACTCGATTTAGGGTGTGGTGACGGTGAACTGCTTGCACATATGAGCAAAAAGCACAATATTCGTGCATATGGCTTAGAAATTGATCAAGAAAAGATTGCAATTGCAATCAGTCGCGGGTTAAATATCATCCAACAGGACTTGAACTTAGGTTTAAGTCGCTTTGCCGACCAGTCTTTTGACTATGTGGTTATGGCACAAGCCTTGCAAGCTGTAGATGCACCAGACGTTCTCTTAAGAGACATGGTGCGTGTGGGGAAACAGGCTATTATTACCTTTCCAAACTTTGCACATTGGAAGACTCGTTCTTTCCTTGCATTAAAAGGAATGATGCCCGTTTCAGACGCGTTACCCTATATGTGGTATAACACGCCCAATATTCATTTATGTACTTTCCGTGATTTTGAAGCGCTGTGTGCTGAAAATAACATCCGGATTATTAACCGACTTGCCGTGAATGGGGATCAACAAGACAGTTTACTCAGTAAACGTCTCCCAAATCTATTTGGTGAAGTCGCAATTTATCGAGTGAGCGCTCTATGAAAAAATTATTATTAAGCACGACGCTACTGATTGGACTTTTTAGCATACAAGCCCATGCGGATTATGTTGCTCCATCATCTTCAGTTTCTAGCCAAGCTGCTCAATATTCAATTATGGATATTCACAGCTTAAGTAAAGCTGCTAAAGCAGGTCAGCCCGGTGCTCAGTTTTACTTAGGCACTAAATATCAACAAGGTAAAGACGTTGCCAAAGATGAACGTCAAGCTTTTGCATGGTATAAGGCTGCTGCTGATCAAGGTTTATCTGCAGCACAGCTTAATGTAGGTCGTATGCTTGCAGATGGCATTGGGACTAAAAAAGATGAAGCGCTTGCTCGTCAATATTTCGAAAAAGCAGCCAGCCGTGGTGATAACCGCGCAAGCTTTAACTTAGCCATGATGGAAGAGCAAAAGAAAAACTACATGGGTGCATACCAATGGTATGAGCTTTCTACCCGTGATGGCATGCTCGACAACAAAGTGATTAGCTTGTCTGAAGGTAAGAAAACTGCTTTGGCAGCCAACTTAAGCCAAGACCAAATTCGTCAAGCACGTGACCGTGCAGACAAATGGATTCAAGCGCAATAAGTTTTTGAATCTTAAAAAGCACCTTCGGGTGCTTTTTTATTGCCTGTCAACCACAGCATCTTGTTAAAATAGCCTCAAATCTTGTTTTATGGTGAATATTCACATGGCTTCAACTGATTGGTTATCTCAAGGCACTTTGGTGCTTGCAAGTAATAACAAAGGTAAAATTGCAGAATTTGAAAAAATGTTTGCGGAACTGAATTTGCCTGTTGAAGTGATTCCACAAGGTCAGTTGAACATTGAAGATGCCATTGAAGACGGTCTAAGCTTTGTTGAAAATGCCATTATCAAAGCGCGTCATGCGTCGAAAATTTCAGGCAAGCCAGCCATTGCAGATGATTCTGGCATTTGCGTACCTGTGCTTGGTGGCGCACCGGGGATTTACTCTGCGCGCTATGCAGGTGAACATGGCAATGATGCCGCAAACAATGCCAAGTTGCTTGCTGACCTCAAACCACTCCGTAAAGAGGGTGAAGCCATCGAAGGGATGTTTGTATGTGTCTTGGCTTTGGTCCAACATGCAGAAGACCCACTCCCACAAATTTTCCAAGGGGTTTGGCGCGGTGAAGTGATGGAAGCAGCACGTGGTGAAAATGGCTTTGGCTATGACCCACTGTTTTGGCTGCCAGAACTGAATGTTTCTAGTGCTGAATTATCAAAAGAAGAAAAAAATAAAATCAGCCATCGTGGTCAAGCGATGAAATTATTTAAAGCAAGTTTGAAATAATTTAAATTGGAGTTAATCTTAATGCCAAAGTTTAACTCCAATCCCTGAATAAAAATAGAATAATTTTGGCACTTCAACCGATACAGATCATATGCAACACTTGCCATCACACTTCAACTGAAATACCGACACGCTCTTTTCTTGGTTTTCAAAAACTAAGCTGCCCTCATTGCCATGCGCAACTAACCTACCCGCTCACCTCAGGCTTTCGTACCACTTACGCTATTTTTGCAGTGTTGATCGTACTGTCGATCATGCTTAATCTGTCGCAAGGTCAGATTGGATTTCCAGGCCTGATAGGTATCGCGATGATATATGCCCTCGTGCGTGATTGGCAGATTCGCAAACAGCTCAAGTAGTCACCCTTTGTGGGCATCTATAATTCACTTTCATTTTAAAGCGAAAAAAGATGCAAAATTAACCCATAAAAACTGACGACGATGCAGCTCATAATCGTGCCTGAAGCAATATAACGTACCGAAGTTCCTGTTCCTTGATAATGCGTTTCTAAAGCCACAATATTGGCGGCAGGGGGTAAGCAGAACAGCATAAACATCACCCCAATATATTTCTCGATCTGGGGAATCGGAAGAAAGGCATAACTCAAACTACAGATCACCGCGCCAACGGTGAGTTTCATCGCATAAATACGACTACTGTTCATCAGATCACGCCACTGTACCTTAGTTTGGCGCAGCCACATGCCTAAGACGCACATCCCTGTGAAACTCATTCCAATTTTTGCAGCCTGATACAGCCAATCTAAGAGCTGATGTTCTTCTATATGCTGTAATCCAACTATTCGACAGACACCTGCAATCATCAAGGCAAATACAGGCGGTGACATCGCCACTTTTTGAATCACGCTCGACCATGGGAGTTGGGCTGAACTGACGGCTGTCACGGCCCACATATTGCCAAAGATAGAGCCACCGACATACAGAGCCACCATCGCTGCACTAATTTCAGGACCGAACAGTGCTAATGCAAAAGGAAAACCCAGCCAAGCCAAGTTCAAATAACTGACACACAAGGCACGTAAACTATCTTTTAACAGCCAGCGAAATAAATAAAACATCAGCACGGCAACACTAAAGCTAAAGAGCATGAGCGCTAAACTGCCTGCTTGATAGAACACCATGTTGTAGATGATTACAGCTGGAATAAAACAGCGTGCAAGTAAGCTAGAGAAAATCGATTTGAGCGATGCCGTTCCTGATAATGATGCCAATCCGAGGCCACTTAAAAAACCCAATATCGGAAGAAGAAACGCCACTACACCACCCTCACTGCTCAATCCATGCATAGTAACACTGAACATAAGCTTCGCGGCTGTCTTTAAACTGCAACATCTTGGTCACTTCACTGTCATCTACAACTGCTGAAATGTTGTGCAGACCAACAAGAGGATAACAAGATGGCTGGACTATCGATTTGGCATGTACTGATTTTTGCAATTGTGGTGATTTTACTCTTTGGTACATCAAAACTAAAAAACTTGGGCAAAGATGTCGGAGGCGCAGTCAAAGATTTCAAAAAATCGATGCGTGATGAAGACGCAGCAAATACACAGCTTAATGAGCCTCGCACGCTAGAGCATGAAGCTCAAAATAAAACCAATTCCTCAGTTCAAAGCTAAGGAGTTGTCATAATGCTTAATATTGGTATTAGCGAATTACTGGTGTTCAGCATTATTGCGCTGATCGTACTTGGCCCAGAAAAACTGCCTGAAGGTATCCGCTTTGCAGGTAAATGGTACGGGAAAGTTAAACGACTGATCAGTAACGTGCAAACAGATATTGACCGTGAACTTCGCATGTCCGAACTTCGTGAAGAAATGCAAAAAGAAATGCAACGTATTCAACAGCTCGAAGCGCGTATGCAGGCGCAGATGAATGAATTGCAACAAACGCAACATCCCATAGAACAGACTGCGCAAAAACAACAAGAAGCAGTCCTACCTGACAATAAAAATTTATCCCCACGTTATCAATACATCGAACGTGATCAGAGCACGATCTTTGCCATGGTTACACCCCAAATGAAAATAAAGCACGAAATTAAAACAGATCAATCTGCTGCATTAAGCTCGACCGAAGCATTAGCAGAATATCAGGTGGCCGTATGACAGATCTTTCACTGAATAATTCACAGAACACTGTGCCTGATTTGGAAGAAATGCCGATCACCAAACATTTGGTGATTTTGCGTCGGCATTTGATCAAAATTACAGGGCTCATTTTGATTCTGTTCTTTTGTTTATTGCCCTTTGCCAATCAAAGCTATCAATTGATGTCAGAGCCTCTGCGTGCGCAGTTGCCGATGACCTCATCCATGATCGCAACGGATGTGACCGCCACCTTTATGGCGCCGTTCAAGTTGAATTTCTTTGTCGCGCTTATGCTCGCGATGCCTTTCGTGATTTATCAACTTTGGGCCTTCATCAAACCTGCACTGTATGAAAAAGAGCGGCATTTGGCGATGCCCTTATTATTCGGCAGTATCGTCCTCTTCTATATCGGAATTGCATTTGCCTATTGGGTTGCTCTGCCCTCCATCCTACATTTTTTTATGAGTGTTTCCCCTGAAACAGTCGCCCCGATGACGGATATCAATAGTTATTTAAGTTTCTGCTTAAAGCTTTTTTTGGTGTTTGGGCTGACCTTTGAAATTCCCATCATCACGCTAATTTTGATTTTGATCGGGGTGGTGTCTACTCAAACCTTGGTGGAGAAGCGTCGTTTTATTATCGTCGGCTGTTTTTTTGTCGCCATGTTTGCCACGCCACCCGATGCGCTTTCGATGATCATGCTGGCCATTCCCATGTGGATGCTCTTTGAGCTGGGTTTGTTCTTTGGCAAGCTGATTGAAAAACGACGTACATCTGCAACTTAAACAAACTGATGTTTCGACAATTTTGGTGAGTTTTACACCTAAGAGGCTGAGATAGCCTCTTTTTTTATGCGCCCATTTAATGTTTTGCAATTTTCACGCAGCGAAATCTAAACGCCTATTTCATCAGTTTGCAACATTAGCTTCAAAGCATTGTCATATTTTATCGATAGTTTTATGTGATCAACTTTTACCCAGCACACCTTTGCCAGGATTTAAATTCATGACAAACATGCCATATAACGAAGATCAAGAACTTGATAACAACACTTCGGATAACCTTCATTTTCGTGACATTTTAGAACAGCGCATCAGCCGTCGTAGCTTGATTACCAAGACTGCGAGTGGTGCAGTCGCACTTGCATTGGCATCTTCATTAACGGGGTGTAATGATGACAATGACTCAGGTTCAAATAGCAATACCAAACCTCCTGTCACTGATCCAAATCAAAAACCGACCAAGTTCAATTTCACACCGGTGAAAAAAAATTTAGACGATATTGTGACTGTTCCTGAAGGCTATCAAGCGCATGTGCTATATGCGATGGGTGACTCGATTAACCCTGCATACCCAGCGTGGGATGATAACAATGTTCCTTCTGGCCCGAGCTTCCAATTCCGCTCTGGTGACTGCCATGACGGTATGAGCTTCTTTGGTTTAAATACCACCTCTGGACGTTATGATGCCAAGCAGTCTGATCAAGGTTTGTTGGTGATGAACCATGAATACATCAACCCGACCTTCTTGCACCCGCAAGGCCCAACCAAAGTGGAAGATCGTCGCCCTGAAGATGAAGTTATCCGTGAAGTCAATGCACACGGTGTTTCTGTGATTCAAATTGAAAAAGACAGCAAGACTCAAGCCGTTAAACTGGTACAAAACTCTCCATTTAACCGTCGTATCACAGCATCGACCGTAATGGACTTTAAAGGCCCTGTTGCAGGCTCAAGCTTAGTTTGCACGAAATTTTCAACCAATGGCCAGCAAACCCGTGGTACACACAACAACTGCGGTAATGGCTATACCCCTTGGGGCACTTACCTGACAACAGAAGAAAACTTCATTGGTTACTTCGCTCGTGCAAAAGAAGATGATGCCAAACGTAGTCCTGCTGAAATTGTGGCACTCAACCGTTATGGCCTAAAAGCGGGTGCGAACTCGCGCTATGGTTGGGAAACAGCGATTGGAAGTAATGAGTCTCAAGATTTATATGACCGTTGGTCAGCGAATGTTACCGGTACTCAGGCAGCGGAAGATTACCGTAATGGTCCAAACACTTTTGGTTGGATTGTCGAAATCGATCCATTTGACCGCCGTGAAAACCCCGTAAAACGTACAGCACTGGGTCGCTTTGCACATGAAGACTGCCGTGCAAGTCGCTTACGTGAAGATGACAACCTTGCGTTTTACATGGGCGATGACTCGCGCGGTGAATACATCTATAAATTTGTATCAGACCAAAAATGGAATAAAAAAGATGTCAACGGTGGCTATGCCGCGGGCGACAAATACATGAACAACGGTAAGTTATACGTTGCCAAATTTAACAATGATGGCAAAGGTCAATGGATTGAATTGAGCTATAACGTCAATGGTTTAAACCAAAGCAACAGCGTGTATCCGTTTAGCTCACAAGCAGATGTGCTGACCTTCGCACGTCTTGCCGCAGATGCTGTCGGTGCTACCAAAATGGACCGTCCTGAATGGGTCGCTGTGCATCCAGACAATGGTGAAGTCTATGTGACCCTCACCAATAACTCGAACCGTGGTACGACGCATACACTAGATGCTGCCAACCCTCGTAACTACATCGACCCTGAAGGTGGTAAAGGCAACGTCAACGGTCATATTATCCGTTTCCGTGAAGATGGTGATACAACCACAGCACTCAGCTTTACTTGGGATATTTACCTGTTTGGTGCTGAAGCAAAAATGGCGAGCAACATTAACTTATCTGGTCTAAATGACAATAATGACTTGTCATCACCTGATGGGATGTGGTTCGACCCACGTGGTGTGTTATGGATTCAAACCGATGACGGTGCTTATACCGATACCACCAACTGTATGATGCTTGCTGCACTTCCGGGTCAAGTCGGTGACGGCTCGAAAGCCACGACCTCATCGGGTCAAGAAACCATTGTGGGGGCAAAACTGAATGATGAAAACTTACGTCGCTTCCTGACCGGACCAAAAGAGTGTGAAATCACAGGTGTAACAATGACACCTGACTACAAAGCAATTTTTATCAATGTGCAACATCCCGGTGAAGATTCAGCATCCTATGCTGAACCGACCAGCCACTGGCCGGCATCACAAACCAATGCTGCAGCGACCTCACGTCCTCGCTCAGCGACCGTTGTCATCACCCGTAAAGATGGTGGAGTGATTGCTGGTGAAGCGGTAGAACAAGCTCAGCCAACGCAAAAAACCGCATAAGACACCTCTAAAAAATAAGCCGACGAATCGTCGGCTTTTTTTATGGCTTTAAATGCACTTCTATCTGGGTGATCTGTCCTTGTTGCTCACCCTGCTGCTGTTTTTCCTGCCAATGCCACTGTGAATCCCGCATACACAATAAATTTGAACAGCGGGTGCCATACACCGGACTTTGAATAAAGGTTGAAGACAACAAATGTTCCATTTCCGCCTGAATCCCAGTATTGGGTAACAATGCTGGAATGATTTTACGTTCATCTTCCAAAATATCCCACGCAGCGGCATCTATGTCCGCCTGTGGTTGCTGGCTTTGTAGCATCGGCAAAAATTCTTGCGTGAAACGTTTACGTAAATGTCGGGTCTTTTCCCAATGTTCAGTCATTAAACCATTGGATGTGACATACACCCCTTTTGCTAAGACTTGTGGTGCTTCGCCGCGATTACTCATATAAACGGCTTGAGTAGCGTCGCCAACGAATAAATTAAAGCCAGCATAATTACATTGGATTTGTTCAAGTGCTTGCGCAAAACGAATGGGCGTTTGCTCAGATTCTAAAAATTGCTGAATCAAAGCGCCACGTGAAGTGGGATATGCAGTCTGATCACGACCATCACGAAAATTGGTCACAATCGCCCAACGCCCTTGAGCGGTTATCCCCATCCATGTTCCACCAGATTGTAAGTCCTGCCCTGCAATAATCGGACTATCTACCCATTGCTTTAGGCCTGCCGTCGGTCGATGATAAAACTCGTCACGATTCGAAATCAGGCAGAGTGGCATGTCATCCAAGACCTGCCAAGCAAAAGCCACAATGCACATATTCAACTCTCAATATCTTTACACATTGAATGTACAACATTTTTCAGCACATTCAGCTAAAATCTGTGCAAAACATAATGACAAGGAACAGCAATGCTGACATATCCAAATATCGACCCTGTGGCGATATCACTGGGGCCACTACAAGTTCACTGGTATGGTCTGATGTATTTATTGGCCTTTTTATTTGCATGGGGCTTGGCAACCTACCGTGCAAAACAACGTGACGGCTGGAACGCAGAAATGGTCTCTGACCTGATTTTCTATGGTGCATTAGGTGTCGTGATTGGTGGACGCTTTGGCTATGTCTTCTTTTATGGTTTCGATCAGTTCCTTGCCAACCCATTGTGGCTATTCCAAGTTTGGACAGGCGGCATGAGCTTCCATGGCGGTTTCCTTGGGGTCATGATTGCCATGTTACTGTGGTGCAAGAAATATAAAATGACTTGGTTCCAGACCCTCGACTTTATCGCACCCTGCGTTCCAACAGGCTTAATGTTTGGTCGTATTGGGAACTTTATTGGTGGCGAACTATATGGTCGTGCAGTGACCGACCCTAATTTTGCTTTCGGCATGATCTTCCCGACCGATCCGCTTCAGTTGGTGCGCCATCCGTCGCAGCTCTATCAAGCCCTCTGTGAAGGTTTAATTCTGTTTATTGTGCTGTGGTGGTTTAGTTCAAAACCTCGTCCACGTTATGCCGTTTCAGCTTTGTTCCTCATCGGATATGGTATCGCACGCTTCACCGTTGAATTCTTCCGTGAGCCGGACAATGGTCAACTGTTCATTGGATGGATGAGTAAAGGTCAGTTCCTGACGGTTCCGATGATTCTGATTGGCCTATGGATGATGTGGTATGCCTACCAGAAAAAAGTCTATGACTGGGGTCCACAAAAGAATCACTAATATTTTCTAAATGTCTTTAAGCAAGCGAGGTTTAAGCCTCGCTTTTTTATGCGCTGAAATTTACTCCTTCATACGCATTTACTGCACATGAAGTGACTGAATTAGACAACTGATCTGTGCTAAAGTTTATTCAGCTTATTTTTAAACTATCGATCCATGCTTGAATTTTGGTTTAACCCCAGCGTTTCTGTACTTAAAAAAATCCTGTTTTTTATTGCGATGGCCGTACTGACCGGTGTTCTCTACTGGATGGAACCCCTAACACTTCAAGCCATTCTAATGTTCATGGGTACAGGCGTCATTTTCCTGATTTGTCGTTATTGCAAGATTCATTTTGCAGCAAAAAAACCAACAGGTTTGCTCTATCGTTTATTGACCTGGATACCGATTGCACTGCTGTTAGCATTGGTTTTTATCAACATGAATAAGGGTGAAATTTTGATTCCGGGTGCTCAAGGCATTGGCTTTATGGCTTTGGCGATCTGCCTGCTCTCCCCGATTTCTCTACTGAATAAAAACGAGAAAACTTCACCCCAAGGTAAAGTTTAAATGCTGACGTTTTGGTACTCTGAGCGCTGTAACCGACAAATCAAGCTCTTCATTTGTATCAGTACCTGTGTACTTATTTTTCTATGCGCTGAACAAAAACAACTAGATCCCCGCTTTGCGGGCTTCAGTTTAGCGATTGGTTTGATGATTGATCTGCTTTATAAGCTCAGACAAGACAAACTAAAAACACTGTCTCCGTCATTAAAATGCGGTTTGGCTAGTTTGCCCATTTTATGTTTAGTGTGCTTAATTTATTTTCTACCCGATGAGCAACGCTGGATTTTAGCGCTGCAATGTGTGGGCTTTACTGCAATTGGATTATTTATCGTCTCGATCTACAGTCAGCGTGCAAAAAGATTTGAAGACTAATCTTTTTTGCAGCCATGAGCTTTAATCTGCTAAGCGGTAATAGCTGTATTTCACATTTGGAGTTCGATAGACCGCATAACCCGCTTGACGATAATCAGATACCCAGTCCTTACCTGAATATGCTGCGATATGACCATAACGGCTACTTTGATTGCGGTCGATAATATAGATATCGCCTTTCTTAGGTCGATCAAACGCTAAATTAATTTTTTGATAACCAATTTTTTGTAATGTGCTGCCCCAATCTGCTGCGGCAACGGGGTGACCGTTAAAACGTGCCCCAGCGGACTCAAGTGCTAGACGAACACTGCGGGCACATTTCTGAGTACTGCTTTGGCGGGTAATGCCTTGTAAAAATCCAGTCAAACGATCGATATCGATGCGCTGACCATTTCGGGATACCACATTTTTAGTCGCTGCTTTTTGAGTGGTATTGGACTTGCCCGTATTTTTACTCGCCTGAGAACGAATTATGATATTTGCCTGAACTGGAGCATGCACTTCACTCAAGTTTACATTGTGATCATAAGCCATTCTTTAACCCACACTCCCGCCTATATTTAGGCATTCAAAAATTTTAACGAGGGTGATAGTACCGCGTAAATCATGTTTTTTCATGTAAAAAATGTAAGATTTCTTAAACAAATCTTCACATTTAAATACGACCGTCTATTTTTAATTCAAATAGATTTATTTTTGATATCAAACTCTTATTCAGAAATAATAACCCAAAATCATCTCTTCACAATGAGAAAAATCACGTTTATTTTTTAATCAAACTTATCTGTATTTTTTTCAACGCCGAAAATAAAACATCACTCAATATAAAAACGATAGAGCTTAAATTTTCTAAGATCATGCTTGATTTAACAGACATATTGTCTCGTTAACGCTTGATGTAATTGTTATTAATAGACGTCTTCAGTTCAGGTAACTCAGCGCTAGTTGCCTGCAAAATTTGGTCATCACCCAATAAACACCGTATGTTTTGGATTTTTTAAACCTGACTATATTCAAGCGCCCATCACAGTTTCTTCCACACGCAAAACAAGCTAATATGTGCCATAAGAAATTTAGCAAATTATGAGAGAGACATGCGCCAGTATTTAGACCTTTTACAACACATTCTCGACAACGGCGGCGACAAGGGCGACCGTACGGGTACGGGAACACGTTCTGTATTTGGTCATCAAATGCGCTTCGATCTTTCTCAAGGTTTCCCTTTACTCACCACCAAGAAAGTTCATTTCCGCTCTATCGTGATTGAACTGTTGTGGTTCCTTAAAGGCGATACCAATGTTCAATATTTGCAAGACAACAAAGTCTCGATTTGGGATGAATGGTCTACAGCAGAACAAACTGCACGCTTCGGTCGTCCTGCCGGAGAATTAGGTCCTGTTTACGGTCATCAATGGCGTAATTTCGGTGCAACCAAAAAAGCCGATGGCCTATATGAACAAGATGGTTTTGACCAAATCAAATGGTTGGTCAATGAAATCAAAACCAATCCTAACTCACGTCGTCTAATCGTGTCTGGTTGGAACCCAAATGAGGCAGGTAATGTTGCATTGCCACCATGCCATACCTTGTTTCAATTTTTTGTTCAAAACGGAAAATTATCTTGCCAATTATATCAACGTAGTGCTGACGTTTTCCTGGGTGTGCCGTTTAACATTGCCAGCTATGCCCTGTTAACACACATGATTGCGCAAGTTTGTGGTCTAGGTGTAGGTGACTTCGTTTGGACCGGTGGGGATACACATTTGTATGCCAACCATTTCGAACAAGCGCAGTTGCAACTGACACGTGAACCAATGGGTCTGTGCCAATTAAAACTCAATCCTGAAATTACCGATCTTTTCGATTTTAAATTTGAAGATATTGAAATTGTAGGTTATGAATCACATCCTGCGATTAAAGCTCCAGTTGCGGTTTAATTTTTAGAAATCCCAAGTGAAAAGCAAAATCCCGCTTTACCTCAAGCGGGATTTTGCATTCTAATAGACGGCAAATAATTCGGCTATTTGAGTTCAAACTATGGCATTTCAAAATTTAGAAATCGTGCACGTTGTCGCTATGGATCAGCAGCGCTGCATTGGTAAAGGGAATGATTTGCCGTGGCATATTTCTGCCGATTTACAGCACTTTAAAGCCATCACCCAAGGTGGTGTGGTGGTTATGGGACGCAAAACCTTAGAGTCTATGGGACGTACCCTACCGAAGCGTGTCAATTGGGTCATTACACGAGATAGCAATTGGTCATTTGAAGGCACCAAAGTCGCATATAGTATCGACGAGGCGTTAACGCAAGCTGTTGCTGATGTCGCGAGTTCAGAAAAACCAACGAGTTTGTTTATTATTGGTGGTGGTGAAATTTTTAAGCAAACCATCGGCATCGCAGACCGTTTAGAACTCACGCATGTTGAACTCGATGTTCAAGGTGATGCGCATTATCCTGAAATTCCTGCGGACTTTCAAAAAGTGGCGTCAGAACAACATATCGACGACAAAACTGGGATTGCTTTTGAGTTCGCAACTTACCGAAAATAAAGAAAAATCTTAAGCTAAAAGAAAAATATGCAACAGAGTGACCAACAAGCAATGTTCAAAAAAATAGGGCGAAGTATTCTTCATGCTCTATTTAGTGTGTTTGTCCTCTGTTCTTCGATTTGGCTCTGTGCCGCCCTGTGGATACAGCAACCGGCAGGCTGGTTAGGCAGCCGCATTATCATTGGGATCTGGATTGCTTTCGCCCTGAGCATTTTAGGCATCTATATTACCCAACACTTTTTTAGCCGTCGTAAAGATGTCTTAATTTATATTGTGGGCTTTATCTGTGGTCTATTTTGGTATTTTGGCATGGAAGCACGCCAAGATCGTGAATGGAATCCTGAAGTAGCAGAAATTCTACATTATGAAAAGCAAGGCAATCTTGTCACCTTGCACAATGTGCGTAATTTCGACTGGCATGCCGATGGCAGCTATACCCCGCACTGGGAAACCCGCCAATATGACCTGAGTCAAATCAATGGCGTCAACATCATTACCTCGTATTGGATGGGGCCGCAAATTGCCCATACCTTGGTCAGTTTTGATTTTGCTGACCGACCACCGCTGACATTTTCGATTGAAATTCGCAAAGAGAAAAACGAAGAATTCTCTGCGATTGGTGGTTTTTTCCGTAAATATGAACTGAGCCTTATTGCATCTGATGAAAAAGATATCATCTATACCCGCAGCAATACACGCGGAGAACAGGTTTATTTCTTCCCCGTAAACATGCCAAAATCTGAAATGCAGGCGCTGTTTATTGAATATCTACATAAAGCCGATGAACTGCAGACTCAGCCCAAATGGTACAACACGCTCACCAGTAATTGTACAACACTGGTGTTTGATATGATTCAAGCTGTTTCCAAACATCAACTTCCAACCGATTACCGCTTATTTGCATCGGGTTATTTGCCGAATTATTTGCATGACCTTCATGCCATAGACCAAAATTGGGATATGAAAACATGGTATCAAAAAGCCCATGTTAACCCTCGTGTCTCTCAAATCAAGCAACTGAGCAGTGAACAATATTCCAAATTAATTCGACAAGGTTTGCCGCATTCACAGTCCAATCCAAGCGCCAATCAATTGTAATTCTTAAATATTGATACAAATATGGCTAGCTTATCTGTGCGATATTTGCTTAGATAGTTGAAATGCTTCCACGGGGAAATTCCGATGCTAAAACAAATATTTGTTGCTGCAACTTTGGTTTCAACTTTAGTGGTGACAGGCTGTGAAAGCATGCCTGCACAAGACAACACCATAACTGAAAATTTAAACCTATTACAGAATCGTACTTGGATTGCCACTCAGATTGGCAACACTCCAATCAAAACAGCACCCAATGCGCATAATATTCCAAGCATTCAATTCGATGCGGCTTCAAAACGTGTCTCAGGTGCAGACGGCTGTAATCGTATAATGGGTGGCTATAATGCTGGCAAAGACACCATAACGTTTGGCCCGATTGCTGCGACACAAATGGCTTGTCTCAATAACAATGGGCTAGAGCGACAGTACCATGCAGCACTCGAAAAGGTAACGCATTATCAAGTTTTTGGAAAAACCTTGAAATTGCTAGACCGTCACGGCAATTTATTAATTCAATATGAAAGCGCTGTTCAACCGCGTTAAATCATTAAAAAAGTCTGCTTCGGCAGACTTTTTTATTCACTGTTCAGTCATGCCAGAGACATTTAATGCACATAAACTAGTGATTAGTATACAGACGTACATTGCAGTTTTTAGCTATAACCCCATATTAAACATCAGGGAACAAAATAGGATTTCACTATGCAACAAGCGGTATTTGGTGGTGGGTGCTTTTGGTGTGTAGAAGCAGTTTTTCTACAACTAAAGGGCGTGCAAACAGTCGTCAGTGGTTATGCAGGGGGAGTTACTCAGCATCCGAGCTATGAGCAAATCTGTGAGGGAAACACCCAACATGCAGAAGTCATTCAGATCAATTTTGATGACAGCCAAATCAGTTTTAGCCAATTGCTAGATGTATTTTTCGCAACTCACGATCCAACCACGCTGAACCGTCAAGGCAACGATGTCGGTACACAGTATCGCTCAGTGATTTTCTATCAGGACGAATCACAAAAGCAGCTGGCTGAACAACGTATTGAAGAATTAAAAGCTGAAGGCATCAATATCGTGACTGAACTGAGTCCAATGCCGACCTTCTACCCTGCCGAAGAATATCATCAGAACTTCTTTGCACGTAACCCAAACCAAGGCTATTGTAATTTCTCAATACCACCTAAACTCATGAAATTACGTAGCAAATTTCAAGACCTACTCAAATCTGAGTGATCTATTTGTACGACGTCTTTTCAAAATAGAGACATAAAAAAAGCGACATTTCAGTCGCTTTTTTTAGTTATCTTTGCTCAGTGCTTAGTTATCACTGGCAAAGGCGATATCGCTGAGTCCGGCTCCACTCGCACGCGACATCACTTGTGCAACTGTGTCATAACGTGATTCTTTATCGGCTTTTAATACCAATGCAGGCTTACGTTCTTGCTGACCAGCTGTATTTAGACGACTTTCTAAATCTTCGAGCGTGACAATATCACCATTCCAAGCGATATCACCCGCTGAGTTAATGCTGATGGTTACGCTTTCAGTTGGCAGATCAATCACTTCTGCAGTCGTTTGTGGCAAGGTTAATGGAATTGATGGGTTGGCAACAGTCGCAGTCACCAAGAAGATGATCATCAATACCAACATAATATCGATGAGCGGAATGAGGTTCATCTCATTCATGCCAGCATCGTTGTCTTCACCCAATTGAAAAGCCATTAAGCTTGACCTCCAGCTAAACTTTGCTGTGCAGTTTTCAAGTCTTCTTTCTTCGCTGCAGATTCTTGTTGCAACATAGTATCAATCAATAAACCATGCGCTTGATCTTGCAATTCATTCGACAGTGTACGGTTAAAACGAACACAGATGTTATAAGCCAAAACCGCAGGAATCGCCACAGCCAAACCAAGACCCGTCATGATCAAGGCTTCACCGACTGGTGTTGCTACTTGTGCAAGACCCGCTTGACCGCTTTTACCCACTGCTACAAGGGCATGGAAAATACCCCATACTGTACCGAACAAACCTACGAACGGTGCAATTGAAGCAATCGTACCCAATACAGATACGCCTTTTTCAGCATTAGCTTTTTCTACCGAAATTTGACGTAGTAATGCTTGTTCAGCCACAGCCTTACGTTGTTCAAAAGCCAAAGGAGCAAATTTCGCTTTCAGTTTGCTTAGTGCATCTGCAAGGTGGTTATACGCCACTTGTTTGAGCTGACGTGTGCCCATAATACGAAGAACGAAGATCGTCCAAGTCGCAATCGACATTGCAAGTAACACGAAATACAGTGTTTTGCTGACTGCATCTGCATGTTGCCAATAAACTGAAAAGTTCATATTCGAACTCCTAATGGGTTAGCCGGAATCTTAATTAAGTTTAAAGTTGAATGGTTGATCAACTCGCGTCGGAGTTGCCACACCATTATCAATATATTTGGATAAACGTGCACGCTTCACTGCAGCAGTCACTTTACGGTTTACAGCAGCGCCACAAGTCGAGTTTTTAATCGTTGCTGATTCGACTTTACCTTCAGCACTTGCTGCAATCGCAACTTCAACTGTACACGACGCTTTTAATTCACCATCTTCAAATTGAACATTAGGTTTCTTAATCCAACTGACACCATTACCAATGCTCACAGTTTTAGGTGTCGGTGGCGCAGGTGGTGCTGGTGGCGCAGGTGGTGGTGCAACAGGTGCCGGAGGTGTTGGTTCAACACGAACGACTTTCGTTTCAGAAACCACAGTTGAAACAACAGGTGTTGGTGGTACGTTTTTGACCGCTTCAACAGTTGGTTTCGGCGCATCTTTCTTTTTCACCTGTTCCACTTTTTCCACTTTCTTCGGTGGAGGTGGTAAAGGCTTATCTACAATTTTAACTTCTTTTGGCTTTGGTGGCTCTTTCTTCGGTTCTGGTTTTGGCTTCGGAGGTTCTGGTTTTTTCTCTTCAACAATCTTCACAAAGCGAACTTTAATCGGATCTTTTTCGATCGGTTTAAGTTCTGGTGCTTTCATATTGCTGACCGCCCACAATACCCCCATATGCCCTACCACAACAGCGAGAAGCGCAGTAATGATTTTCTTTTTCATCGGGTTAGGTGATTGCATCATTGGAGCGGGAGATTGACTCATTAAACTCAGTTACCTTGAAGAAGCGATTGCATTTATTTTGTCAAAAATACAATCATGCTCATCGGTTAGCACAATTAAAGTACGGCAATAATAAATGAGAAGTGTTTTCATTTGCAACTATTAATTCGTCAGTTTTAATGACTTTTTTTAATCATAATATAAAAAAGGCATACCTAAAGTATGCCCTTTTATTCAAAAATTTATCTCGTTTTATTGAAATACAACAGTTTTATTACCATCGACAATAATACGATCTTCAAGATGCCATTTGACTGCACGTGCGAGCACATTACGTTCTACGTCCTGACCTAACTCACGCAATTGTTCAACAGTAAAGTCGTGGCTTACACGCTCTACGTCTTGCTCAATAATCGGCCCTTGGTCAAGATCAGCAGTCACATAGTGCGCTGTTGCACCAATCAGTTTCACACCTTTTTCATGCGCTTGTTTATACGGGTTCGCACCAACAAAGGCTGGGAGGAATGAATGGTGAATGTTGATCACTTTCATTTCCCATTTTTGAACAAATTCTTCGTCTAAAATTTGCATATAACGAGCAAGAACGAGTAAATCATTGCCTTGCATCAATTGATCAATTTGCTCATAAGCTTCACGTTTGTTTTCTTTGTTTACAGGAACAACTTCAAACGGAATACCGAAATTTTCTACAGATTCACGTAAAGCCTCGTGGTTAGACACGACTTTGGTGATTTCACATGGCAAACCACCACGTGCATGACGCCACAACAGTTCAAGCAAAGCATGGTCAACTTTTGACACCAAGATACCGACTTTCTTCACATCACTGACTAAAGCTAAACGCCAGTGCATGTTGTAACGCTCAGCAACATTGCTTGCAAATGTTTGAATTAGACTTTCTTTACGGCTTTGTAAATTATCCAATTCGAACTCAACACGCATGAAGTATCGCCCCCCTTGAGCTTCAGTCGCGTATTGATCAAGTGCGGTAATATTTGCTCCCTGATGATACAAAAAGCTCGATACAGCTTGCACAATCCCTGGTTTATCTTCACAGGTAATGAGTAAGCGTGCTGTGTTAGCGGTCGACATATTCATGTTGGTTTATATCACTAATCAGTTAAATTGAAAAAAGAGCCGAGTATTCTAACGCTTTTTAAAGCCAGACTAAATAGTCTTATTCAGTAACCTGATGCTTTGCGCTTGAAAGACTTGCAAATAAGTCCGACGGCCCTAAAGTTTCGAGCAATCGCTCATAGGTTTCACGGCTTTCACCACGTAGATATGCACCTTCTAAGAACACCATTTGTCGCAGTGCTTGCCACACCCACTTTTCTTCCAAAGTATTGGAGTCGGTAATATGGCCCGACATATAAAGGAAGTTGGTCCAGTTGGTCAGCACAATCCACAAGTTAATGGTTAAGGCCTCAATTTCAGAATCGGTCATCTGCATTAAGCCTGCGTCAACAAAGGCACGATAAATTTTCTGCCCTTGTTGCATAACTTGACCGGCAAAACGTGGATACATTTTGCGGAAATCTTCATTATTTTCGACCAAGTGATAAACATCACGATGTAAAAATCGATAAGCCCATAATTGGCTACTTAACACTTGGAAATAGCGAATTTTATCATTGGCATCAAGCTGACGATCATCAGGAAGCGCTAACATTTCTAGCGTTTCATGCTGATATTGCTCCATTAATTCCTTAATAATTTCACTTTTATTTCGGAAATGGTAATACAAGTTACCAGGACTCATTCCCAGTTCAGCAGCAATATGATTGGTTGTCACTGAACGCTCGCCACGCTCATTAAACAACTGCAAACTCAGCTGCAAAATACGTTCTTTCGTTTTTAAGGTTTTGGTGTGAGACATCCTAAAACAACCATTTATTTCAAAGCATTAGAACACTAACACATAAAGTAACTTGACTATTTAGAGTATTTGCTCTAAAAATTAATTAATCGCTAATTTGGATATGGTCGTGCGACATGAATAGTCAAACAAAAACAACTTCAATGACACCACATTCTTTTGATCACCAGCATCTCAACAATATGTTGGAACAGCAGAAACAAGCATATTTACGTTACCCATTGCCTACAGCGAAGGAACGTATAGACCGTTTGGCTCGGCTTAAGCGTATCTTAGTTAAGTATCAAGATCAATTTGCTGATGCAATTAATCAAGACTATGGTAACCGTTCTATTGGTGAAACCAAGATTGGTGAGTTGCTCACATGTCTTGAACACATCAAATATTATAGCAAGCATTTGACAGACTGGATGAAACCATCCAAACGCCATGTCGGAATTATTCACCAACCTGCAAAAGCATGGGTGCAATATCAACCACTTGGTGTCGTCGGCATTATTACGCCATGGAATTACCCACTGCTTCTTTCTATAGGCCCACTGATTTGTGCTTTGGCTGCGGGCAACCATGCCATGATCAAAATTTCGAGTGCCTCTGCGGCATTCGGTGATGTGCTCGAAAAAGCTCTCGCAGAAGCATTTCCTCAAGAATTGGTCGCAGTCGTCAATGGTGGTGGCCCAATTTCAGATGCGTTTAGTCACCTTGCCTTCGATAAAATGATTTTTACTGGCTCAACCAATGTCGGTAAAACCGTCATGGCGGCAGCGTCTGAAAACTTAGTTCCTGTGATTTTAGAATTAGGCGGAAAGTCACCTGTATTGGTTCATCCGTCTATTGACCTTGCGGATGTTGCACAGCGTCTTGCGGTTGGTAAACTTTGGAATGCAGGTCAAACTTGTGTTGCACCTGATTATGTGTTCTTACCTCGTGGTAAAACTGCTGAATTTTTAGATCACTATAAAGTGTGCGTTGAAGCCATGTACCCAAGTATTGCTCATAATCAGGACTACACCTCGATTATTAATGACAAGCAGTACAAGCGCCTACAAGGTTATTTAGAAGATGCACGTGATCAAGGCGCACAAATCATCAGTTTTAACCCACAAAATGAAGATGTGGACGCTGTACGTAAAATTGCACCGACTGTTTTAACGGGTGTCACTCCAGACATGCAAATTATGCAGCATGAAATCTTCGGTCCGATCCTTCCGATCATGGAATATGATCAAATTGACGAGGTTATTGCTTTTATTAATAGCCGTCCTCGTCCACTTGCTTTATACTATTTCGACTTTGATCAGGCACGTGCCGACTATGTCGCAACACGTACCCATTCAGGACATTTCGGACAAAACACGGTATTAACCCATGTGGCTCAAGATGACCTGCCGTTTGGCGGTGTGGGGGCTTCGGGTATGGGGAAATATCATGGTCCAGAAGGTTTCTTCAGTTTGTCGCATGAACGCTCGGTGATGTCGAATCCAAAACTCTATAGTTTGAAATTCATTCTTCCACCGTTCAATAAGCCGATCCACAAACTGATTTCGAAGACACTTCTTCGATAAACGATCAAGGCATGAACGATCACACCAGGTGATCGTTCGTTTTATGCAAAATCGCTTGTCTTTTAAGCGCATTTTTGATATAAAACGCCCCTTGAATGAATTCAATGTTTTTTTTGACTGGCCATACAGATTTGCTGTTGGCTAAATCAATGGAGTTACACCATGTCTAAGGTTTGCCAAGTTACCGGCAAGCGTCCAGTCGTTGGTAACAACGTCTCACACGCCAACAACAAAACTAAACGCCGGTTCGAGCCGAACCTGCATCACCACCGTTTTTGGTTAGAAAGCGAAAAACGTTTCGTACGTCTTCGTCTAACTACTAAAGGTATGCGTATTATCGACAAATTGGGCATCGAAAAGGTTGTTGCTGACCTACGTGCTCAAGGTCAAAAGATCTAAGGAGCTACGAACATGCGTGATAAAATTCGCCTAGTTTCTTCTGCTGGTACAGGTTATTTCTACACTACCACTAAGAACAAACGTACTATGCCGGAAAAAATGGAAATCAAAAAATTTGATCCAAAAATCCGTCAACACGTAATTTTCAAAGAAGCTAAAATCAAATAATTTTAGTTTTTTGAAAAAAACGACCTGCTTAGGTCGTTTTTTTTTGCATTTTTTTTATTCGAATTGCTAAACTTTCAAAATGCTTTTGGCACTTTTTGTGCTTGTCTTTTTTACCCTTAACTTAGGCTTAAGGAGTTTTTAGTGCCTCATGATGTAGAACTCATAATATTACTTGCTGTTGGCTTTGGTTTTGCCTTAATTTTTGGCTATATAGCTGCGCGCCTGCGACTTCCTCCCCTCATCGGCTATCTGATTGCCGGTATTATTATTAGCCCAAATACGCCTGGAGTAGTTGGTGACATCCATCTCGCTAACCAGTTGGCCGAACTCGGTGTCATGTTCCTGATGTTTGGCGTGGGTATGCACTTTTCACTCAATGATTTGATGCAAGTCCGTCGTATTGCTTTGCCCGGTGCCATTTTACAAATTGCAGTGGCGACCTTACTGGGTATGGGAATTTCCATGCTTTGGGGCTGGAGCATGGGCTCAGCCTTAGTGTTTGGCTTAAGTTTGTCGTGTGCAAGTACGGTGGTTCTCCTCAAGGCTCTCGGTGACCGAGGCTTACTTAACTCCGTGAATGGTAAAATTGCTGTAGGCTGGCTCTTGGTTGAAGATCTGGTCATGGTCTTGGTTCTGGTCTTACTCCCTGCCACAGCAGTATTGCTTGGTGGACAGCCACTCACAGAAAGTAGTGCAGATGAAAATATCTGGCTCACCCTTGGTATTACCTTACTCAAAGTGGCAGGTTTTATTGCCTTTATGCTAATCATTGGTAAACGCTTAGTGCCAATGATTATGCAAGTGGTTGCGCGCTTAGGCTCACGTGAATTATTCACGCTCACCGTGGTTGCAGCAGCCGTGTCTATTGCCTTTGGTGCCTACAAGGTATTTGGTGTATCCATGGCACTGGGCGCATTTTTTGCCGGCATGGTGGTCAAAGAGTCGGACTTTAGTCATCGTGCAGAAGAAGAAACTCTTCCGCTTCGTGAAATTTTTTCGATTCTGTTTTTCGTCTCCGTCGGTATGCTGTTTGATCCACGGATCTTGATTGAACAACCGCTTCACGTCTTAGCTGTGGTCGGCATTATCATGATTGGTAAGACCATCGCTGCAATGGCGTTGGTGTTGTTCTTCCGTTACCCCATCAATACCGCATTAACCGTTGGTGCAAGTTTGGCGCAGATTGGTGAGTTCTCATTTATTTTAGCGACCTTAGGTGTATCTCTAAACCTCCTTTCCATGGAAGGTCAAAATCTGATACTGGCAGGTGCATTAATCTCGATTACGCTAAATTCATTTGTATTTTCTGCCATCGAGCCTATGCAGCGACTCATCCGTGAGCGCTCGAATTTGGCCCGTTTACTGGAACGTAGTAGTGACCCATTGGCCATGTTGCCGGATGAGGTCTCACAGGATTATCTGCGTGATCAGGTGGTGCTGATTGGTCATGGTGAAGTCGGTCGTCGTATTACCCGCGAATTAATGAATGAAAACATTAAAGTGGTTATTGCTGAAGAAAACCGTGAAATCGTGGAAAACTTGCGGGAAAAAGGCATCGCTGCGGTATCCGGTGTAGCAACAGAACCTGGGGTTTTAATTCAAGCCCATATTCAACACGCACGCCTTTTGGTCATTTCACCTATGGATATTTTAGATATTCATAAAATTGTCGATATTGCCAAAATGCTGAATCCGTCTATCCAAGTATTGGTGTGTGCGGAAAGTAAAGAAGAAGCTGAAGTCATTCGTCGTGACAATGTCGGTGAGGTTTATTATGCCAAAGAGGAAATGGCGAAAAATATGAGCAATCATATTTTAAATCAAATCCAAATTGCCCATCACCAAACACCGACACACTAAGATGTCAAATTAAGCGCTTAAAGGTGATACCAAAAAGGCGATGCATTTAAGCATCGCCTTTTTTTAATGGATATAATTCATTAATTTTAAAATTACAAATAATTGAATTTAAAAAACATATTGATAAAATAAGCATCAAACGAAGCATCATTTTTAAAAACTTCAAACAAGAAACGAAAAAAACATGTACATCCTCTATTTAGGCCTTGCCATTATTTTGATTGGCGGTCTGGGCTTTCTCATCGCTGCATTTAAAACCAGTATTTTATGGGGACTGGGCTGTCTATTGTTTTATCCCATTTCCATCGTCTTTCTGATTCTGTATTGGCAAGATACCAAAAATCCTTTTTTCTTACAGCTCATCGGGGTCTTTATTGTATTTTTAGGTTCGATACTGATCTCACCTACTGAACTGGGCACAGTCTAAGTGCCATTTTGGATATAAAAAAACGCACCAAAAGGTGCGTTTTCATTATCATGATCCGCAAAGTCAGCAGCTATATGATTAGCTCATATATTTTGGCTTTTCATCAACCACTTCGGCATGCCATTCATCCACTTGTTTTTCTAACAGACCAAACAATGCAGCCTGAATCATTTGCTGAGCGATCACACTCATTTGATCGCCCAAAATATTGCGTAATTCTTCATTGAATTGGATAGTCACCAAAGGCTCTTTTTCTGAGCCTGCATTACGCAATGCCAACTCACCACCTTCCAATTGAACCAGCTCTAAAATTGCTTCCTGGTTCCCAAAGAGTTCTTTCAACTGTTCTATAGACATATATCCCTCCATGCGCAACATGGTGATAAAGGCATCTGCACTTTGTATTACTTAGATAATCTTATATCGGGTTAAATAAATTTATTTCAAGTAGCAATAGTCCGATTAGAACTCTACCATCTCGTTACGAAATCCATCAATTAATTGAGTTAGATCACGATGCCATTCACGCAAAATAGCGGTATCTGGCAACCATGCTTGCGGTGTTTGGGTAACTTTAATAATTAAATTTGAAGACGTTTCATCTTCTGGCTCCGGTGCAGACGGTTCAGGTGCATATTGACACATACGATGTGCGCGTTTCAGCTCTGCAATAAAGCCCTGCTTTGCCAATTGCTGCATAACAGTCACTTCAGGTGATACCTGACCTTTTTCAGCCATCAGCGTTTCAATCGACTTTAACGTGGGCGCAGGATCATTTAAACGATAGTAACGCACCAACTCTTGTAAAAACGCAAGTACTGCACCATGCAAATGAAAAACCGCTGCTTCGCGATAAGCCTGAGCTTGTTGAACATGATCGATCTGCTCGGCTTGCTGACATGCAAGACGGCTAAAATATAACTTTTGATTGGTACGATCAGCATGAAAGCGAGCAACACGAGACATGAACAATTCCCTAAATTTTGGCGTTTTTCTACAGGAACAAGCTTAAACGGATTTTTAGGAAATTCACAATAAATATTATGGATGATCGAATTCAATGAAATAAATGTCACGCTTTGCGGGAACAGGCATATCCCAATCAATCATCCTGATATTTTCCAGACGCCAAGCCCAGTACCCTGCTGCCCAATATGTCGCCTGCGCTTGCTCTACCTCTGTTTCAGTCCATGCATGAACGTCATATACATCGACCATCGCCACTGCACGTCCAATATCTTCATCTCCGCTTTCATGTAAGTAGCGTTGATTTTCCACGATCACTAAATCTTTTAAAGGCAAATGTTCGGGCTGCCATAAGCGGACTTCAAGCGTTTTAAGCCCGCACGCAATGTTCAAACCAGATGGCGCAACAATCGACAAAGCCGAGTAGCATTTTTTCATAGATCACCGATAAAAAAAGGAGCGTTACGCTCCTTTTTGAATTTATGCTTTAGGCTTATCTTCAGCCGCTTTTACGCGAATACCCGCACCTTTGACTTTCAAAGTATTCAGGCCTTTAATCGCTTTTACAGCTTCACGACCATTTGGCATTTCGACAAAACCAAACCCTTTCGATTTACCCGTGCTTGCATCCATAACAACAACAGCAGACTCTACTGCGCCAAATGGTTTAAACAGTTCAACCAATTCTGCTTCAGTAACTGAACGCTCTAAGTTACGTACTAAAATTTTCATTCAATCTTCCAAATAGACAGCATCATCAAAAAGCATTTGTCTATTTTGCTTTTTAACTTGCGTGTAAATCACGTCAAAAATCTATTTTAATCGAGATCGATACCAAAATCTAAATTAATCGATTTTCTTTCGATTAAGGCACTTTTTACGGTTTGCTGACGGGTTTTATAATGTGTTTCCAAACTACATAGGTTTCGAGTTAAATCATTCATAAAGTAACTTTCTACTTTACGGCCTTGCTCATCGACAGTTTCACGCGCCCAGTGGTTCAAGTTTTGCTTAGTCAAAATCAGTTCATTTTGCGCACGTGTCAGCGCCACATATAACACGCGACGCTCTTCTTCCACTTCATCGAAATTGCCTTGGGCACGTGCATGCGGGTATTGCCCTGGCGTGACATTCGCCACATAACAGACTTTTTGCTCCGTTCCTTTTGCCGAATGAATGGTAATTAAAGTCACGACATCACTGTCAGATTGGCGTTCAATTTCAGAAATGGACACTGGATCGAGCACATACTCTTCAAGAAATTCACTGAGCTGTGTATGCTTTGATGCCAGTTGTTTCACCAGATCAAAATCACCGACACGGCGGTTCCAATCTTTTTTATAGTTTTCTTCCAGCTGCTCAGAAATCGCTTGAACAGCCAAGCTTACACATTCTTTGACCTGATCTTTCAACACCGACATTTGCTTCATCATCAGAATCGCTTGGTCAGGTACTTTGCCAAATTTTTCCAACTTGGTTGCAATGGCTTGCATTTCTGGCTCGAGTAAAATCTGCTGCGATAACTTACTCGCACTTACATCACCCACACCATTCCACAAGGTTAAAAAACGCATCCATGCAATATCATCTAAAGGATTGGCCACTACACGCAGCACACTGAGCAAGTCTTTGACATGGGCTGTTTCAAGTAATTTCATGCCGCCAATAAAGCGATACGGCACGTTTGCGGCAATACAGGCTGCTTCAATATGACGAGCGGCAAAGCTTGAACGCACAAGCACCATATGATCCGACCATTTGCTGCCTTCGAGGTAATGACGCTCTTTGATGTCGATGGCAATCCATTTGGCTTCATCAAACTCATTCGGGAAAATATGCATTTTCGGCTTAATCCCTTCACCACGATAGGCATCTAAGCGTTTGTCATATTTAATTTCGCTTTCATCCAACAACCAATTCGACAGGTCTAAAATTTCTTGGGTTGAACGATAATTTTTTTCAAGTTTAAAAATCTGTGCGTCGGGTACCCGCTCTTTGAAATAATGAATATTTTCAAAGTCTGCACCTCGGAAGCCATAGATTGACTGTGCATCATCGCCGACACAGAACAAACTGACACGTTCCTTTAGCGGCTCAAGTAACGCCCATTGCAGCGGATTGGTATCCTGCATTTCATCGACCAACATGTGGCGACAAATTGAAGCGACATAATCGACCAGTCCATCTGATTCCGCCAAGGCTTTCGCCACAATCGCCAAGATATCGTCATAATCTAAAAAACTACGCGCACGTTTACGAGCTTCGTATTCTTTCATGATATCCGCGATTTGATCTTTTAAAGCAAAGTACTCAGGCATTTGCTTTTCCATGGCAATGCTAAGTTTTTGACGCGTATTCCGCGCAAAAGAATATAGGTCACAGAGTTCTTTTGGCTTGGGTAAGTGATTGGGGTTTTTCTTATCATCACGGCCACGAATCAGGCGGAACATCATGAGTTGATCATCACGATCAATAATCGAAAACTGTTCTAGACCAAAAGCTTTTGGAATGCGGCGCAAGAGGTACATACAAAAGGTATGAAAGGTTGATGCACGTAGCCCTTTGGCTTGCTCACCCAGAGCCAGCTCCACACGAGCGACAATTTCACTCGCTGCACGGCGAGTAAAAGTCAAAATTTGAATTTGATTGGCAGGCACGCCTTGATCAATTAAATAGGCAGCACGCGCCACGATAGTTTTGGTTTTACCACAACCTGCTCCTGCCAAAACCAAGCTATGCTGTGCTTCTGTTGTTGCGGCTTGTTTTTGTTGAGGATTTAATTCATCAATCAGGTTGGCTAAACTCATGGTGTCTCATCGTGCTATGTGAATTGGTAGTTTAACAGAGCTACCCTAAATTCACAGCGTAGACGACTACAAAGTGACTCAATTTGACGCGGAAACACACCGTTTTAACCATGACTATTCATTTAAAATTTTCATTGTTTATACAGTAAAAAATCAGTAGATTTACAAATCAATATCATTAGAAAAACAAAGACCTATTTAAATCCATAGGCTTATAACTTGAGAAAATAACCGTCTCTAGGAATCATGACATGTTCAATAAATTTTCACAGCTTTCATTGTTGGTACTGAGTAGTAGTTTTTTTCTAAGCCCAAGTATTCAAGCTGCAGATGGACTTAGCCCCATGACACCTAGTGAGTGCCAAAAAGATTTTAACTTTAGCTCTGAATTTATACTCAAAAATGATGCTGGTATTCGAGCAAAAAACTGGGACAACTATCCAAAAAATATTCAAAAGGTCATAAATGAGCAAAACGCTAAAATTACACAAGTAATTTCGGTCGATGCCTGTAAAGAAATCACCAATCACTTTCTGAAATCTATCCGTAAAGGTCATCTGAGCTTAGGCCGAAAAACCATATCAGAAGCCATCACAGAGAGTTCAACAATACAATCAAGCAATCTCGTGACCACGCAAAAATTATCTGAGCAGACAACCTTAATCACCATCCCAACTTTTGCTCTGTCTGTTCAAGATCAACTTGAAAAGATCATTCAAGACAATCAAAACCAAGTGTTAGACGCACGTTATTTAATTCTTGATCTACGCAAAAACTCAGGCGGATTTGATACATCAGCACAACCCCTTTATCCACTTTTGGGAGCAGCTGAGTATTGGTTTGAAATGCCCCAAATTTATGCATCTACAGAAAATATTCAATCATGGAAAGAAACAGCCAAAATCTTACCTGATGGGGAAATCAAGGTAGAATTTAATCGTATGATTGCTAAACTTGAAAGCAATAAAAATAGCTGGGTTGGGATGACGAAGCAGAAAGAGGAAAAATATGTGATCGCCCATTCAGACGTCAAAGCTACGCCCAAAAAAGTTGTTATTCTGTCAGATGAAGAATGCGGTAGTTCGTGTGAAATGTTTATTTTAACCGCACGTCAAAATCCGAATGTTTTAGTCATGGGGCGTAACACTTATGGTGCTTTAGATGCATCGAATATTCGAACCATCAAAACGCCATCTCAACAATTCACACTGTATTATGCAACCACATTTATCCACCGCCGTACGGGGCAGCAAATTGACGACATTGGTATTGCACCTAATATTCGCCTCCCTAAACCGCAAAATCCAACTGAGTACGATGCAGAAGTCACATTGGCACAGCACTATTTAGAAAATCGCTTATAGAAGTAACACTTTTCAGAACCGATCCATCTTAAGAGGAGTAGGTTCTGATCTTTTACATATAGAATTGATGAGATCTGTACAACTTTTTTCTAAGTATGTTTCGGCATTTTTTAATGCATCCTCCAACTTACAATCTGGTGGATTAATTCCAACAATCTGTGTGAAACCTAAATCATAGAGTTCTGCTATTTCCTCACCCACTAGACCAGCAAAGGCGATCACGGGTTTATTAAACTTTTTTGCAACCTGCGCCACACCAAATGGTGTTTTACCTAACTTGGTTTGATGATCAATTTTCCCTTCACCAGTGAGCACATAATCTGCCTGTGCTATTTTTTCCTTCAACTGACTTTGTTCAATGACCAATTCCACACCTGATTGCATCGATGCACCCGCAAAAGCCATCAACCCAAAACCTAATCCACCTGCAGCACCTGCACCTGCTGCATCACGTAAAGCACAATCCAGAGTCGCTTCAACCACATCCGCATAATGACTGAGGTTCTGATCTAACTGACGCACCATCTCCTGCGTTGCACCTTTTTGCGGGCTAAAGATATGGGATGCACCATTTTCACCACATAGTGGATTAATGACGTCGCTGGCAATGATAATTTCTGTATGCGCTAAACGTGAGTCGAGCTGCGTCAAATCAAGACTTTTAATTTGATCAAGACAACCACCACAAACTGCTATTTGCAAGCCATTTTCATCTAAAAATTGTGCCCCCAAGGCCTGCGCCATACCTGCACCGCCATCATTGGTCACACTCCCGCCTAAGCCAATGATAATTTTACTTACTCCGAAGTCTAGAGCAGCCTGGATCATTTCGCCCGTACCATAAGTTGACGTCAGTAAAGGATTTCGCTGAGCCATATCAACAAGATGAATACCATTAGCTTTTGCCATTTCAATCACCGCAGTTTTTCCACCGTCGATCAAACCGAAATACGTCGTCACACGTTGATTGGGCAAAGGACCTGTAAGCGCTATCGTCACTTTTTGGCCGTCGCAAGTACTGAGTAACGCATCTACAGTTCCCTCACCGCCATCTGCCATTGGCACAGCGATGACATTTGCGTCAGGTATGAGCTTTAAAATTGCACGCCGCATCGCGTCACAGGCTTGTTGAGCACTCATACTTTCTTTAAATGAATCGGGCGCAAGAACAAAAGTGGTCATCTAAATGCTCAAAATAAAACTTGTCCTCAACCATAACGGTTTTAAAATAGCAGGTATATCTAAAAACATCAGAAAGGTTCGAAATGTCACGAATCAACCTAGGTCAGTCTGCACCTGAGCTATATAAAAAAGTTGCAGAACTTGATGCACTGGCAATGCAAAAATAAATGAAGCTGGCCTAAGTGAAGGATTAGCTCATTTACTCAAATTACGTGCATCCCAAATCAACGAATGTGCGTTCTGTATTCGTATGCATGCACACGATGCACTGAAAACAGGTGAAAGCATTGAACGTATTAGCCTACTGACTGCATGGCGTGAAACTGCGTACTATGACGAAAAAGAACGTGCTGCTTTAAGCTTGATCGAAGCAATTACATTAATTGCCGAAGGCCAAGTTCCTGATGCAGTTTATGAAGATGCCCTACCATTTTTAACGGATGATCAAATCAGTGCGATTGAATGGCTCGCAATTGTCATTAACACATGGAATCGTATCGCCATTAGTAGCCGCTATAGCGTGAAACCTTAACGGGTAGTACACATTTTAAATAAATAAAAAAAGAGTGCCTCAGCACTCTTTTTTTATTTATCAGATCCGCAAGCAGCTTACTGCTCTGCCGAGCTTTTCGGCACTTCACGTCGAATATAAGAAGCCAAAGTAAGGTAGTTGACCCCTTGGAATAAAATATCAACCGCCAAGAATAATCCTAATACCCAAAATGGTGCATCAGGTGACATCAAAATGATCACACCCGTAATCAAGGTCAATAGACCTGAAAATAGTGTCCATCCCCAACCTTGAAATGCTCGAAATAGCACAGCATTAAAGATACGAATGACCCCTGCAATGATCAAAATAATCGCCAATAAATTGGTTAGGACAATGGCCGTTTTGACAGGCGTTGTAAATGCATAATAGCCTGCGACCAAATACAGCACCCCAAATAGTGCCCAGAACCAGCGGTAACCGCCTTCAAAAATTTTAAATGCCGCGATGAAATGAATTACACCACCTAACATCATCAGCACACCAAAAATATAAATGACAGTGATTGTCGCGAATGGCAAAGCTGCCAAAAGGACCAATCCGAAGACCACCAATAAAGCACCTAAACCGAGATACCACTTACGGTTTTCATGGAGCTGACTGCGAATAAAATCGTTGCCTACTGTTCTCATGTTTTTTCTCAAGTTATTCGTTATTTAATGGATTATGCAACTTCATGATGAAGAAAAATGAAAGAAAAGTCCAAATCTTATCCACACTGCTGACTTAGACTGTGGATAAGATAGGTTTTATCCACATTATTTTTTCCATCCCACTTCAATTGCTGTGACGTCACTCACCACAGTATCAGCTAAATCTTCAGGCATTTTACTTTGCGTCTGTGAGGTAGGAATATGCCCAGCCATTAGTTCAGCTTTACTTTGTGGAAACAAAGGCTGCCGCTCAGGTTCTGCATAGCCGACAGGGAAGATAGGCTGACCTGTGGCCAAATCATACTTATCCGTTGCACCAAAAGCGTGTAATAACTCATGGGCTAAAACGATTTTATTCTGCGCTGTCTGTTTATTCGATGCAAATAAATTCACCGATCCAATTCGACCATTTTCCAAAGCTGTGGAATGTTTAAGTTCTTTGGTTTGGGTCGGATCGTAATAATTTAGAAAAAGTGTAACACTCGAAACGCCATCTACATTTTCATGCTGCTGCCAACCATAGTAGCGGAATTTCAAACTCCATAAGATAACGTCCAACATGCCAGCATCATTGGGTACTTTGGGAGGTAAAACTTTCAACTCGCGACCTAACTTAAAATACACATAAGTCGGTTGCCCTCGGTATTTCTGTGCTGTCGCTTGTAAATATTGTTGAACATCGTTTAAATCATTGACAGAGAGCTGCTGTATATACGCTTGTGTGCTCTCTCGACCATCTGCATTAATTGGATGTAACAATACAAAGATCGGTTTACTCCAGTCTTGATTTTTGTCTTTATAGGCATTGACTGCGACCACTAGTAGAATCAGCAGTAAACACAGTACCCGAATTTTTTTCCACATTCCCCAAGATCTCAATTAATTTTTAGCGTTTATTTTCAGAATTAAAACAGAACATTCGTAGAATGTCTTGGTCAATTTAAAAGCTCAATCGATTACTTGCTTTAAAAAATCCTTGATCAAAAGACATAAAAAATGCCGACCGAAGTCAGCATTTTATTGATTTTAAAGCTTAAGCCTCAACCCACTTACCGTCTTGGTACACCAAAGACCATTTGGTTTGTTTTCCTTCAGCATTTTCAGAACCAATATATTGCGCTTGGTTCTTACGGCTGAATTTCACCAATGTTGGGTTTCCTTCAGGATCGACATCCGGCGCTTGCAAGATGAACTGATATTTTGCATCCAACTGATCTGCGACAGAACGTAGTTCAGCCACTTTCGGTGCACGAGTTTCACGTACTTTCGGGAACTTACTTGCAGCTAAGAATAAACCTGCTGCGCCATCACGAAGGACAAAGAAGTCATCATGTTTTGTTGAACGTAAGTGCTCCATTTTAATTGGATCTACACGTGGAGGTGCAGGCTGACCACTCTTCAACACTTTACGTGTATTGTCACAGCTATTACATGCAAAGTATGGACCGAAACGGCCTGTCTTCAATTGCATTTCGCCATCACATTTGTCGCACGGAATGGTTGGGCCATCATACCCTTTGATTTTGAACTCACCTTCTTCAAGCTCAAAACCAGCACAGTCTGGGTTATTACCACAGATATGCAACTTACGCCCACCATCAATCACATAGCTGTCCATGGCTGTTTCACAGATTGGACAGCGTTTTTTCGACATTAAATCTGCTGTTTCTGCCGAGTCATCGTCAGACAGTGCAGCCAATGATTCTACAGGTGTCAGGTTCAAAGTCCCCTTACAACGCTCTTTTGGCGGTAAGTTATAACCTGAACAACCCAAGAACACGCCTGTAGTCCCTGTACGAATCTGCATCGGACGATCACATTCTTTACAGTGCACCGCATCCACTTCTACAGGTAAATTACGGCGCATGCCATTTTCACCCTGAGCTGTGGTTAAACGTGTTTTAAAATCACCGTAGAAGCTATTGAGTAACTCTTTCCAGTTACGATCACCATCCGCGACTTTATCTAGCTGACCTTCAAGATCTGCCGTGAATGCATAGTTCATCAAGTTATTGAAGTTTTCATCGAGACGATCTGTCACGATTTCACCCATTTTCTCGGCGAACAAACGACGGTTATCAAGCTTCACATAACCACGGTCTTGAATAGTTGAGATAATCGCAGCATATGTCGATGGACGACCAATCCCTTTTTTCTCAAGCTCTTTGACCAAAGATGCTTCAGTGAAGCGCGCAGGTGGTTTAGTAAAGTGTTGCGATGGATCTAATTTTTCAAGTTTCAGTACTTCACCGACTTTTACAGCAGGCAACAGTACATCATCATCCGATTTGTTTTGACCACGCACTTTAGTGAAACCATCAAAAACCAATGTACGGCCTTTGGCTTTGAGTTCGACACCATTGGCATTAACTAAAATCGTTGATGATAAATATTCTGCTGGAGTCATTTGACATGCAACGAACTGACGCCAGATCAAGTCATAAAGACGCTGTGCATCACGCTCTACACCCACCAAACTATCGCCTTTTAACGCGACATTCGATGGACGAATCGCTTCATGGGCTTCTTGCGCACCGGCTTTATTGCCATAACGATTTGGTTTAGCTGGTAAATATTTTTGACCAAACTCAGTTTCGATATGACCACGAACCATATTCACAGCATCATCACTCAAGAATGTTGAGTCTGTACGCATGTAGGTAATAAAGCCGGCTTCATATAAACGCTGTGCCAACATCATGGTTTTCTTCACAGAAAAACCTAAACGTGTACTTGCTGCTTGTTGCAATGTAGACGTGATGTATGGCGCACTTGGATTGACCTTGGTTGGTTTGTCTTCACGTGCTGAAACTGTGTAGTCGGCATCTTTAATCAAGTTCAGTAAAGCATCTGTTTCAGCTTTATTGTGCAGTTTTAAAGTCTTGCCATTTTGCTTCACCGCTTCTAAGCGGATATCGTCTTTCTTCGACTTGGTATCTGCAAAAACTTGCCAAAACTCTTCTGGAACGAAGGCACGAATTTCACGTTCACGCTCAACCACAAGTTTTACAGCCACAGATTGCACACGACCTGCCGATAAACCACGAGCGATTTTTTCCCATAAGAGTGGCGAGATCATAAAGCCCACAATACGGTCGAGGAAACGACGGGCTTGTTGAGCATTTACTTTATCTGTATCGAGGCGAGAAGGATGTTTAAACGCTTCTTGGATGGCATTTTTGGTAATTTCGTTGAACACCACACGTTGATAACGTGAGTCGTCACCGCCAATCACTTCTTTTAAATGCCAAGCAATTGCTTCTCCTTCCCTATCCATATCCGTTGCGAGATAGACCTCGTCAACTTGCGATGCAAGCTTTTTCAGTTCCGCAACAACATGTTCTTTACCCGGTAGGACTTCGTACTGTGCCTTCCAGTCATTTTCAGGGTCTACACCCATACGATTAACCAAAGCTTTTTGTGCTTTTTTGGCTTTTTCAGCTTCAGTTAATTTTGCACGAGTTACTGGCTTTTTCTCTGCTGTTTTACTCGAGCCGCCTGTAGGTAAATCACGGACATGACCCACCGATGATTTCACGATGTAATCAGAGCCCAAATATTTATTGATTGTTTTCGCTTTTGCAGGCGATTCCACAATCACTAACGCACGCTTTTTCCCAGCATCGGCAGATTTTGCTGTGGTACTTTTAGATGTGGACCGAGGAGCGTTCGCCATAGTTAACCATCATTCCTGTTTAATAGGTTTTTTTAAATTTAAAGTTCAGCCAATGAATGTAAAAATGCTTTCATATCATCAAGCTGTGTGGCTCTTAAGTCAGATTCTTCGTTCCAATAGAGTCCTACACAGTTTGCCTGCATATCAATAGCATAAATGCCCTTTAATGTAATGGCTAAATCCTTGAACTTGTCATCACCATGCACCAGTTCAAGTTTGTCATCGACCACTAAAGCACGCATTAAAGGCAAACGCGCATCTGGAATCAGCACACTGTAATACGCCACCATACTGGCACGTTTTTCAGAAGCCATTGGAATCTTGGTCCAAGCAGGTGCAGCCACTAAACGTGGGTGCAGCCCCATCTTACGCGCCTTCTCGCGCATAATGCCCAAGGCTTTTTCTCTAGGATTTACTCGAAGTCCAAAAATCGACCCAAGTACAAAGACCACAATAAAAACAGTAACCCAGATTCCAGTATTTTCCATAGCACAACCTTTATATTCCTTTATTAGAGTTGCATAAGCGCAATATAAAACGCAAGTTCACTCGATAAAATTAATTCAGGAACATCTCGTGGCTATACAGCACTTCGTGACCATTCCAGTAGATATATCCTTTTTCGATCAACTCTTTAAGTAATAATCGAACGTCAGATTGCGGGAACATTTGCTCCAATAAATCACGTAAGGCATAGATATCTTTTGGTTTATCTGACTTTAATTCATGCAATTTTCGGATCACTTCCATTTGCACAGGATCAATCTTATTGAAATTTTTAAATAAGCCTTGCTGTGCAGCCTGAATCATCGACGCCGTATCATCAGTATTTGAGGTTTGTTCTTCGAGTGAAGCAGTAAATGCATTCAGGTCTGTTTTTATCGGCAATGCTGTTTCAGCAGTCGTATTTAAATCTAGCTGCACCCATTGTTTGAGTACTTTTTTTCGAATCGAAATCTGCTCATCAAAGCGTTTGACGATTTTTAGATTGATCAACATACCGACCAAATGCTGAGCTTTTTCGCTAGAGACTTGCAAAATATTCATCAGCGAGTTTTTCAGTTTATCCAAACTGTTTGGCTTGCCACTGAGTTTTTCCAGACCATCACAATAGTGTTTAATCAGTAATAAATCAGGTTTATTCCGAATGGTTTCTAGGTCAGGAATTTTATATTTCACTTTATGTGAAACTTCTTGTTCTGACTGAATTTGAATAAGATGTGCGCTGAGTCCAGAGCCATCCAATTGTTCCATCAGTAATTCAATATCAGGCATTGCTGAAATCACTTCAATATGCGCATCTGGATCCATCAAGGCCATCAGTTGCCCCACAATCACCGCATATTCAAATTCTTTTTGCGGCGTTTCTGGAATATCCAAAACCACCAATTGACCACTCGCGATCCACCCTGCAATTTCAGTCAAATCTTCAAGTGCATATTCAAATTTTCCGCTGCAGCTAAACACATACAAAGTACTGTAATGTTCAATGATATTGCGCAATAGATTTGCTGTGGGCGGGTTATTTTCCAAATCTAGCAGGACAACTTTTTGACTCATGAGATGAAATAATGGGTTTCGATCAGCAGATGCGGTGCATTAGACCTGTCACGCTGCAAAAGGTCAAATAAATTTACACCAATCCACAGCTTTGGCGCTGATTCGTCATCTGCCTGTCATTCAATAGTGACATTAATAATGCGGTGGGCGGTTAGTCATTGGGTCAAATGCCGCAATACCTTCAGATAAATCTGCCGATTCAATACGACGATACAACATCTGCATTTGTTTCTTTAAATCAGCGATTTCGGCGTTTTGACGCGCAACTTGATCATTCAGTTGGTCAACTAAATCATCTAAAAATGCAATTCGGACTTGCAAATCTTCAATGGGTGCGGAAAATGACGCCTGTTCATCAAGATTTTGTTGTGTAGTCAATTTACACTCCTCATATAAGATTTCAGGAAACATTATGGCCTATATTACTTTAAGGGACGTCCAGCTTGCATTTGGCGGACCTTCCCTACTCGACGGCGCGAACTTCAGTTTAGAACGTGGCGAGCGAGTGTGTCTAATCGGTCGTAATGGTGAAGGTAAGTCTACTTTACTTAAACTGATTGAGGGAACTTTATTGCCAGATGGCGGTGAAGTTTCATTGCAAAATGGCATTACGATTTCAATGCTTGCTCAAGATGTACCCATGGATTCGGGCAAAGTTGCTGATATTGTTGCCGATGGTGCAGGTGAAGCTGCAACTGTTCTACGTGCTTATCATGAAGCCAGCGAAGCCTGCGTACTCGGCGATATGGACGCCTGTGAGCGCATGGGCAACCTACAACATCAGATGGATCAAATGGATGGCTGGTCACTTGAAACCAAGGTGAATGCTATCCTCAGTAAAATGGGCCTAGACCCAGAAGCTGACCTTGCAGATTTGTCTGGTGGTCGTAAGCGTCGTGTTTTATTGGCACGTGCTCTCTTGACGCAGCCCGATGTCTTACTACTCGACGAACCAACCAACCATTTGGACGTTGAAAGTATTGAATGGCTCGAAAAATTCCTGCTTGATCAAAACAACTTAACCCTGTTGTTTATTTCGCATGACCGTTCATTTGTCGACAGCATCGCAACCCGTATTGTGGAACTTGACCGCGGTATTTTGCGTAGCTATGAAGGTAACTATTCACGTTACCTCGAACTCAAAGCTCAGCAAATGGAAGCGGAAGAAAAGCAAAATGCACTATTCGATAAAAAACTCGCTGAAGAAGAAGTATGGATTCGTCAGGGCATTAAAGCGCGTCGTACCCGTAACGAAGGTCGTGTTCGCGCCCTAAAAGCATTGCGTGAAGAGTCTAAAGCACGTCGTTCACAACAAGGCAAAGTGAGCATGGCAACGCAAGATGCGCAGCGCTCAGGTAAAGTGGTCTTTGAAATTGAAAACTTAGCTGTGCAATTTGGCAACAGTGCGCCAATCATCAAAGACTTCTCGGCACTGGTATTACGTGGTGACCGTATCGGCTTAGTCGGTGACAACGGTGTGGGTAAAACCACTCTTATCAAAGCTATTTTGGGTGAGCAAGAACATACTGGTACAGTAAAAACAGGTACACAGCTTGAAGTTGCTTACTTTGATCAGCTTCGAAATGCACTTGATCTTGAAAAATCAGTGAAAGATAACGTCTCTGAAGGCTCAGACCATGTCGATGTCAATGGTAGCCGTCGTCACATCTACAGTTATTTACAAGACTTCTTATTCTCTCCAGAACGTGCACGTACACCTGTTAAAGCACTGTCTGGGGGTGAGCGTAACCGTATTCTGTTGGCAAAGCTTCTACTAAAACCATCGAACCTTATCGTGATGGACGAACCGACCAACGACTTGGATATGGTGACGCTTGAACTGTTGGAAGAAATGCTCAGCGCTTACAAAGGCACACTGTTACTGATTTCGCATGACCGTGCCTTTATGGACAACGTGGTGACTTCGACTTGGGTATTTGATGGTAAAGGTCAAATCGATGAATACATCGGCGGTTACCAAGACTATTTGGAACAGCGTCCTGACCAAACTGTCGTGGATCAAAAAAGCGATGTGAAAAAAGCCATGGCTAAAGCCGAAGCAGCGGCTGCCGCTGCGGTGCCTAAAAAAGTCAAGCTCAGCTATAAAGACCAACGTGCCCTAGAACAACTGCCGACTGAAATTGAAGCATTGGAACAAGAGCAAGCTGAATTGTCTGAAAAATTAGCTGACGGTTCTTGGTTCATGACTGACGCCGATGCTGCGACCAAAGCATCACAGCGTCTAGCTGAAATTGATGACGAAATGCTAGAAAAAATGGAACGTTTAGATGAGCTAGAAACGCTCGCAAAAGGCTAAGCCTACAAATATTCCACACAGAAAAAGCCGTATTTCGATACGGCTTTTTTTTGTCATATGACTCGGCTGAATTATTAGATCGGATAACTCAGTTTCAAATTGGAGTATACAGCGTCTGTAAAGATGATTCCGCTAATGCGAAAAGCTTGCTATGGTGACGTTCAATATAAGATTGAGTCACGAGCATGCAAATTTCAGATCAAATTGTCTTGGTTACAGGAGGCGCACGTGGCCTCGGTTTGGCAATTAGCCAAACTTTAATAGCTGAAGGCGCACGCGTGGTCGTGAACTATCTATCCAGTCAAACTGCGGCAGAACAGTTGGCGACCGCATTTCCTCAGCAAGTGTTTGCCTATCAAGCAGATGTCACAGATAAAGCTCAAGTAGAACAGCTTTTTGCCGCAGCAGAAGCACATTTTGGTACCGCGATCACCTCTGTCGTGAATAATGCCCTCATCCATTTTCAATTTAATGGCGATGCCCGTCCTAAAATGGAAGAACTGACCGCACAGCACTTACAGCAACAATTTGATGGCGCAGTCGTTGCTGCTCTCAACACCACTCAAGCGGCGCTTCCCAAGATGAAAGCACAGGGTTTTGGTCGCATTGTCAATATTGGTACCAACCTGGTACAAAACCCTGTCGTTCCTTACCACGACTACACTGCAGCAAAGGCAGCTCTGTTGGCCTTCACCCGCACAGCGGCGCATGAGCTGGGTGAGTTTGGGATTAATGTGAATATGCTTTCAGGTGGCTTATTACAAAGCACCGATGCCAGTAAAGCCACACCCGATGCCGTGTTTGATTTAATCGCAGCATCGACACCTTTACGCACAGTGACCACACCTGAAGAATTTGCGGCGGCCATCATGATGTTCTTGTCCCCTTACTCACGTGCAGTCACAGGGCAGAATTTGATTGTCGATGGCGGTTTAGTCAAAGGTTAAGTCTAGTGCAGCATGAGGTTGAACTTTCTCTTTCAATTCAGCTTCATGCTAAACTGAACCCTATTTTTTAATCTTTGATTTAGCCCTATGAGTCAAAAGCCAACATATCAACCCGGAAAATTCCAATGGTCTTTCTTACTTCCTCAGTATTGGGGAATTTGGATAGGGATTGTATTTCTTATGATTTTGGCGATTCTTCCGTGGGCAATTCAGTATCGACTTGGGCAATTCCTCGGTTCTGTCGCATTTAATAATCTCAAATCACGTCGTAAAACCACGATTCGCAACTTGGAAGTTTGCTTTCCTGAATGGACGGCAGAACAGATTGAAGCTAATGCAAGACAGGTTTTTATCGACCAAATGATTGGTATTTTTGAAACCTTAAATGCATGGTACAGCCCGCAGTGGTTCAAAAATCGGGTGCAAATTGAAGGCTTAGAACATATTCAAAATGCACAAGCTGAAGGCAAAGGTATTTTACTCCTCGGCACACATTCTACCCTGCTCGATGCTGGTGGCTATTTATGCGCACAGTTCTTTGAACCGGATGTGGTTTATCGTCCGCAAAATAATCCGCTGTTGGATATGTTGATTGTGCGTTGCCGTGCCACCATCTATGCCAACCAAATCGACCATGACGATATGCGTGGCTTGATTCGCAATCTGAAAAATGGCCATGCCATTTGGTACAGTCCCGATCAAGACTTTGGTTTAAAACAAGGGGTTATGGCACCGTTTTTTGGTACTCCCGCAGCCACTGTTACTGCACATCGTCGCTTATTAAAAATTGCTAAAGCCGTAGCGATCCCATTGTATTTTTATCGAGATGGCGACATCAGCAACCCTCAATATCATGTGCTGATTGAACCTGCTTTGGATAATTTTCCGAGTGAAGATGAAGTTTCGGATGCTGTTCGAACCAATAAAATTATTGAAAATCAGCTACGAATCGCACCGACACAATACATGTGGTTCCATCGCCGCTTTAAAACCCGCCCACAAGGCTATGACAAAATCTATTGAGTTCAACTCAGCACATAAAAAAGAGAAATGCTATGAAAGTAATGCAGCTTTTACCTGAATTGAACAGTGGTGGTGTCGAGCGAGGAACCTTAGAAATAGCTCGTGCTTTAGTGACCGCCGGTCATGAGTCCTTAGTGGTTTCAAATGGTGGTCGCATGGTAACTCAATTGGAAGCCGAAGGTTCAACTCACCTCAAGCTCGCAATCCATAAAAAAGCCTTATCAAGCTTATGGCAAATTCGTCCTCTACGTAAACTGATTGAGCAACATCAACCAGACATCGTGCATGTGCGCTCACGTGTCCCTGCGTGGCTCACGCATTTTGCCCTCAAAGGGATTCCTGCAAACAAGCGACCTCACCTGATTTCAACTGTACATGGTTTTTATTCGATTAATCGCTATAGTCAAATCATGACGCAGGCTGAAAAAGTCATTGCGGTCTCGGATAGTGTTGTCAAATACATCACGGACAACTACAAAAACTGTCCTACCAAGGACATTGTGCGTATTTATCGTGGCATTGACCCCGCTGCTTTTCCACATGGTTATCAACCCTCAGCACAGTGGCTCAATCAAACCCTAAAAGATTTCCCTGAACTAGAAAATAAGCGTCTGATTTGCTTACCAGGCCGTATCACCCGTTTGAAAGGTCATGAAACCCTGATCCATTTAATGGAACAGCTACAAACACAGTATCCCGACGTACATGCGGTGGTGGTCGGTGGTGCAGATCCGAAAAAAGCGGCTTATTTACAAGAAATGCAAGACAGTATTGCGGCTAAAGGGCTGAGTGATCGGATTACTTTTGTCGGTCATCGTTCAGATATCCGTGAATGGTTAGCTTTTAGCGATTTGGTTTTGTCTTTGTCGAGCCAAGCGGAAACCTTTGGACGGACAGTACTTGAAGCACTGTCTGTAGGTACACCTGTAATCGGTTGGAACCGTGGTGGCGTAGCTGAAATTTTATCGAATGTCTATCCGCAAGGTTTAGTCACTGTCGATGATGAAACACAATTACTCGACACCTTAAAGTTGCATTTAGACCAACCACAACACGTGCAGCCTATCAGCATGTTTAGTTTAAAAGAGATGTGTGATCAGACTTTGGAGTTGTATACGCAAGTAGCCTCTCAGCATTCCGCTTGATTGACCACACGTCATTGATCCTTGCTGCTCAGGATGAAGCTCGGGAAATATTTTTAATTCGGCAACTCAATCATCATCTAGAAAGGATATTGTGAAATGCACAATATCCTTTTTTATTATGAATGACTTAATGGTGATTCAACCCTTCCATACACGGTATCGGGCCATCAACCAAAGGATCATTGGCAGTAACAAGACATTCAAAATATGTTGCAAACTTTGCCCTATACGCCAATAGCCTCTATCTAAAATGTCATGCCGTGCATTAAACAATTCCACCCCCACTGCAACGACCACAACCGTCCAAATCGCATAATGTGATTTCAATTGGCGGTGGTGGCAAAAGGCCACAAAAAAGAACAGGATTAAGCCAAGGTAAATGGAAAGTGCATCGGTGGATAAGTGTGTAATCTGCAATATTTTTTGGTGCCATTCGTACAGCATAGAACGTCTCATACCTATATTTTTATTGGAAATTCATCGTTTTTTTTCTTGGCACACTGTATAAAGAAATTGATCAAAAGAAAAGCAAAAATATGTATATCACAAAAGCAAAACCCGAGTTCTGCATCCTGCAAAACTCGGGTCTATGAGGTTGTGCTTTCACAAGTATTCTTTTTATTTTTTATTGGCTTTCCTTTCCTGCATCTGTTCCGTGATGCTTCCATCGGCTTCGTCTTCCTTAGTGGGATGTTCCGTTCCCAGTTCCATGTGCCGATGAACAAAGAATAAGTCAATACACTTGACCTGACCATTCGTCAGAAGCCGAAAGCTGTGTAAGCTATTTCTTACACTTTTCTCTTAAATCAAACAAAATCAAGGTGCCTTCGTACCATCCTTATAATCACGGGCGATTTCATCAGTCACAATCTTCTCCTCTTCCTCAGCTTTTTCTATACCCTCCTGAATTGCCTCTTGCGCTTCTTGTTCATCTTCATCTGTTTGCTCTAATTCTTCTTGGATTTGCTCAAATACCCTGCCTGTTTGCAGCACCACATAGACTGGAAAATGGTCTGAACCGATATTGGGCAAGCGTTCCATATGTACCAATGCAAAATCTGTACTATGAAAAATATGGTCGAGCGACCAACGCAGCAGTGGATAATTGGCATGAAAGGTATTTACGAAATGACGTCCAACACGCGGGTCTAAAAGCCCACTGATTCGTTGAAAGAGTCGTGTAGTACGTGACCATGCCACATCATTCAGGTCCCCCATAACGATGCAACTTTCATCTAAATCTTTAATCTGATCGCCCACAATCAGCAATTCTGCATCGCGTAAAGTTGAATCTTTGGCTTCTGTTGGACTTGGCGGTTTAGGATGTAAACAATACAGTTGAACCTGATTTCCTGATGCTAAGGTGACTCGGGTATGGATCGAAGGAATTTCATCACTGAGAATAAATTTGACTTCAGTTTCACTAAGTTCTAACTTGCTATACAAATGCATGCCATACAAATTATCCAAAGGTACGGGTACGCGATAAGGATAATCAGCTTCAATCACTGTCAATTCATTTTGCCAAGTTTGATCTGTTTCTAGCGTGAGTACTAAGTCAGGTTGATGCTTTTGTATTTGTGCCAATAATAAGTGATATTGAGTATTCGGCGTAAGTACATTTGAGACAATGATTGAAATTTGTTTCTGTTTATCTAACTGGTCTGAACGAACTTTTTTGACTTGTTTTTTCCAAATAAAGGTATAAGGCAAAACCATTTTTAATTGATATGCCAAGGCAGCAATCAACCCAATTAAAATGATTTCACGCGCCAAGTCCCATTCAGCATTCCATAAAATTAAGCCTATGAAGGCAAATATGCCCAAAGCCAAGATTTGCAGACGCGGAAAATCTGCACCACGAAACCACCATTCATCTCGTGGTATGAGTGACCAAAATGTCAACCAAATGACGAAGCCCGCCAGTATTTCAATCCAAATCATTACGCCTCCCTTATATTCTTTATTTTTTATTGATTCATAAATTTATATCAGTTTTGCATGTAACATAAACAAGATATATTGCACAATATTATTGGTGTTTTCATTATGTAGCGCTTGCAGTTATGCGCCCTTTTGGTACACTCGAACCCCCTTTTTATTTTTTTAACGCACCGAGGCAAAGTGACATGAAAGTAGGTCTGGTCGGTTGGCGCGGGATGGTTGGTTCCGTCCTTATGCAACGTATGGTTGAAGAAAACGATTTCGCTCATTTCGAACCGTTTTACTTTTCTACCAGTAATGCAGGTGGTGAAGCCCCTGTGTTTGGTGGTAAGACTGCCCCAGCACTTATGGATGCAACGGACATTGATAGTCTGAAGCAAATGGATGTCATTATCACCTGCCAAGGTGGCGATTATACGACTGAAGTTTTCCCTAAGCTTAAAGCTGAAAACTGGAATGGTTACTGGATCGATGCTGCATCAACTTTACGTATGGATGATGAAGCGATCATCGTACTTGACCCAGTAAACATGAACGTAATCAAAGACGGCTTAGTAAAAGGCACAAAAACATTCGTGGGCGGTAACTGTACCGTTTCATTAATGTTAATGGGTCTAGGCGGTCTATTCCAAAATAATTTAGTGGAATGGGCAACCTCAATGACTTATCAAGCGGCATCTGGTGCAGGCGCGCAAAACATGCGTGAACTGATTTCAGGTATGGGTTACTTGTACAACAATACCAAAGATTTGCTAGATGACCCACGTTCTCCAATTTTAGATATCGACTCTAAAATTGCAGCCCTACAACGCGGTGAAGGTTTCCCATCTGCGAACTTCGGTGTGCCTTTAGCTGGTTCTCTCATTCCTTATATCGACAAACAGCTTGAAAGCGGTCAGTCGAAAGAAGAATGGAAAGGTCAAGTTGAAACCAACAAGATCTTAGGCAACCAGCAAATCGTGCCTATTGATGGTCACTGTGTCCGTATCGGTGCAATGCGTTGTCACTCACAAGCATTGACTTTAAAACTTCGTAAAGATGTTCCACTGGATGAAATCGAAGATATTATCGCAAGTGCCAACGATTGGTCTAAAGTGGTTCCAAATACCCGTGAAGCGTCAATGACTGATTTGACTCCTGTTGCTGTAACAGGCACCTTGTCTGTTCCAGTTGGTCGTCTCCGTAAGCTCAACATGGGTAAAGAATACCTAGGTGCATTCACTGTAGGTGACCAATTGCTTTGGGGTGCTGCTGAACCTTTACGTCGTATGCTAAGAATTCTCATTGATTATAAAAATGCTTAAGCATTTTTAAGTCTCTGAACAGGAAGCCGATCACAATTGATCGGCTTTTTTATGTAACTGTCGTGTAAATATTTTACAATTCTTTGACAACTCGCTAATCTATAATTTTCGCCATGCGACATATATTCGAGCTAAAGATTAAGATGACCGTATATAACAAATTAAAGATCGCCATTTTAGCCGTTATTGCATCTCAAAACATTCAAGCGATCAGCATTGATCCTGTACAAGTCCAGTCAGCACCCGGGGAATTGCTGTACGCTGAGATTCATTTTCGCCACTCAAATACATCTGTGCCGCTCAGTGCAAGTTTAGCCACGGCAGAAGATTTGTTGAGTATGGGTACAGGGCATCAACCACCGGGGCATTTAAACTTCTTTACGCGTCGTGATGGTGCGGGCAATGGGGTAATTACCATTACCTCTTCGCGTCCAGTGACCGATGCTGAGCTTAATTTTATTGTTAATATTAAAGAAGGTAATGCTTCACGCCTGCAACAAATTCGTACCCCATTAAAACGCAATCCAGCGCAGTCAAATGCGACTCAAACCCGTGCCAATGAGCGTGCTTTAACACCTGTCGTGATTGTAAATGAAAAAGAAATTGCCTTAAATTTACCTGTCAGCACACTGTATACCGCAAAAGCACCCGTAGCTGCAGAACAACCCTTATTACTCAGTACCAAAGCACCTCCACAGTTAGCAACGTCAACGCCTGTTGCGATTGAACCTGTCACGCATGTACAAAATTATAGTGTTACGCCTGCGGAGCAACATAGCGGAAGTACTTCATCAGGTGCTGAAACATCAATTTCGCAAGTTACAAAAACCAATTCGACCGGCTCTGTCAGTTCAGAAATGCAAGCCACACAAACTGCAACAGCATCAACTGCAAGATCTCAAGACCCATTGGCACAAAAATTTGCTGCGGAGCAGGCAGCACAAAAACGTGAAAACCCAACAACGACAACTCAAACAGCATCTACACCAAAACCAACAAGTACTGCAGCTGCATCAACAGCAACACCTGTGGCAAAATATGTGGTTCGCTCAAATGAAAGCCTTTGGGGGATTGCCTCACGTATTGCGACAGAACAAAACCGCCCTGTCTCTGAAGTCATGCAACAGATTAAAAACAGCAACGAACATGCATTCATTCAGGGCGACGTAAACCGTCTGCGCCGTGGTGCAGCATTAAATCTGCATGGTATGCAGCAAGCAAAACAGCCTGTAAAAGTCTCTGCGGCAGAACTTGCCAAAGTGCCTTCGAAGCAGTCAGGCAAAACCAAATACCGTTTGAATCAAGCTGAAATGAGTCTGGTTGCAGAGAAAGCGCAAGATTCGGCACAATCTTCTGCCAACAGTGCGGCAGAAAAGAATAAAACTTCGAAAGAGTTGTCATTAAAAGTTATGACATCTCGTGAAAAAACCGTTAAATTACAGAGAAACGTAACTCAATTAGAATTGGCGCTAAATCAAAAGGATCACAGAATTCAATTATTAAATGCTCGTCTTGCTCAACTGCAACAACAGTTGAAAGCTCAACAAGCAGATAAAAGAAGCCAATAAACTAAAACGTTACCAATCAAGATTTTATAGAGATGAGTGCAACTTTATATCGCTCTATCTCCAAGGGGTTAAAACATGCTGATTTATGTGATTCCATTAGTGATCTTAGTGATCGTATTGGTTTTTTTAAACAAACGCCAAAAAGATCAAGAATCAGATAAAGCCAAACCAACATCCACTAAAACCAAGAAAACGGGTGTTTCAGCTAAAGCGACTCCGAAGAAAACTCAAGTGGTTGAAAACAGTGTCATTGAAAAAAAATCAATGACACCATTAACGACAGAAGCTCGTGGCAAAATTGAAAAATTAATTGCAGAACGTAATTTCTTTTCTGCTGAAGCGCAAATCAATCAATCGTTAAAACGTGACAACTCACAACATGAGTTATACCTATATCTATTAGATATTCACATTTTACAAAAAGACGAATTTGCCATCAGCCAATTGCTGAGCCATATTCGTTCACTTGAACTCGATGAAATTTTAGAACAAGCTGAAGCAAAAAAAGTAGAGTTTGAAAATTCTCAAAATGTGAAAGATGATGCCATTAACTTTGTATCACCGATCACTGAAGAGGTTCCATCAAAAGCTCAAAATACCTCTGATTTTGATGCTTTAATGCAAAGTTCAACTGCTGCACCTGTTGAGCCCAAAGCAGCCGAAATTAAACCACTAGATTTTAATTTCACCACTGAAACGCCTGCAAAAGCAGACATTTCTACCCCAGTTGAAAGTGCTCCTGCTGAAAACATACAGCCGCTTGAATTTGACACGCTTTCAATTTCACCAGAACCTGCACTTGAAGCAACACCGAAAACCGAAGAGATTGCTCAGCCATCTCCTACCGTTGAAGAAATCAAACCGATTGATTTTGCAATGGACTTTGCCCCAAGCACTGAAGCTGCGGCTGAAACTAAAACAGAAACTGTAAAAGAAAAAATCGAGCCTTTAGATTTTTCATTTACAACAGAAACATCGGTTGTAGAAGAAAACAAAGTTGAAGTTCCAACCTTAAACTTTGACTTAGGTGCTTTTGAAACAGCAAAAACAGAAGAAGCGGTTGTTGCTCCTGCAACAGAGTTTAACTTAGAGTCTACGCCTGAAGTTAAACCTGCAGCCCCTGCTTCAAGTGGTGTGAGTTTTGACATTAGCGGTTTAAGCACACCGTCAACCCCATCTGCTACAGACCAAAACGATCCATTGGTTCAATCTTTCCCTGAACTGGTTGAAGTCAATGAAATTGAATTGAATCTTGAATTGGCAGCGCAATACATCAAACTAGGTGCTTATGACGCTGCACGTGAAATTTTGACTGAAAAAGAGGCTGAGTTTTCTTCAGCTCAACGTCAACAAGCAGATCAGTTACTGAATCAAATCGCATCTTAAACAAAAGCGATTTAAACTAAAGCAGTCTTTCAAGGCTGCTTTTTTTATGATGAAAAAAATTGCTCTTATTTATATGGGTGGTACTTTCGGTTGTATCGGTGAACCTTTAAGCCCCATGCCAGCGAATGTGTTTTTACCTAAATTACAGCATGTGCTGCCACTGCACCTAAACATTGAATGTTTAGTCGCACCTGTCATTCGTGACAGTAGTGCCTGTACGGCGCCCGACTGGCTGGCACTGATCCAACAAATTCAAAGTTTACAATTACAACAATTTCAGCATTTCGTAATTATTCATGGCACAGACACGCTTAGCTATGCCAGCGCAGTACTTGCACACTTTATGGCACAGTCTGCTCATATCGTGCTAACAGGCAGCCAATATCCGCTGTTTAATGTGGCTGGTGACAACACCCGTGAATTTACCGATGCCATCGACAATTTAAATTTTGCATTGGAATCGGTACACCAATCCAGTGTTGGGGTTTATTTGGCCTTTCATCATCAATTAATGCATGCTCAATCCGCACTAAAAGTACATACAACCGATCTGAAAGCCTTTGATGGGCTGCCAGCCACACAGCCACTTTCAATGCTGACATCACCGTATATTGTTCAAGCCAATGATTTAGACAAAGCAGCTCATTTCAATTGCCTGAATTGGATGTGGCAACCGATAGCAACTGATCTACACAGTCAAAATTTAGCCGCCCTACTTACACACACGCCAGATGTTTTAATTCTGCAAGGTTTTGGCACAGGCAATATTGCCGTTGATGCTGAGTTACTCAATGTATTAAAGGCTATACAACAAAAAAATTGCAAAATTATTTTAAGTACACAGGTTGTTCATGGCGGTATAGATCAACGCTATGCTGTGAGTGACTGGGTCAAAGACAGTGGAATATTACTAAGCAATTGTTTGGGTCATGCAGATCTTTATGCCAAATGTTTGAAAATGTATTTACAATACGGCAGTGCCGCAGACTGGACTGCGCATTGGAACGATTAAGTCATTTGAGGTAACTATGCAACGTTTTGCGATTGGGATTGAGTTTTGTGGCATGCAATACAAGGGCTGGCAAACTCAGCAACCGGGCGTACCAAGCGTGCAAGAAACCATTGAAACCATCCTCAGTAAAGTAGCCAATGAGCCGATCATGTTGCATGGCGCTGGCCGAACAGATGCCGGCGTCCATGCAACCAATATGGTGGCACATTTCGATACTCAGGCGATTCGCCCCATTCGCGGATGGTTAATGGGCAGCAATAGCCAATTACCCCGTGATATCTCCATCCAATGGATTAAGGAAATGGATCAGGACTTCCATGCCCGCTTTAAAGCGCAAGCACGTCGTTATCGCTATGTGGTCTATAACAATCCACAACGTCCAGCTTTACTGCACAAGCAAGTGACCCATGTTTATGCCAAGCTAGATGTGCTGAAAATGCAACGTGCTGCGGCCAAATTTGAAGGCACTCATAATTTCGAAAGCTTCCGTGCCGCAGCGTGTCAGTCCAATCAGCCCGTTCGTCATGTCAGCCATTGCCGTCTGATCCAACACGGATGCTACTTGGTCTTAGATATTCAGGCCGATGGTTTTTTACATCATATGGTGCGTAACATCATGGGCTGTTTATTGGAAATTGGGCAAGGTATGTATGACGTTGACCATATTGACGATATTTTTGCTGCTGAAGACCGTAAAGCAGCAGGTGTCACTGCACCACCCGATGGACTATATTTTATCCATGCAGACTATCCAGCTCAGTTTAAACTTCCTCAAGTTCCGTTAGGACCACATTGGCTAAATATGCCTGAATAAACAATCCCTCCCAACCTCACTTTCACAGAGAGGGTGTTTCATTTCCGCCATTGCCAGATTCTAAAGATGAAAATCCCTCTTTGAAAAAGGGGGATTTTGTTTAGGGAATACTTTTAAATGTTCAACGTTAACGCTGCTTTCGTTTACGATATTCCACAGGCGTTTCATTGGTCCAGCGTTTAAATGCACGATAGAACGTACTTGGTTCAGAAAAACCCGTTAAGTACACAATGCGCTCCACACTTTCATTGGTATTGGCCAATAATTTTTTAGCCAAACGACAGCGATAGTCTGACAAAATTTGCTGAAAACTAGTATTGGCTTCTGACAACTGAGTTCGTAAACGACGCGGGGTAATGTTGAGCTGCGCAGCGACCGTTTCAAGCGTGGTTTCACCACTTTCTAGCGTTGAACCAATTGCACGGCGAACTTCACCGACCAAATCATAACGCGCCAACTCCTGAAGTTTTTCAATCGCCAACTGCTCATGCAATTGTAATAACTCAGGTTCTGCCTGCCACAATTGATACTCTAAAATAGCCGGATCAAAATACAATCGGGTTTCTTTCTGCCCTAAGCTCACAGGGCATTCATAAACACGGAAATACTCATCATCTGGCGCGCCCTGACTAAAGTTAAAGTCGATATAAATCGGCTGAAAACGCCCTTCAGTAATAAACTTAAAGAAACGCAAAACACCGGACATCGCGCATTCAGAAAAATGACGATTCACGATATTTTCTGCCCAAGGCTGATGACCATTGGTCAAATAGCAGCGGTCATCTTCAATCACCAATTGTGCATGAAAGGCATCGCTAATTAGGCGTTGATACGCCAAAGCTCGCTTTAAACCTTCACCAAAATTCTCAGATGAAATAAATAAGTGTTCAATCACCTGCCCTCGATATAAAGGCAAATGCTCTCCCAGATGCAAACCAATATCAGGATCCTTACTGACTTCTTCTGCAGCCACCCAGAACGCAAATTGCGCATTCAATGGGGTACGGTCATTGGTTTCAACCTGATTTAATGCCACACCCGCTTTTGTTAAAATTTCTTCTGTTGGCAATCCGGCACGACGAATCGCTTGATACCCTAAACGCAACACAACAGATGCATCAGTTAGCTGACCCACTCCAGAACCTTCCTTGTATGTACTTCATTTATACCTAAAAAGATTGATTTTAGATTAACTGCGATTGACCAAACTGACAACAGTTACTGCACATTTTTTGTTGAAAATATTTAACTAAATTGTTCGCTTATTTTACTGACAGTCGATCAGTTCAAAGCCTTTTACGGCTTGTATTCTGAAAAAAAATTGACTATAATTTGCGCCTTGCTAATTTATTCATTCAGGTAGGCTATGGCCAATAAAGAGGAACTCATCGAGTTCGAAGGCGTTGTCACCGAGACGCTTCCTAATACTATGTTCCGTGTACGTTTAGAAAACGGTCATGAAGTGATTGCTCACATCTCTGGCAAAATGCGTAAACACTATATCCGTATTTTGACTGGCGACAGTGTTAAAGTAGAAATGACACCTTATGATTTGACTAAGGGTCGTATCACTTACCGTGCGCGCTAAGTTTTAGCGAAGCGAAAAAGCCACTTTATCAGTGGCTTTTTTTGTATTTATTTCAATACAATGATAAAAATTGACTGCAAATTTGCTTTACAGTCTAAAAACATAAAAATTCGATTATAAAATTCAAAATATAAGGACATAAAATCATATGAAACATCTAGGATTAGTCGGTGCTATCTTTTGTGTTGCTTGCGCCACGACAGGCCAAAAGCAACTCAATCAATCCCTACAACACTATATTGGACAGCCAGCTGATCAAGTTCGTAAAGAGCTCAACTTGAGTCAATTGGGCTATAAAGTGATGGGAGCACCCGTACAAAGCAATGAAAAACTCAGTTATACCATTTTACGCTCAATGCCAATTCCGATAGGTACACCAAATATCGGCACCAGTATAGCCATGGGCGCCCCTATCCCAACGCCGTCTAAAGGTGGTGTCACTGTCGATATGGAATGTAAAATCGAGTTCAAATTACGCAATCAAATAGTTGAATCCATTGACTATGTTGGCAGAGCTTGTTGATCCTGCATGAGAATCCTAGAGGCTAATCTTGCTCGGATGACCGTGTATCAAATGACTACAGTGTTATACAGACCGAACTGACTAAACTGAATTTATTTCGTGAGAAACTGACCCATGAAATTTATTTTAGAACCTCAGGTTTACGAAGATCAGCGTTTTATTCGCCCGATACTGAGCATGGGATGCGTTCTAAGCATTGTATGGTTGGCTGGCTGTACCACGACATCAACGATATCCTCCGTTGAGCGTGAACGCTATTTAGCCTCATTTATTGGTCAATCGAGCCAAGCGATTCAAGCAGAACTCGACCTCAGCAAACTCGGCTATCAAAGAACTTCTCCCGTAGAGGTCAGTTCAGACTACCTTCGTTATCGTGTTACACGCCCGATCAGTATTCCTTTACCGATGGCGGAAAATCCTGCGATGGGCATGGGCAGCGGCGCTGCTGTGCCGATTCCCAGTGGAAATACACGCTATGAGGTTGAGTTAAACTGCCTTATTCAATTTCGCTTAAAGCATAATATTGCAACTGATGTCCGATTAACTGGTCGCACCTGTTAGCGCATCAATTCTAGGATTGATAATTTCTAGGCACAAAAAACGCAGCATAAACGCTGCGTTTTTTGATTCGCCATTAGTTCAATGCAGAAACTACAGCTTGACCCATTTCAACAGTACCGACTTGAGTACTGCCTTCTGACATGATGTCACCTGTACGTAAGCCTTGATCTAAGACATTACCTACAGCATCTTCAATTGCTTTTGCCGCCGCTTCTTCACGGAAGGTATAACGTAGCATCATAGCAACAGACAGAATCGTTGCTAATGGGTTCGCAATGTTTTGACCTGCGATGTCTGGTGCTGAACCGTGGCAAGGTTCATACATACCTTTACCATTTTCATCTAAAGAAGCCGATGGCAGCATGCCGATAGAACCGGTTAACATCGCCGCTTCATCAGACAAGATATCGCCGAACAAGTTACCTGTCACGATTACATCAAACTGTTTTGGCGCACGGACCAATTGCATGGCAGCATTGTCAACATACATATGAGACAAGTTAATTTCAGGATACTGCTCTTCTTTTAACGCAGTTACAGTTTGTTTCCAAAGCTCAGTCACTTCTAGTACGTTGGCTTTATCCACTGAACATACCTTACCACCACGTAAGTTCGCCATTTCAAAAGCAACTTTGGCAATACGCTTGATTTCAGATTCAGCATATACGTCAGTATTGAAACCTTGTTTTTCGCCGTTTTCGAGTTCACGAATACCACGTGGTTGACCGAAATAGATCCCGCCAGTTAACTCACGTACGATCAAAATATCCAAACCTGCTACGATTTCAGGTTTTAAGCTCGACGCATCTGCAAGCTGCGGATAAAGAATTGCTGGACGTAAATTGGCAAATAAATTTAATTCTGAACGAATTTTTAATAGGCCACGTTCTGGACGAATTGAACGCTCAATGGTATCCCACTTAGGACCACCCACTGCACCCAATAAAATCGCATCAGCAGTCTTCGCTTGTGCTGCTGTTACATCTGGATAAGGTGAACCGTGCGCATCGATCGCTGCACCACCTAAAAGACCTTGTTCCCAAGTCAAACCTAAGTTGAATTTCTCGTTTACACGTGTCAGCACTTGTTCAGCCGCTTTCACGATTTCAGGACCAATACCATCACCTGGTAAAATCAAAATATGTTTTGACATGAGTCTTTCCATTTATACGCTGGCTTGATTACCAGTCAGATTTAAAGTTTCTTTTCTACAAACTCACCAAGTCCTGTGAGGACATTGTACGGTCGGCAGAAACGTCGAATCGTTTTTGCACCTTGCTTTAAGTCTACACAGAGCGGATCAGGCGCAGATTTATCTAGTAAACTGCCTCTGTTTTTTGAACGCTCACGGTACATTTTAAAGGTGTACTCGTGTTTGGACCTAAAGTTGTGAATGACATGCAAGCGCTCTGCTTTTTCCTGAGAAATAGGATAATAGCGAATCACGACTTCATGCTGACCTGAAGGTACGGACAAATACAAAGGATTAGGCTCAGACAATGAACGACCATTCAACCGTACAATGCCTGCTTTAATCGCAGCACGTTGTACACGTTGATTATTTGGATCAACCACTTGTATTTGATCAAAACGCTCAAATTCACAGTGCGCTGTACCTGCACAGTAAATCAAAGCATTAGTGTTTGTACTTTCAGTTTCTTTCACATTTTTAATGCGTGCCATGTCAAAGCTTTGACAGGCAGAGAGCGTTGCAAACAGCGCTCCCGTTACAACCAGCTGACCGAAGAACTTTTTCATTTTTCGAACCCAACCTGATAAATTCTGGCTAACGTATAAATTTTGTTTCGCCTGATATTAACAAGACTTAAGCCGACTGACTACTAAGAAGTTCTACAGTGACACTGACTTAAGCTTTAATGTCTGCAAAGACCCAAGGGCGAGATGCTTTGGTTTTTTCTTCATAAGCACGGATATCATCGGCTGCTTGTAAAGTTAAACCGATATCATCCAAACCATTCAATAAGCAGTGTTTACGGAATGGATCGACTTCAAATGTAAATGCTTCACCACTCGGTGTACGCACTTCTTGCGCAGCCAAATCAATGGTTAATTGATAGCCTTCAGATGCAGCACATTCTTTAAACAACTGATCGACGATCTCTTCAGACAAGATCACTGGCAACATGCCATTTTTAAAGCTGTTATTAAAGAAAATGTCCGCATAGCTTGGTGCAATGACAGTACGGAAACCATATTCTTCTAATGCCCAAGGCGCATGCTCACGGCTCGAACCACAACCAAAGTTTGCACGAGAGATCAAAATCGACGCACCTTGATAACGTGGTTTGTTCAATTCGAAATCTGGGTTAATTGGACGTTTTGAAATGTCTTGACCTAAATAGCCTTCATCCAAATAGCGCAACTCATCAAATAAGTTGGCACCAAAGCCAGTACGCTTAATAGATTTCAAAAACTGTTTTGGAATAATTAAATCTGTATCAACATTGGCACGGTCTAATGGTGCAACGATACCTTGTTCAACGGTATATTTTTTCATGCGATTTGCTCCTATTAGCCCTGATTAGAAGGTACGAACGTCAACGAAGTGACCAGCGATTGCCGCAGCTGCTGCCATTGCTGGACTCACCAAATGCGTGCGACCACCATTACCTTGACGACCTTCGAAGTTACGGTTAGACGTTGATGCACAGTGCTCTCCCGGTTGCAATTTGTCGGCATTCATTGCCAAACACATTGAGCAACCCGGCTCACGCCATTCAAAGCCTGCTTCAATTAAGATTTTATCTAAACCTTCTGCTTCTGCTTGTGCTTTGACTAAACCTGAACCCGGTACCACCATGGCTTGCTTAATCGATGCCGCCACTTTTTTACCTTTGGCCACTTCAGCCGCTGCACGAATATCTTCGATGCGTGAGTTGGTACATGAACCAATAAATACACGGTCTAATTGAATATCAGCCAATGCCTGACCCGCTTCTAAGCCCATGTAGTTGTATGCACGTGTCCAGTCATTACGCTGTACGTCATCTCTAGCTTGTTCTAAAGTTGGCACTGCTTGAGATACAGGAATCACCATTTCAGGAGAAGTCCCCCAAGACACTTGTGGCTCAATCTCTTCACCTTGCAACACCACAACAGTATCAAAATGCGCGCCTTCATCAGACACTAAAGTCTTCCAATATTCTACTGCAGCATCCCACTGTTCGCCCTTCGGTGCATATGGACGGTCTTTTACATAGGCAATGGTTTTGTCATCAACAGCCACCATACCCACGCGCGCGCCACCTTCGATCGCCATGTTACACACCGTCATACGACCTTCGATCGACATATCACGGAATACTTGACCACCAAACTCAATTGCGTGACCTGTACCACCTGCCGTACCGATTTTACCGATAATTGCTAAAACCACGTCTTTAGGAGTTACGCCTTGACCCAAGTGACCGTCAACACGCACCAACATGTTCTTCATTTTCTTTTGAACTAAGCATTGAGTCGCCAACACGTGTTCAACTTCAGATGTGCCGATACCATGAGCCAAGCAACCAAAAGCACCATGCGTTGCAGTATGTGAGTCACCACACACCACGGTCATACCTGGCAAGGTTAAACCTTGTTCTGGCCCAACCACATGCGCAATACCTTGACGCACATCATTGATGTCAAACTGGGCAACATTAAAAGTTTTACAGTTGTCATCTAAAGTTTGCACTTGGATACGTGAGGTATCATCTTCAATACCCGCAATACCTTCAGCACGCTCCTTAGTAGAAGTAGGTACGTTATGGTCTGGCGTTGCAACGTTAGCGCTTAAACGCCATGGTTTACGACCTGCAAGTTGTAGACCTTCAAAAGCTTGTGGAGAAGTCACTTCATGCAATAAATGACGGTCGATATACAATAATGAAGAGCCATCATCTCGTTGTTTTACTAGATGGTCATCCCACAATTTGTCATACAAGGTTTTTTTTGTTTGGGTTTCCGCTTTTTGGGTTTCGCCTGCCATGTCGATTTGCTCCACTGGACTGGGTAAATTCTTTCGTTAAATCGATTATAACCACGTATTCACATAAATCTAATTTATCATTTTTATTAGTTTAAAAACTTATAGGAATGATATTTAACTGCTGATTTCCACTGCATTTTAAAGACCATTAATGCGTTTAAAACACGCTCACTTCAATACTTTCAGTAGATGAAACTTTAGAATTTTCTCCGACTTTTTGTTCACTTTCTGCCATTTTTAAACAGTAATTTAAAAATTCAATGATCATAAATTGAATTTTCTCTTTTACATTGAAAATAAGAATCATTATTATTAACTCATTGCCAAGATTTATCAATTTAACAAGGAGCATTTTCATGGCACACATTAACAAGTTCGTCGAAAATAATCAGCGCATGTTCAAAAAAACCTTGAGCTATTACATCCTGCATATCACGGTTGCGATGTTGGTTGGTTATTACGTGACAGGCAGTATTGCAATGGCTATTACATTAAGTTTACTTGAACCAACTGTTCAAGCGGTTGCCTTTTTCTTCCACGAAAAAGTCTGGGAAAAGAAAGATAAAGCTGTAGAGGAAAATATCCCCGCTTAATCCAACCCTGCTCCTTGTAAAAAAACCACCATCACGGTGGTTTTTTTAATGACCTTAAAACGTTCTTTTACTCTATCCACTTTAACTTTCTATTCATTTCATCCTATAGATTCAATCGTAGACAGATCATCAAAGCTTGGTTTTTTGCTGTAAGACCAGCTGACCATGCGCCTCAACCAATTGTTCTATCGCAAGAATCAGTTTGTTTTTTGCCGCATTACACTCGGCAGCTGCACGGTTTTCGTCGTCTTCGTCATCTGCGATTTCATATATTGCACAGCGCTTTTCGACTGTCCCTTCAAAAATATCCAATAAATTTTTAATGTGCTTAATATCCATCGCCTTCTCCCTGTGAGGTACGCTATCGCTAATCGATGCCGCCCTGACTGTACCTGTTACTTTAATTATTCACTGAAAAGTATGTTCCCCAAGCCATCAAAACTTGAGTTCATTTTTGTTTTAGTTCAATGCTGAGTTAAAAGAAACGCCATCGCTCCTCTTTAATTCAAACGGTTGAAATACTTTTCAGCCCTGTATTTTTTATATTATGCATAACTCTGGTTTCGGTTTAAAAAACAACTTTGTAACAACGCATTTGAGCTGAAAACGTCACAGCTCCATCTTAAATCATGCAACAATCAAGCACTCGAATAACGCTATAGAACTCGAAAAATCCCCTCAGATTTAATGCGTAGTATGGCTTGAACGCCTAGTTTTAAATCAAAAGATACAACTTTCCCTTTGATTTATTCTTAAAATATTATAACAATGAGACTAAGCATAAAAATTCTTTATAGGAATGAAGATGAATCTCGCAGCCTTTGAAGCCTTTGTAAAAGTTATGGAAACTGGTTCGATCTCTTTGGCAGCAGATCAGCTCTTCATCACGCAACCTGCTGTAACCAAGCGTATTCACAGTTTAGAAGAATACTTCGGTGTCAAGCTTTTTGAATCCGCGGGTCGTGGTGTTCAAGCGACGCATGCAGCAAACTCTCTCTTGCCAAAAGTAAAAAGCTGGCTGAATGAGTTGGGCGATATTCACCATACGCTCAGCCATGAGCAAGGTCAGGTTCAAGGTAAACTGAAAATTGGTACCAGTCATCATATCGGCTTACACCATTTACCAGCGCATTTGCGTCAATATGTACAACAGTTTCCGGAAGTAACCTTAGATGTACACTTTGTTGATTCTGAACAGGCCCATGAGCAAGTTTTGGCTGGCGACTTAGAATTGGCATTTTTAACTTTACCGCCACAAGGTGACAGCCGTTTAAAATACATTACGACATGGAATGATCCACTGGTATTCGTGGTTGCACCTTTCCATCCTTTGGCGCAAGTTGAGCATTTAACCTTAGAAGATTTGATCCAATACCCAAGTCTTTTGCCTGCGGCGCAAACCTATACCAGTCAAATTACCTTGGCTGAGTTTGAAAAGTATGGCCTGAAACCAAAAGTCACCATGAGCAATAATTCACTCGAGTCGATTCGTATGTTGGTTTCCATTGGTCTCGGTTGGTCAGTCCTTCCTAAAACCTTATTGAACCAAGATTTAAAACAATTGAATTTACCTTCAAACATGAATCGTCAACTGGGGATGGTATGGCACCCAGGCCGTACTCAGTCACTTGCTGCACAAAAGCTGGTTGAATTGATGAAACACATCTAATTCATTTTTTTGCCTACAATATTTAATCGTTAAAAAAGCCACCACTATGGTGGTTTTTTATTGATCTGTTTAAGCATCTAGAAAAAGCGAATGACTTGATTAGCCAAGTGTTGAACAGTCCTTGTTGAATAGTCATCATAGACAATGCAGTGACCTTCAAATCTGCCATCAATATTTGTAGCTTGGCTCAAGGTCAGCAATAGATGCTCTTACTTATTGTGAAAGTTCAACCTCTTTTCACTGATGTTATACAGTAACATCAGAAGTGCAAGTTGATTCAAATATAAGAACGATAAGCGGCAAGGTCATCCGCAAGTGTTTGAGATAGGACTACTTCTCATCAAAAATGTTTTTTGCGATACTTTGAATAATTAGACGGTAGTGAACGAGTTTTGCGGATGACAATGGTTTTGGGTACTTTTGCCGAAACAAAAGTACCTCCAGCCGAATGCCAATCAATTTATTCAATTCCTAGATGTAAGACTTCGTTGAATAGACTTAAAAATCATTTTAAAAACACGAAATAACTTTTACGTACGTAACATCAGTTTTTCAGTAAAAATGGGATCGCCTTTTTCAGCTGATCCCATTAAAAACTAAGGAAGACCTGTCAGTTTTACTTCGTCAATGAATCTTCATGTAATGATTCATTCAATTGATCGACAATAATCGCCCATTCACCATCTGACTTAATTTTTTCGGCCAAGAACTGGCGCTGAGCATCTGTCCAATAATCTGCTTCGGTGATTTTAGTTTGGGCACTGAGTTGATGCGTCACGATAAATAAAGCAATCGCGTCTTCACTCGAATCTAAACCCAGTTGTTCAAATAGATGAGTCATGCGTGGACGTACACTCATTGTCATTCTCCGTGTTAAAACTTATTATTTATGGATACAAAATTATTCTGTTTTAAGGATATAACATGGAATGAACACGCACTCAATTACAGAATTCTATAGCGGTGAAAATTGAATAAAAGGCAAACTGAGCATAATCATCACGACAGATTGAATAAATACCAACAATAAAGGTAGCCCCCAGTTCACTCCCCCTTCTTCAGCAAACACCTGTTCACTATATTTTGGCTGCTGCATATAGGCTTTGGTCTTTTGCACCGCAAAATCGCTATATAAACGCTTTCCGATCCCTGCGAGTACGACGTTAGGAATCAATGCTAGCCCCATCAAGACTTGTTCAGGCACACCGATGATGAGTGCCAACATGCTAATCAAAAAACCAACCGCAAAGAATAAGAAGAAATAGCGGTACATCTTTCGATAGAGTAACCAATAGGGTCCAAAAATTAGCCCTGCCCAACTCAGACCATTGTTCTGTCCAACTTGTTGTTCAATGAAATTTAAATAAGATTGAGCACGTGGCCCAATAAAGATTTGAATTAAATGTTTAAAAGAAGCTTCTGTCTGCATACGGAGCGATAGTTCAAATAAGTGAGTCGAAGGTTAATCAAAAGAACATCAAATAAAAAAGCATCTCAAGATGCTTTTTTTTCATGTTCATCTTTAGGCTTGAATTGACCAGTCTTGAATGTCCCAACCTTGTTCTTTTGCTAGGACCTCTAAACGATCATCTGGATTGACTGCAATTGCATGATCCGCATATTCCAACAGGAAACGGTCATTAATCGAATCTGAATACGCCCAAGACTCTGTAACATCACGACCTTCTAACCATTGATTCAAACGGACTAATTTGCCCTTTTGATAGCACGGAGTATTAATTACTTTACCTGTATATTTACCATTCACAATTTCGGCATTGGTCGCAATGATTTCAGTAATGCCGAATTCACGAAAAATCGGTGCGGTAATAAAATCAGACGTTGCGGTGATCCCGACCAATTGATGCCCTGCATCTTGATGGCGCTGAATGGCAGCATAGCCCTCTGGACGCATTTGCGCACGAATAACTTTTTTCATAAACAACTGATGTAACTCAGTTAAGTAGGCATTGTCATGTTGGGTTAAAAACTCAAATACAAATTCGTTATAGGCAATCGGGTCAAGCTGGCCTTTTTTATAATCATCATAAAATTTGTCATTCATGGCACGATGACGAATTGGATCAACCAAGCCTTCATTGACCAAAAACTCCCCCCAAGAATGGTCTGAGTCGGTATTTAATAAGGTGTGATCAAGGTCAAACAGTGCCAATTTCATGAAAATACTCGTAAAAGCTGAAATTTAAGAAAAAAATTGTAAATCTATCTCCGCTAGTCGATAGAAATTCGTTAAGATCATAACAATTTTAACATTTTTACACTTTGCTTTTTCGAGATGGACACAGAAATAAACGTCCCCGCGAGCAAAGTCATAAATTACACAATATTTAGGTAGCCAAATGATCGATTCAGAAGGTTTCCGACCCAACGTCGGGATCATTTTGGCAAACGACATTGGACAAGTTTTATGGGCAAAGCGCATTGGTCACAATGCCTGGCAATTTCCACAAGGAGGTATCCAACATGGAGAAACCCCCGAACAGGCACTTTACCGTGAGCTGAGAGAAGAAGTTGGCTTACTGCCCGAACACGTCCAGGTGATAGCACAAACCCAAGGGTGGTTGCGCTATCGTTTGCCACATCGGTATATACGTACCGATTCAGCCCCCGTTTGTATTGGTCAAAAGCAAAAGTGGTTTTTATTGAAACTGACAGCTTCAGCACAGCATATTCAGCTTGATTTGTCAGATCCACCTGAGTTTGATCAATGGCAATGGGTCAGCTATTGGTACCCACTAGGACAAGTGGTGAATTTTAAACGCGATGTATATCGTAAAGCCATGGTGGAACTGTGCAGTCAGCTTCCACAAAAGCCGTAAAAATTTGCAGAATGGATGCAGATTTTTAGGATGAGTGTTGTTATAAATAAAGCAGAATAAATTTTGGAGCAGACACGATGTCGAACATGCAGCTGGATACATTAAGACGCATAGTCCAAGAGATTAATGCGTCAGCCAGTTTGCATGAATCTTTAGACATAATGGTCAATCAAGTGGCAGAAGCCATGCATGTGGATGTCTGCTCAATCTACTTGCTTGATGAACGAAACCATCGTTATTTACTGATGGCTTCTAAGGGTTTAAACCCTGAAGCCGTTGGGCATGTCTCTTTGCATACCAGTGAAGGTTTGGTCGGCTTAGTTGGACAACGTGAAGAAATCGTCAACTTAGACAATGCTCCCAAACACGAACGCTTTATGTATCTGCCAGAAACGGGAGAAGAAATTTACAATTCCTTCCTCGGTGTTCCGGTAATGTATCGCCGTAAAGTTATGGGTGTCTTGGTGGTTCAAAACAAAGAACCTCAAGACTTTAGCGAAGCTGCCGAATCCTTCCTCGTGACCCTATGCGCTCAACTTTCAGGGGTGATTGCCCATGCACATGCCGTCGGGAATATCGAAGTCTTTCGTAAACCGAACAACCTCCCAGCCTATAAAACCTTCCAAGGCATTTCAGGTTCAGGCGGCATTGCTCTAGGTCGTGCAGTCATCTTATATCCACCTGCTGACTTGGCTTCAGTGCCTGATCGTGAAGCCGATGACATTAGTGAGGAGCTTGAATTACTCGACAATGCCATAGACGCAGTTCGCCAAGAAATTCAGTCGCTTGATGAAAAAATGCAAGATGCCCTCATGGCTGAAGAACGGGCATTATTTAGCGTGTTCTTACGGATGCTCGATGCCAATGCCCTCCCCGCGGAAATCAAAAGTGAAATCCGCGACGGTAACTGGGCACAAGGTGCTGTTCGCATTGTCATTGATAAACACATTGCGCTCTTTGCACAGATGGAGGATGACTATCTCCGTGAGCGTGTTTCAGACTTAAAAGATCTAGGGCGTCGTATCTTGGCCTTTTTGCAAGAAGCAGATGCTAGTCACCGTGAAATCACCGATGAAAGTATTTTAATTGGTGAAGAAATTTCTACAGCTGCTTTGGTTGAACTCCCAGTCGATAAAATCGCAGCGATTGTGACCACTGAAGGTGCCATGAACTCACACATGGTGATTGTGGCGCGTGCCCTCGGCATTCCAACTGTAGTCGGTGTGACTGAACTTCCGATTAACACCCTTGATGATGTCGAAATGATTGTCGATGCACATCAAGGTCGTGTATTCATCAATCCACCTCGTCGTTTACGCACACGTTATAAAGAGATTCAAAAAGAAGAAGAGCAAATTGCCAAAGACCTAAAACAATACGAAACAAAAGATGCCATCACGCCAGATGGCGTCGCTGTTCGATTGTTTGTAAATACCGGCTTGATGATCGATGTAGTTCGCGGTGTACAACGTGGCGCCAAAGGTGTCGGTCTATACCGTTCTGAAATTCCATTTATGCTGCGTGATCGCTTCCCAGGTGAAGAAGAACAACGGGCGATTTACCGTCAACAGCTCAGTCATTTTGCCAATAAACCAGTGGTGATGCGTACCCTCGATATTGGTGCAGATAAAGACCTGCCTTATTTCTCGATTGAAGAAGAAAACTCAGCTCTGGGTTGGCGTGGGATTCGCTTTACCCTTGATCATCCTGAGATTTTTTCAGCCCAAATTCGTGCAATGCTCAAAGCCAGTATTGGCCTGAACAACTTGCATATTTTGCTGCCGATGGTGACCAGTGTCAGCGAAGTCGAAGAAGCGTTGTATTTGCTCGATCGTGACTGGCAAGCGGTGCAAGAAGAAGAACAGGTGAAAATTACCAAACCCAAAATCGGCATCATGGTCGAAGTGCCGAGTGTGCTGTTACAGATCGATGAATTTGCTGAATTGGTTGACTTCTTCTCGGTCGGATCAAACGATTTAACCCAATATTTACTTGCGGTTGACCGTAATAACCCACGTGTTGCCAATGTCTATTCACACTCACACCCAGCCGTACTTCGTGCGCTGACTCGTTTGGTGCAAGAATGTCATAAATACGACAAGCCGATTAGTATTTGCGGGGAAATGGCTGGTGATCCACTCACCGCTATTTTATTGATGGCAATGGGCTTTAATACCCTATCGATGAGTTCGAGTAATATCCTGAAAGTTCGTAAAGCCATCTGCCATGTGCCGATGCCAGATGCAAAAGAGCTCTTAGATCGTGCCTTAAGCATGAATAATCCACTGATGGTGAAAAGCTTAATGGAGTATTACTTTAAGACTCATGGTCTAGGTGATATGGTGAAATCAGCGACACGAATAGTCAGTTAAATTATAAAAATACAGACCAATAAAAAGGGAGATAGTCATTTGAGTATCTCCCTTTTTTGTGCTTGTCATAGCCACGTTTCGCATTTTTCTTTCGATCTACAAAAGTTTGGCTTTTGTTAAAATCATTCATGTGTTTTGCCACGAAGTTGCGAACTTCAACTTCTGGCAGGACTTTTTTCTTTGCCATTTGCATTCACCTTTTGCCTATACAGCACCTTCGTGCTGTAGTGCATATATTGGTCTATTTTTAGATTTTTTCAAGCACTTTCCTATGGCTTTTTGATACAGCGTCGTTAGTCCCATGTCCATAAAAAATTGTTTTCCCACATTATTCCCATCTCCAAAACCCTCTCCCATTAAGAGAGGGAAATACATTGTATTTAACTTGCGAAAGCCCGTTCCAACAAACGCTCTACATCGACCATTTTGGCATCCAACATCCCCACCACTTGCCCGTGTTTAGCGCTATAACGGCTTTGAATAAAACCATTTGCTACATAATCAGGCGCATAGCGTTTCAATAACACCGCTTGTGCAAGTACCGTTAAACGACTGACCAAACTGCGCCCCATAAATTGTAAATCTTCAGGCGATTGATGGAACAACCTGAACAAGTCCTGCAATTCTGTTTGCAAGCTTTCATCTGTACTTGCTGTACTGGCCAAATCTTTAAACAGCACCTCAATAGATTCAGGATCACGCCCAATCGCGCGCAGCACATCTAGGCACATAACATTACCTGAACCTTCCCAAATGGTATTCACAGGTGCTTCTTTAAAAATGCGCGCCATGATGCCGTTATCAACATAGCCATTGCCGCCAAAAACTTCCATCATCTCACCAGTGAGTTCGACTGCACGTTTACAAATCCAAAACTTAGCTGCTGGGGTCATAATGCGTTTCCATGCCACAGACAAGGCATCATCTGATTCATAGCACTGCGCCAAATGGAAACTGAGCTGCGTCGCTGCTTCACTCTCTAAAGCCAAATCTGCCAAAACTGCACGCATTAAGGGTTGTTCAATCAAATGTTTACCAAAAGCCTGACGCTGACGGGTATAGGCAATGCATTGCACCAAAGCTTGACGCAGCATGGCGCTCGAACCGACCGAACAGGTCAGACGGGTATAATTCGCCATTTCAATAATGGTTGGAATGCCACGCCCTGCCTCACCAATCATAATGCCCCACGCATTTTTGAATTCGACTTCCGAGCTTGAATTACTGCGGTTACCGACTTTTTCTTTTAGGCGTTGCACCTGAATATTATTCTTCGTGCCATCTTCCAACCAACGCGGCACAAAGAAACAAGCCAAACCATCTTGTTCGGTTTTTGCCACCACCAAATGCGCATCACACATCGGTGCAGAGAAAAACCATTTATGCCCCGTGAGTAAATAAGCTTTGCCTCGTCCTGTTTCTGCCACAGGCACAGCTATAGTTTCATTAGCACGTACATCTGAACCGCCCTGCTTTTCGGTCATGCCCATACCGAGCCAAATCGACTTTTTCTGCGCAATCGGTACATCGCGTTCATCATATTCAGTCGATAGTAGTTTCTCGCCAATTTTGGCCCACAGTTCAGGTTCGCGCTGAATGAGTGGAATACTGCCGAGCGTCATTGAATTTGGACATAAATTGCCGCACTCGACCTGACCTGCTAAATAAAAACGTGCTGCCCATTCCACCCATTTTGCCTTGGAATTTGGCTGATTAAATGGATGTGCATGGGTATCAAACTGGCGGTTGAGTCCCATCCATTTATGCCATGAAGGATGAAACTCGATAAAGTCAGTACGGCGGCCTCGCGCATCGAAGGCATGTAAAATTGGGGTATGTTTGTTGGCTAAAGCCCCATGCTGAAAGTATTCACTCGAACCTGCCACTTTGCCCATTTCGCATAAAGTCGGCTGATCATGGCTGCTGCAGCGTTTTAAGATTTCATGTAAAACCGTATCGCTTGAAAATAGATTGTAGTTTTCTAGTTCATCAAATTGGTTGCTGATTTGATACGTCATCCATGGCTGTTCTAATGTATTCATCGTCTATATTTTCCACTTGTTCTTGTTTGCTTTTCATTTCAGTATAGAGAAAATTTAAAGCATAGACGTTCGGTTTTCAGCGCTTAACAATATGAAGAATTCAGCCATTCAGATACGGCGTAAGCCTCGTCAATCACGTGCAAAGCTCACCCAAGAAGCCTTACAGGAAAGTTTTGTTCGGCTTTTGCATGAGCGCCCTGCCGACAAAATTACCATTCGTGAAATTACCGACCTTGCAGGCGTTGGCTTAGGGACATTTTATGAATATTTTTCCAAGAAGGAAGATTTGATTGCGCTAACCATTCATTTGCATGTGAAACACAATGCCGAACAGATGAAAACTTATGCACAATCGCTGATGAAGTTATCCACAGATTTGGATTTTCAAGAGTATTTACAGCAAATCATCCACTTTCAAATTGAGCAAATTCAAGCGCAGCAGTTTTTATGGTCACAGGTGTTTTTATTGGAACGGCGGATTTCAGATATTGAAAGTTACCGTAAAAGTTATGTCATGATGGTGCAAATGTGGCAACACATGCTTAAGCCTTTTATAAATAACGAGGAAAAGCTCAAGCCAATGGCTTTAAATATACAAAGAGTGTGTTATGGCTTTGTGTCGCAAAGCTTGTTGATCGTACCCAACTTTACTGAATGGGATGAATTAAAGCGAGATATAATTCATATGTTGCGCGATTAGACTTCGAGGACAAGTCTAATGACGTTTCAAATGCATCGGTGAATAAAATAAAGTCATGTTATTTACAAAAAAACCGGCTCTTAAACCAGTTATTTTAGATATTTAGGAAATTCATTTTTACGGTAGAAGAAAATCATTCATCACTTGGTTCATCCTTCAATAAAAGTGCTTTAGAAGCTAAGCTTTTATTGCCAGCTTACTTATCTCATTTATACGCCTTTGCAATGCTGGCCAGTTGTAAGCTCTTTAAAAATTCAGCCGTATATTTTGGACTATGGCCTAATGCACCCCGAGGATAGCCATTTGGGATCGCCTGATAAACTGCTGGCAATTTTTTATTTGCACACTTTCTGGTAATAACTTTGAGTACCAAGGTGATCTACAAATGGTCTGCGGCGCCTTAAACAAACATCAGTGTTACGGTTAGGATCTTATATTCAATCGACTGCCGTTTTAAATAGCTTAGGGATGGCCTTAAGTCTGAATTTTTTAAAAGATTGGCTGAGGTGCTTGTTTTAACTCAGTTTGTAGTTCTGACAAACAGCGTTTACGGGCCTGATTTAATAAAGAATGCATATCTAGACTAACCTGTTGATCTACATTGATCGATCTGCTGCGGCTGCTCCCTACAACACGCTGGGGCAAAATGCCGCTACGTTGGTATCTGGATTTGGATTGGTTTCTACGTATTCAGCAATACATTCATATTGATAACTACCTGGTGCCAAGGGTATTGCAGCTTTAAAATTTAATTCAAGCGCATCTTTTTGCTCCTGAGCTGCAACCGCAATCACAGCTGCACCACCTTGACTACGCCCCATCAGCATCCAGTCTTTACTAAATTGCCTCGGCTTCCAAGAATGCAATGCACGCACAGAATGCACCAAATTATAAACTTAACTGACTACATTCATATGAGGGTGCAGTTTTGGCTTACCCAGTCCTTATAATCTGTTGCAACCACTACATAGCCATGCCTCAAACAACTGTCGATTGCACCATCTATGACTAGTTGCAAACTATATACAGGCCCATTGTATAATCACTTGAAGGAGCACTTGTATCAGCCACACGAGTCGTGCCATGTGCTCATGCCAATACGGTCCAGTCTTGTTTAGGAGCTTATCCTTTAGGTAGTAAAATATAACCCGAAGTTACAATGGGTTCGCCATTAACCCCCTCAACTACGATATGCGATCACGTAAGGTTGCCTAGTATGTTGATATGATGTAGGAATCGATTCACGCTGGAGTGACTACACCTGACCTGACAACAATAAAGATAGGTGTGCCAACTAGCATCACCCCATAAAAATTTATTTACAATTTTCTAAAACAACTTAGACCACTTGCCAATATTTCTTCAGCTGTATTTTTAGCTTATTTTAAGTATTAAATAATGTCTTTAATGTTGAAAAACTCTCCAATATTAATAGCTCAAAATGTCTTTCATTAACTAGAATCAGCTAAAAAACCTATATGAAGTCTAAAATCCATAATAAAAATATGGATTTAGATATTTCGTCCTGTTCTACCTATCATAGCTTTATATTTGAGTTTAATTCATGGATAAAATATTAAAACAAAATATATAAATAATATAAATTCAATAACTTAATCAATCGAATTAACCATTTATTCAAAACTATTTTTCCATTTGTCAAAAGCCACAGAAAGCTTTAGAGTCAATAAGTATATAAAGATTTTTAAGCTTTTAACGGCTACAGTTTTATGACTTCTCTTCGATTGATTGCTGCTTGAAAAATTTTAGAATGAGAGAAAAACTGTTGTCACATTGTCACTTTAAAATGAATTAACAAAACGGTTAATGTCATGTGCTGTTGAGCGTGTTATCAATTGAAAGGTTATAACTCCCAACTTTAATACATGATTATAATAATGGAGATACTCAATGAGCGACGACGTTAAAAAATGTCCTGTCACCCACCTAACAACTGATGCTGGTGCTCCTGTTGTAGACAACCAGAACAGTATGACGGCAGGTGCACGTGGTCCTTTACTTGCCCAAGACCTGTGGCTTAATGAAAAACTCGGTAATTTCGTTCGTGAAGTAATTCCAGAGCGTCGTATGCATGCCAAAGGTTCTGGTGCTTTCGGTACGTTTACCGTGACTAACGATATTACCCAATATACCCGCGCTAAAATTTTCTCAGAAGTTGGTAAAAAAACTGAACTTTTTGCTCGTTTCTCTACCGTAGCGGGTGAGCGTGGTGCTGCAGATGCAGAACGCGATATTCGTGGTTTTGCCCTTAAATTCTATACTGAAGAAGGTAATTGGGATTTAGTTGGTAATAACACACCTGTCTTCTTCCTACGTGATGCACGTAAATTCCCTGACTTAAACAAAGCAGTAAAACGCGATCCTAAAACCAATAAGCGTAGTGCAACTAATAACTGGGATTTTTGGACTTTACTACCTGAAGCTCTACACCAAGTTACGATTGTGATGTCTGACCGCGGTATTCCAGATGGTTACCGTCATATGCATGGTTTTGGCAGTCATACTTTCAGTTTTATTAATGCCAATAATGAACGCTTCTGGGTTAAATTCCACATGCGCACTCAACAAGGCATTAAAAACTTAACCGATGCTGAAGCTGAAGCGATTATTGCCAAAGACCGTGAAAGCTCACAAACCGATCTGTTCAATGCAATTGAACGCGGCGATTTTCCAAAATGGAAAATGTACGTTCAAATCATGCCTGAACTTGATGCAGAAAAAGTACCTTATCACCCATTTGATTTAACCAAAGTATGGCCTAAAGGCGACTATCCGTTGATTGAAGTGGGTGAATTTGAACTCAACCGTAACCCTGAAAACTATTTCCAAGATGTTGAACAAGCCGCTTTTGCACCAAGTAACTTGGTGCCGGGCATTAGCTTCTCACCTGACCGTATGCTGCAAGCGCGTTTATTCAACTATGCTGATGCTGCACGTTATCGCGTGGGTGTAAACCATTACCAAATTCCTGTAAATGCACCACGTTGCCCTGTTCATTCCAACCGTCGTGATGGTCAAGGCCGTATGGATGGTAACTATGGTGCAACACCGCATTATGAACCAAACAGCTTCAGCCAATGGCAAGAGCAACCACAATACAAAGAACCACCATTGAAAATTACTGGTGATGCTGACTTGTGGGATTATCGTGAAGATGACAGCGACTATTTCAGTCAACCACGTGCATTATTCAACTTAATGAATGATGAACAAAAACAAGCATTGTTTAATAACACTGCTGGCGCAATGGGCGATGCACTCGACTTCATCAAATATCGTCATATCCGTAACTGTTACGCATGTGATCCAGCTTATGGTGAAGGTGTTGCAAAAGCATTAGGCTTAACTGTAGCGGATGCGCAAGCTGCTCGTACAACTGATCCAGCTCAAGGTAATCCAGGCTTGCTTTAAGTTTTATCTTTGAATAAAAAAACCACCTTTTAAGGTGGTTTTTTCTTGGCATTAAATATTCCAATTACCTTCTAATTAATCCTTAAACAATCAATTTTTTGCCTTCATGCATGGTTAAAAATGGATTCATTAACTTTGATGTTTTTCGCATTGCATGATGTAAGTCATGTTCAGGTTGGTCTCTAGCTTCATCAGTCAACTGAAAAGTCCGATAATGCATTGCCAATGAACATTTTGACTGTAAATCTTTATGCGCCTGAAAAGCTTCTTCGGGATTCATGTGCAAATATTTCATTAAACGACGTGGCTCATAAGCTCCAATCGGTAATAATGCTACTCGGGGTGCACCTAAGCGTGTATGGATTTGTTTGAAATGTGCAGCATAACCCGTATCTCCAGCAAAGAAGAAATGTCCTGTACTATGCACGATGGAAAAACCTCCCCATAAGGCATGATTTTGATCTCGCCAACCACGACCTGAACCATGCTGTGCAGGCGTATAAACGATGCGCAAATCTTCAAACATTTCCGATTGCCACCAATCAAGTTCAATGACATTGAAATGTGTGGGCAAATAATAAGCATTGCCTAAACCAGTATAAATCGGCATAGCAAATTGTTCATGTAACCAATTCAAGGTTGCTAAATCCATATGATCATAATGATTATGGCTCAGTAAAACCCCATGAATTGTAGGTAATTCTTCTAAGGCAATTCCTGCAGGACAAGCACGTCGTGGTCCAGTCCCTTGACGTGGTCCTGCATACTCCGCCCATACAGGATCGGTCAAAAAATTATATGGCCCAATTTGAATCAAAACCGTCGCATGTCCGACAAACCAAACCAACCAATCATCCATTTTAGCCAATGGCCGATTGTGCGGAATGCTACGCGAAGAAGCAAAAAACTGTTGGTATTCTTGCTCACGATCTACTTTCCATGTATCGCTTTTACGCGTCATGATCCATTTCAGCATATCTTTACGCGTAAACGCATCTGGATTTCGAAGGGTATTAAAGAATTTTTCCCCATTAAAATGGTCAGTTGCCAGATAATCAAATACAGGCTTCGTCCACGTATGTTTCATACAGCTTTTAGTACTGATTTGAAACTGTGCTGATTGAGTTTTTTGATTCATGTGTATTTAAAATTCATTCACTATGCTGACAAACCTTGCAAAGTATTTAACCTCGCAGACCTATTGATCAAGACGACCTTTCATGCGCTCAAGCCAAACCTTCCGAGATTGAGGCTTGACAAAGAGTGCCACAATTTCAGGATGAAGCTGTTTAATTTGTGCTTCAATTCTGTTGACACAAGCTTCTATATCATCTGACGTTAAATTATCTTTAAATTCAAGACTCAAAGATGCCAAAACTTGATGTGCACCCATCTGCTCTGTTAACACCCCATTGGCAGAATGCACTGCTGGATCTTGCTCTGCAACCATCAAGACATTATGCCTCAATTGTGGGTCAGCAGTTTCTCCCATGAGCAATCCTTTAGTCTCACGTGCAAGTAAAATTGCTGAAATAGCGAGTACAACCCCAATTAGAATTGATGCCAGACCATCAAGCATTGGCATATTCAGCGCGTGTGATAAATAGATACCGATCAGGGCAATAAACAGACCAATCAGCGCTGCTGAATCTTCAAATAACACGGTAAATGTCGTCGGATCTTTACTGCGTCGAAATGCTTCAAAATAGCCCTGTTTCCCTTTGATTTTACGAAATGCTTTCAATGCCACAAACCAAGAGGTCCCTTCACACAAAATCGCAATACCTAATACGATATAGTTAATCATCGGATTTTGCATTTCTTCGGGATGATAAATATGACTAATCCCTTGATAAATCGACACGATCGCACCCAAAGCAAAGACCATTAACGCCACAATAAAAGCCCAAAAATACAGCTCTCTCCCATAGCCAAACGGATGGCGTGCATTTGCTGGCTGCTGCGATTTTTTCATACCGTAGAGCAGTAAGATTTCATTTAAAGTATCAACCACAGAGTGAATAGCTTCACTCAACATGGCCGAACTATTCGTGATATAGGCAGCGACAAACTTCACCAGTGCAATCGCTAAATTGCCGAAGAGCGCTGCATATACCACGATTTTGTTAGATTCAGACATTTAAAATTGTCCTAAATTTATTTTTATCAAACAGATCTATTTGATTTTATAGCTCATTCCATAGTACTCAAACTGACTGTAGCTGTTGTTTGTTATTTTGTTGTTTTTACACCAACTGTCGATTGTTTCGACAATGCCATCATGTTCCATGTGAAACACGCTCTTTAGCGCAAAGGTATAGAAAAAAAAGGAAGCCGCAGCTTCCGTATAATTCTCTAGATGTACGAGGTTCAACGTACTTTATTAAAATATTGCTCGCGCCACTCTTTCCAAAAGTACATCACAATACCAAACATCACGACCACGATTCCAACAAAGGCATTGGAGCTAATATGTTCACTGTTCAACGTCGCTCCCAAAACCAATGCTATGACAGGTGTCATCACATTACTGAGTGACACCGTTGATGCCGCCAAACGTTTGATCAGCCAGAAGTAACACAGCATTGCTACAATGGATGACATGATCATAGTAAAGACAAATCCAATCATCGCACGGCCGCCTGGCAATTCGGTTGGAAAATGCTGCCAAATAAATGGAATAATGAGCATCGATCCTAAAGCAGAAACAATCAGAGAACCTGTTGCCTGAGACATCGGTTTTAACGGTGCGTTAATCTGTTTCACCCAAAAAATCGAACTAATATACGACACCATACTGATTAGCATCAGTACAACGCCAATTGGATTGACTTTGCTATCAGCAGAATCTGCAAAGACAAAAGTTAGACCTCCCACTGCAACCGCCATGCCCAACCACTGCAAAGCGACCAATTTATGTGTTTTTAAAATTACATGCCCAATCAAACCGGCAATTAAGGGTGAAAAACCAAAAATCAGTGCCATTAAACCTGAGGTGAGATAATTGGCTGCCAGATAAATAAATAACTGTGCGCCAATCAAATTCAAACTCCCTGCCACATAACTTTTTAATGAGGTTTCATCAAACGGCAAAGGATCACGCATCAATTTCAACAGAAACAGCGCAATAATAGATGCGCCGAAGTAACGGATAATCAACACCCACATCGGATGTATTTCCTGCACACTCCACACAATCGCGAGCGGCGTCGTCGCCCAAATCAGTACCAAAAGAGCATATATACTTGCCGTCAGCGGCAGTGAAGATTTCATTTCATTCTCAAATTTGATTGTTCTAACGACTTAACCTGAAACCCACTATTCAGATCTGGAACTACTCGTAAGACCAGTAACTAATAAAGTTTAAGACCAATTATTGCTCTCCACTTTATCAACTAAATTGGAGGCGGTATGAATGCCACCCGATCGTTTGGGGTATAAGGACTTCTCTTCAAACGATCAATAATCTCCCCTAACCCCTCTTTAAAAAAAGAGGGGGAATCATCCAAACGAAATCCATTCTTCACAAAGACTACTCCCTCCTTTGAAAAAGGAGGACTGGGGAGGATTAAAACCGTTGAATAGATTTACATAAGCTAAAACTATATACATGGACTACAAAATAGCTTTATAAGTGCGACGCTAAAACTAAAGACATAAAAAAACAGACCTACGTTACCGTAAGTCTGCTCCTCTTAGACATTCAGCTTACTTTACAAGTTTACGTAAATCTTGGCTTAAATCTAAATATTTATCCGCTTCAAACGCCGCATTCTTGCTAATCAATTTTTTCAAATGACGCATCTCTTTTGCAGCATTCACCGTAATACCACCAACAATGACACCGTCAGTTACACCAAACAATACAAATGAAGACTCAGCCGCCAATTCAGGATTAACTTCGCCACGTGCAATCCATTCGCTTGCAGCCATATCACCTACAAATTGATAGTTGATATTCAATTGATCTGTCCAGAACCACGCTGGATTTGGGGTTGGATGTTCAACACCCATTACATGACGAGCAAAGATACCTGCTTGCAAGTTCGCATTTTCCCAAGTTTCGACACGACGGTGGTTACCACAGTCACGAAGCTGAGTCGCAACGTCACCCGCTGCATAAATATCTGGATGCGAAGTTTGGCAGTTATCATTCACTTTAATGGCAAAATCAACGTCTAAACCTGCATCAACCGCAAGTTGAGCATTTGGCACAATGCCAATACCATAGATCACTGCATCGGCACGAAGTTCTTCACCGCCTTCAAGCGTGATCACCACTTCTTCGCCATCAAGCTTACAGTCAGAAATAGAAGTCGAAAGACGAACATCTACACCTGCAAGACGTTGTTGAGCCAATAAGAATTCGCTCAATACGCGTGGAGATGAACGCCCCATCACCATTGGACCCATTTCAATCACGGTCACGATACAGTCTTTAGAACGTGCTGAAGATGCAAGCTCAAGACCAATCACACCACCGCCGATCAATACAATACGGCGACCCGCTTGTAATACAGGCACCAATGCTTGTGAATCTTCAAGGTTACGTAAAGTATAAACGTGTTTACCCAAAGCATCGAAATTCGGTAAACGGCGTGCTGCACCACCGGTTGCTAGAAGCAACTTGTCAAATGACACAATTTCACCATTTTTCAGTTCAACTGTTTTCGCATCGCTATGGATTTTCACAGCGCCATTGCCACGAATATGTTCAACACCGAGTTCTGCCAATTTTTCTTCTGACAGAATTTCGATTTTGGTCTCTTCAGGTTTTAGAATTACGTCTTTAGACAAAGGCGGACGTTCATAAGGAAGATGTGTTTCATCACCCACCAAAATGATTTTGCCTTCATACTTGTTCGCACGGAGTTCTAAAATGGCGCTAGCACCAGCTTGACCAGCTCCAACAATAACGATGGTTTCGATACCATTTTGGCTCATGGGTTTGTTCCTTATTTCAATTCTGCAGATACGATGCCGAAGCCCGCAATCCACTCACTAATATCTTCGTAGCAATGTGTTGTCATGTCGTATTCGCCCACTTCATGTAGTGCAGCAAAAGCAGCCATCCAAGAACGAACTTCTTGACCGCCACGACCGCCTTCAACACGAATTTCAGCTTCAGTCATCGCTTCAATGGCAGCAAAGTCAGCTTTGGCGAAAGTATCAAGCAATGCACGATCCCATTCTGGGTTTAAAGGCACTGCGACAGAAGTATCACCCGCTGCGAGTTTTTGACCGACAGCAATGATTTTGCCTTGACGTGTATTACGTGCCTCTTCAGTTGGATTACGACCTGCAATCAGGAACTCTTCCACTTCTGGTGGAACTGAACCCATTTGCGGCGTTGGTGGATCATGAGACAAACCACCTGTACCCAAAACAAGTACACGTTCATTCTCTAAGTTCAATGATTTAATGAACTGACCGACTGCACGACCCAAAGCGACTGTACGCTTGGTTGTTGGCATCGGTGCAGCTGCACCATTGATAAAAATTGGAATCGTTGGATAACGATCAAGCTTACCACCACAAAGGAAATGTAATGGTTGAGTCACACCGTGGTCTGCCTGCATACGATAAGAGTATGCAACATCGACACCTTCATCCAATACGCGACGAACCAGACTGATTGCTGTTTCTTCAGGCACATTGATGTGGTCATTGTCTTTACCATAATCCCAATCACCTGCTGCTTTGGCACGAATACCGACGCAGAAAGATGGCATGAGGTCATAGAAGAAACCATTGAAATGGTCTGGACCAAAAGTAATGATCAATGTTGGATTATAGTCTTCAACTTCTTTAGCAAGTTTGGCAAAAGTTTCGCGAACTTTTTCCTCTTTGTATTTCTCTTGCGGAGAAGCAAATTCCATTAGGGGACTGTGCGATGCACAAATAAGTTTAACGGCCATGGGTGACTCCTAAACGGAAGGCAGCCAAGACGGCTGCCGAGTAAGTCCTTTACGTATTTGGCGAATTAAATCTCGTCAAAGAAGCCAGCACGTGGTTGACGTAAACCACGGATACCCAGACCACATTCAGCATTAATTAAAACACCAGTTAATGGGCGGTTGTTTTGACGAGAAGCCAATAACACGTATGAACCAGTCATATCTTCAGGTTCGGGTAAGAAATTGAGCGGCATGCCGCGTGCAATCTTCTCAGGATCACGTGCATCGAGTAGACCGAGGTTTTCTTGGCCTAAAGACGCAGCGCCTTTGATGTTTACATTCATACCCGACGGAGCAACAGCGTTCACTCGTACTTTAGGCGCAAGCTCGTAGGCTAATTCTTTCATGATCCCAACGCCAGCATGCTTAGACGCTGTGTATACAGGGCCTCCGCCTGCCGAATACAGTGCTGAGTTAGACAAAGTAAATATGATAGAACCTTCCGAAGCTATCAATGCATCAAGTGCAGCTTTGGCACCTAAGATGAGTGATTTGGTGTTAATACCCATAATCTCATCAAAAGCTTTTTCCAGCTGTTCACCCGATGTATTGACGATATCTGCGTAATGATCCCAGATACCTGCGTTTCCGACGAAACAGTCAAGTTTGCCATAATGTTCTACAGTTGCTTGAACTGCACGAACATTATCCTCATAGCTGGCTACATCTCCTGCGATCGCAAGCACGCGGTCACCAAAATGTTCTTTCAATGCATCAACTTTCGATTGAGAACGTTGAAGAACAGCAACTTGTGCACCTTCTTCTAAGAAACGTTCAACCAATGCCCAGCCTAAGCCTGAACCACCACCGGTAATAAGTGCAACTTCGCCTTGTAGCCAACCCATGATTACTCTCCTGCCATCTCTACGTATAAAGCACCATCTTCAACAATCACAGGGAATGTTTTGATAGGATCTGTTGCTGGTAAGCATAATGCTTGACCAGTTTTCAAACAGAATCGAGCCGAATGAAGTGGACATTCAACAGTGCCATCATCTTCAAGGTAACCTTCAGACATTGAAGCATTACCATGTGAACAACGGTCGTTCATCGCGAAAAATTCGCCATTGTTGTTGAATACTGCAAGCGCATCGATACCGTTAACGCCGCAATCTACTTTCAATGCTTCGCCTTCGTCTAATTCGTCAACTTGGCAAACAAAAATCTTATTCATTAGAAGAACACGCTCAGGTTATGTGAGTTGTAAGTCACCTGATCAAGGGTAATCTTACGGTTGAAGATTTCGAAACCTTGCTCAGTGTCGACTTTGCGGATCTTGTCGTGACGCTTACCACAGTAGATTGTTACATCTTTCTCTTTCTGGGTACGGTACAACAAGTACGTTACGTAAACGTCGTATTCGCCTTCAACTTCAGTCGCTTCAACAATCACATTTGAAACCATGTGTGTTGTACGTGAAGGAGGTTCTTCAGCCCAAGCCATACCTGTCTCTAAACGAGCTACACGGCGTTCCAACAAATCTTTAGTATCGTTAAATACCCAAGTTGTTGGCGGCTCAATCGAACGACGACGGTCACGTGTTTGCGCGTTTGGTGTTGTGCGTAACGTATAAGAAATATCTTCAGCTAATACAGCTAACCAATCGCGGAACTTCCAATCGTCAAGCAATTTTGCTTCACGATAAAGAAACTGACTAATTTGGTGATGGAGTTCTAAACTAATTTGACTCATTTCATAAGCTCCTTCTCATATTCGTCAGCCGCAGCTTCAACGTCTTCCCATTTTTCATGAATCAATAGGTCAGCCCAACGACGGTACATACCACGTGCAGCTGTTTCTGAGAAAATGTAGTTGGTGATACCAGGGATACCATCTTCACGTACTTTCTCGTTACCTTTACCCATTTCCATAATTAATTTGTTTTGACGGGCTTTATAACCACGTAAAACTTTTTGAATTTCAATCCAGTTCTCAGAGTCATCTTGCTCTAGGAAACCAGCAGGACCGAAGGCACGTGTTGCAGAACGTTCAAATGCTGCTTGTACATCTTCTGGCGCGTCCGCATCACAGATACAGAATGCCCATACTTCAGTCTTGTTTGGACCACGTGGGTGCCATACACGAAGCGTTGCAGTACCGTTCAACCAAGATAGTGTTGGGAACATGGTGTTGTGACCAGCAAGACGCAGTGCACGAGTTTCACCTAGGCGTTCTTTCACTTCTTCATACGTTTCACGGAAGTAGTTTGCTACTTCACCATCCACCCATACGTTTGCGTCTGGTTTCTCAGTGAAGAAGAAGCCTGAACCGTGACCACGTGAACCGTATTGGATCGCGTCTTTGGCAGTTTCCCAAACTGGACGGGCAGTTTGTGCAGCACCTAATTTCTTAGAAGATTCATCATCTGGTTTAGCACCAAGCACCTGAATCGCAGATGCATGAGAGAACAACGCGTGGTATTGGTCAGAAGCGAACTGTTCAGCTGCAAATTTCCAGTTACAGTCGATTTCCCATTTGTGTACACCACCAACGATCACAGTACCACCTTCACGACGGTCTACAACGCCGTCCAGGTACCAAGCGATATCGCCCATGTATTCTTCTAGATCTGGAGTTGTTTCATCCCAGCAGCCGAATACTAAGCCTTTGTATGATTTAACGCGGTTAACTTCTACCAGACCCCATTGCTCTTTACATGCACCATGTGGGTAAGCACGATCTTCAAGCGGGATATCTTTTAGAGAACCGTCAATACCGTATGACCAGCCGTGGTATGGGCAAGTGAACGCACGTGTATTACCACAGTCCGCGAAGCTCACACGCATAGAGCGGTGACGACATTGGTTTAAGAATGCTTTGATTGAGCCATCTTTTTGACGTGCCACGATGATTGGATCTTCACCCATATAGGTATTGAAGAAATCGCCGGCTTTAGGAATTTGGCTCTCATGGCATAGGAATAACCATGTACGACCGAACACACGTTCTAATTCAAGTTCGTAGATGTCTGGATCTGTATAGATAGATGGCGTGATACGTCCATTTTGTGCATCGACTAAAGCATCGATTTCGCGCACATCAATTTTTCCACTCATGAAAAGCTCTCCTGTGACCATAAGGCACAAAGTAATAGACTCAACTTTTCAACGATGATGGATTTTAGAGCGATATTCGGGAAATATTTATTTTGTTTTAATTAAGAGATTTTATGGATTATTACGGTAGATTTTTTTTATAGTATTTTTTTTAAATTACCGAGAACACCATTTATTTCGTGAATGGCAAAATAATCCTCACGCAATAGTTGTTTATAGATTATACTGAACGAACTTCTAAGTAAGACATTTTTTGGATTACTCCACGGGTTGATTATATGGAATTACGACACTTACGCTACTTCATTACTGTTGCTGAAGAACTCAATTTCAGTAAAGCTGCGTTAAAACTTTATACTGCTCAACCTTCTTTAAGCCAACAAATTAAAGATCTTGAAGAAGATGTCGGCGTAAAATTGTTGCACCGGACTAAACGCAAAGTTGAGCTCACAGAAGAAGGTGCCGTATTTCTAGAACAAGCACGTTTGACACTAGCTCAAGCAGACAAGGCCGTAGCGATGGCACGTCAGGTTTCACAAGCCAAACAACAGATGCTACGGATTGGTTTTGTGCCCGTCGCAGAGATGAAAATCTTCCCATACGTCTTGCCAAATCTGCGTGTTCAAAACCCAGAACTCAAAATTGAATTACTTAGTTTAAATAATCGCGATCAGATGAAATTGCTACAAAAAGGTGAACTAGATATCACTTTTACTCGCAATAACTTTCATAGCGACGAAATAGAAAGTCAGTTTGTACTACGTGAACCATTGATCTTTATTTTACCCAAAGATCACCCTTTAGCGAAGTACGAACGTATTCCAGTTAAAGCATTGAATGGTATTGATTTTATCATTCCTGCACGCGAACAATCAGGCACGTTGCATGAAGCCATTTTAGACTTTGCTTCTAACCATGGCGTTCAATTTAATATCGTGCAAAAAGCCGACAATATCCTGTTTAACATTAACTCCATCGGCATGGGTTTAGGCTGCACGATCCTACCGGGATACATCGCGCCATTGACCATGAACAATACTGTGATTCGTCCTTTAGATGTCGAATTACCGTATCTAGACCTGTACGTAAGTTACCGAAAAACGGCGAGTTCTGTGGCTGTAGATAAATTCCTTGAACTGCTAACCAAAGTTTTTTATCTCGATATCAATCGCGAACAGCGTTAATTTTCGCCAAGTCATAATTTATAGATATAGCACCATTATTTTTGAAATAAATAATGGTGCTTTTTTTATGGCTAAAAAGTCGCTTTTTTAATCGTTTAAATGTTTTAATCGACGCATTTTATCTATCATGCATATCGACTTGATGGAAAATAACTTATAAATATTAGTTTAGACATTGATAAAAATTGCTAAGAATAGCCGATTTACAACTTAAGTCTAATAAATAATTCCCCATCCCCAACCATTTAGATGAGCTTATTTTATGCCTTTTTACTGATTTAGACCGTACACTGTCGACCTTTTAATGATAATAATACTCATTTAAAGTATTTCTTTCAAAAGATTTATATAAAAAAAAGGATGGCAAAACCATCCTTTTTTTGAATTTCATGTCAGTGACAAGAAATTACACACCACGCGCTTTTAAATAATCTTTAATCACGGTGTTGAATTCTTCTGCTTTTTCAACTTGAGACCAGTGGCCACATTGGCTGAAAATATGCGCATCAGCATGAGGAACGGTATTCAAAATATCCCACGTACGAGATACAGGAATCACCACGTCTTGTACACCATGAATCAACAATACTGGCACAGTAATGTCTTTCATTTTTTCAAAATCTAATGGGAATTCGAAACGGTCACGGTCACGTGCGCCAACAACATCCATCAAACGATTTGATGCATAGTCATTTGCAGCAGATGCAAAACGTACTTTTACCAATTCGTCTGTGATCAAGTCTTTGTTTACAACAAACATAGACAAGGTTTTCTTGATGCCTTCTTCGGTTAATACAGGGTTTGCATGTGCTTTAAGTGCTGCAGTTTGTTTAGCACCGCCTGTACCCATAGAAACGATACCCAATACACGTTCTGGATAGTCCAAAGCCATTTGGAATGCTAACCAGCCACCGAGTGAGTTACCCACTAACCAAGTTTTTTCAATACCTAGTGCGTCTAACGTACGTACAGCGTGATCAACCCAAGCACGGATACCATAAGCAGTATTCGGTGCAACAACAGTTTGACCATAGCCAATCGTATCGATAGCGATACAACGTGCTTGTTCACCAATTTGAGGTAGGTTCAACCACCAGTTAGCAGCAGCAGATACACCTGTACCTGAACCGTGTAAAAATAGAATTGGTGTGCCTTCACCCACTTCGTGGTAATGCGTTAATTCGCCTTCAGCAGTTTCAATCCATTTATCTTCTAAACCAAAGAATGAATCAGTTGTATAGTCAGGAATCTGAACAGTGCTCATACATGCTCCTCGTATTGCGTAGAGCTTATGTTTCAATCCATAACGGATTTAAACACAAGGGGGACTCTTTTGGATTTTGTGGTTTTTACAGTCTCATATTACCTGTTCAGCCACTGCTAACTGATACATATTTACGATCATAAACAACAAATAGACTATAATTTAAGTTATTGTTTTTAAATACATAACTCAAAAATATATCCATAAAATCTTTGAGGTATTTCTTTTTTAAATAAACCAGCGAATAAAAAGGGAAGCAATGAATCCACTTCCCTTTTTTTATCCTGAGAAATTAGAACTTATAGGTATAAGTTGTCGCGACACGGTACTCTTGCAAGTCAGATTTGTAATCGAAATCGGCATCGATATACATTGCCTGGAAGCCTAAGCCCTTCAACTTACCTTCAGGCACGGTGTAGTTCACGATTAAGTTAAGCTCATCAGATTTTTGATCTTTCAGGATGCCATTTGCAGTACCAATTTCTGCATCAGAACCTGTAAAGTAAACCGCTGTAGCATTTAGGCCTTTCGCACCAAGCTCTGCAAAGTCATAGCCATAAGTAAAGCCCCATGATTTTTCATCTGGATTGGTAAATGTCGCTACGCCCCAGTTTACAAGGTACGGCTGTGGCACCCAGCCGCCCAAAGTTGGAAAGGCATTGTCACCAAACATTTGTTGATAACCTAAACCAAATGTATGTGAGCCATAATTGACTTTCGCCCCCACCGACAACGCTTGGTTATCAATTTCACCATAGAGCTTGTCACCCGAATCCGAGTTATCAAAATAGCGGATATGACTGTCTAACTTGACTTTTTCACCCAGTTTAGTTTTGTAGTTCGCACCTATATAGTGCTGTTGGTAGATATCCTGTACATCGGCATACCAGTAGCTACCACCAATTTCAGGCGTAAATTGGTGATCAATCCCCGCAATATACATCCCGTCAGATGCTGGACCGTTGTCAAAATGACCTATTTTTCCATTCGGCAGCTTTTTACCTGGTGAAAATAAAGTTAAATCACGGAACTGGTTATCATAACGATTATTAATACCGTCAATATAAGCCACGGTCAACTTGGTATCTTTCAGGTCTTTCGACTCCAGCCATGCACCGCTGTAAGTAGTCAGCAACTGACGTGATGGATCAAATACTAGCACTGGAGATACCGGCAATAGCTCGCCCACTTTCAATTCAGTTTTTGACACTTTGGCTTTAAGGGTCACACCCACTTTACCAAAGTTATCTTTTGATTCTTTACCATCGTGCGGCAAAATAAAGTCTGCATTGGTATCACGGCCATTGAGTTTAAAGGCATGCTGTACCAGCAGGTCCGCACCCACTTGAATACCTGCACCAATATCTTGATACCCTGACTTGGCATCCAAAGTCACACCCTGTGACCATGAACCCCAGTTACCTGCCGGATTTTCTTTAATTTGACGGTCTAAGTAGAAGTTTTTAAATTTCAATTGTACTTGGCTGTCGTCAACAAAGTCCGCATAAGTTGCAGATGTTCCTAATGTTGCTGTCGCAGCAAGAATTGCTATCCATAAATTTTGACGACGCATGGCTTATTCCCAGTGATCAAATTAAGCTATGACATCATCATGCTCAACAATACCTTGGAAAAAAATCCGACTAGAGTATTAAGGTTTATCAGGCTTTTGTACGACTTGAACTTTGGATGCGATATCTGGTTATTTTCCTTAGAGATTAAAACAATAACTCCCTTTTATCATTTAGAACGGCTGATTAAATTAACCCCATGTTTTATTAACATAAAATTTAAAGTTTTTTATTTTTTGCAATTACATCCCCTGTATTAATTGCTTTTAAGTTTAATCAAAGTTTTCTAATGAGATTTATCCTCATTTAATTTATAAAATTTAGCTATGACATGATATTTAATTTATATAATCATCAACAACTTAAAGTTAAATTTTACTACTATGGCTGCTCGAAATCAGCCATTGGTTCGTAAGATATTTCTTATTTCAATCCACTTTTCATGCCTCAAATCAATCTCAACGTAATCTCAAGCCCATCTCAAACCAACACAGCCACTTCAGACATAAAAAAAGCGCCCATTTCGGGCGCTTTTTGATTTAAAGCAAATTAAGCATTGGCTTCTTTTGCTTTAGACATGGTCAATGCCAAATCTTCGATCATATCTTCTTGACCACCAACAGTACCACGACGACCAAGCTCAAGAAGAATTTCACGCGCAGAAACGCCATATTTCGCTTCAGCACGTTTCGCGAATAACAAGAATGATGAGTAAACACCGGCATAACCTAAAGTTGCTGCATCACGGTCAGCACGGATCTGATGTGTCATCATTGGAATGATTAAATCTTCCGCAACATCTTGAACTTTAAACAAGTCCACACCTGTCTCCATTTGCATACGGTTGGCAACCGCAACAAACAATTCAAGTGGAGTATTACCTGCACCTGCACCTAAACCTGCAGAAGCTAAATCGACACGCGTTGCACCAGCTTGAACCGCTGAAACAGAGTTCGCAACACCCATACCTAAGTTATGGTGACCGTGGAAACCGATTTCGATCTCTGAAGCTAGGTTGGCACGTAAAATACCCACGCGGTCAGTCACGTCTTGAGGCAACATATAACCAGCAGAGTCAGTCACATAAATACAGTTTGCACCGTATGACACCATTTTGCTGGCTTCTTCCAAAAGTTTTTCAGGAGTTGCCATGTGCGCCATCATCAAGAAGCCCACAGTGTCCATGCCAAGTTTACGTGCAGCAGTAATGTGCTGTTCAGAAACGTCAGCTTCAGTTGAGTGCGTTGCAACACGAATGGTTGCTACACCAACATCATGTGCCATTTTCAAATGGTCAACCGTACCAATACCAGGAAGTAAAAGTGCAGATACTTTCGCCTGTTTCAGGTTTGGAATCACCGCTTTTAGGTATTCTTCATCGGTTGCTGCTGCAAAACCGTAGTTCACAGAGTTACCGCCTAAGCCGTCACCATGCGTAACTTCGATTAAAGGTACACCTGCATCATCCAAAGCAGTTGCAATGGCAACCATTTGTTCAGGTGTAGTTTGATGGCGCATAGGATGCATACCATCACGTAAAGTCATATCATTAATAATAATCTTAGACATTTTGGTATTCCTTAAGCTTCAGCAGTGTTTAATACGCGTTCTGCAAACATTTCTGCAGTACGTGCAGCTGCCGCAGTCATAATGTCGAGGTTACCTGCATATTTAGGAAGATAATCACCTAAACCTTCAACTTCTAAGAAGATTGAAACACGGTTACCGTCAAATACAGGACCATTTACAAGTTTGTAACCTGGTACATATTTTTGAACTTCAAGAATCATCGCATGTACAGATTCAGTGATTGCTGCTTGATCTGGTTCACCTTCAACAAGACAGTGAACAGTATCACGCATCATCAGTGGTGGCTCAGCAGGGTTAATGATGATGATCGCTTTACCTTGTTTCGCACCGCCCACTTTTTCAATAGCGCCAGCAGTCGTACGAGTAAATTCATCAATGTTTTTACGTGTACCTGGACCCACAGATTTTGTTGAAACTGTTGCAATGATTTCGCCGTATTCAACAGGCTGAACTCGTGAAATCGCAGCAACCATAGGAATCGTTGCCTGACCACCACATGTCACCATGTTGACGTTCGGAACTTCACCTGCGTCCAATAACGCTTCTAAGTTTACTGGTGGTACGCAGAATGGACCGATTGCAGCAGGTGTTAAGTCAATCATTAACACGCCAAGTTCATTTAATTTTCGGCTGTTTTCAGCATGAACATAGGCAGAAGTTGCATCAAATGCGATTTTAATGTCGTCTTCAATTACGTGTGGAAGTAAACCATCTACGCCTTCAGCAGTGGTTTTTAAACCCATTTTAGCAGCGCGAGCCAAACCTTCAGACGTCGGGTCAATACCAACCATCCATACTGGTTCTAAAAATTCGCTGCGTTGAAGTTTGTAAAGCAAGTCAGTACCAATGTTCCCTGGACCGATCAATGCACATTTAATCTTTTTCATGAATGTGTACTCTTAAAAATTCCGTAAAACCCAAGCTTATTTCGCTGCAAATGCTGCAGTCACAGAACCAAATCCTTCAATTTCAACTTTGAATTCATCACCAGGATTTGCCACAACCATTGGGCCTAAAGCACCGGTCAATACGATGTCACCTGCAAGCAATGGACGACCACGACGAACCATTTCGTCAGCCAACCACACTGCTGCATTTAATGGGTTAGAAAGACATGCTTTACCCACACCTTGTGAAACCACTTCTTCACCACGAGTCATGACCATTTTGCAATTCACAAGGTCAAGATCTGCAAGTTTTACAGGCTTAGAACCCAGTACAAAACCTGCTGAAGATGCGTTATCTGCCACAGTATCAATCAACGAGATTTTCCAGTTTTCGATACGACTATCGACCACTTCAATGGCAGGCAGTGCATATTCTGTTGCACTAATAATGTCTGCATAGGTGTGTTTTTCTTTGGTCAAGTCTTGGTTAATCACCAAAGCAATTTCTGCTTCAACTTTTGGCTGAATCAATAAACCAGCAGGGATTTCTTCACCATCGCCATACGCCATGTCAGCAAACAACATACCGAAGTCAGGTTGATCAACGCCTAACTGCGCTTGTACAACTTTTGAAGTTAAGCCAATTTTACGACCTACAAGGCGACGACCTTCTGCCACCGCACGTTTGGTATTCACTTCTTGAACGGCATAAGCAATATCTACATCAGCACTTTCACCACCAAGTTGTGGACGGATCGGTGCAATCGCAGCCTGATTTACTTCCGCATCGCGTAATGCTTGCGCAACTGATTCAACAACAGCAGAATTCGACATCAATGTTTCCTTAAACTGCAAAAATTGGATGCACAACGTGTTTCATCCCGATCACCATCAAAATCAAAGTGATGAAAGTCATGTCAGGATTCGCCTAAAGCATTTCACTTGACATACTACACGTTATGTTTAGATGCATTTAGCATCGAGATTTTAGAAAGTGAATACCAATACTTATTTTATTTATGACTATAGCTATTAGCTATAAATTAATCATTATTTATTATTAATATTCAAAAACTTAAGTCAAAATAATTAAATAAAATTCACTATTTTTTTCGCCCTTAAATCTGAATCTCTACTAAAAAACTTGGCTTATACGACTAAAAGATAAGATTAAAAGATTATTTTAGCGTCAGGCCAACTTTTACGCATAGGTGTTCAATTTCATATGATTTAGTTTAATAAATTGGAAATTTAAAAATAAATCAATAAACAACAATAAGATAAAACCAAAAATTCAAACAAAAAATCTATTCCAGCTTGTGGTAAAAGGCCAAATAGTTGCGCTCAATTTTTTAAGGTAAATTTGCTAGAAGACTGCTTGTTATTGTAGAAAAATCTAGTGTTATTACTTTTTTAAATAATTGAATTTACTCATTTCATCAAGTAGAGCTGGCATTACTATTCATTTGGTAACAAAAAAGGTGAAAACAAATTTCACCCTTTTTACTCGTTTGTATCTAAAACTATACAGCTAGACGTAATTTCACGTGTTCTAGTAGAAATTCAGTCAAATCACCTACGCTATGTGCAATATGTAAGGGTTGAAAATACTGGAGTGTTTCTACAGTATGCACTCCATAGCTCACGCCTACACGCGGCATCTGAATATTCAGTGCCATTTCCAAGTCATACGACGTATCACCAACCATAATGGCTTGATCGGCACGTAGTCCTGTTTCCGCCAAAATTTCTGCCAACATCAACGGATCTGGCTTAGATTTGGTTTCACTGGCTGCACGTGTCGCACGAAACAACTCATGACTTTGCGTTTGAGCCAAGACACGGTCTAGACCTTTACGACTTTTTCCTGTTGCAACAGCCAATTGTAGACCGACATCGCGTAATTCCTGCAACATATCCGCGACACCATCAAACCACATATCCCCTTTGGAATGGGCCACATAGTGATCGGCATAACTTTGCAAAATGTCGCTGTGCAATTCAGGAACCGTCGGAAATAACCGCTGTGCGACTTCCGGCAGACCTAAACCAATAATACTTTTCGCATCAGCATCGGTCAGCGGCTGTGAATATTGATCTGCTGCAAATTTTAAACTCGCTACAATTTGACCCACAGAATCAAATAAAGTGCCATCCCAATCGAAAATGACTAGTTTTACAGCTGAGTTCATATGTTTTCCTAGATTTGATTCAGTGTTTGGTAATTCAGATTCTGGAGTGCATCAATTTATTTACCTCACCCCGACCCTCTCCTTAAAGGAGAGGGCGAAAGAAAACTTACGAAGCAGTCCTGCTCAGGGGGAGAAGTCTAATATTTAAAACTTACTCGTCATCTTCCGAAGACTTCACCACTTTGTCAGCTTTTTGCGCGCGTAGCTGCGCCACAAGGCTTTGCATATCTTCTGGCAATGGCGCTTCAATGGTTTGGTAACCCGGAATTTCTAAACGCATAGCATGCAGACATAAACGACGTGGCTTTGGACCACGGTATTCAGTTTCATGACCATATTTTTCATCGCCCACCAATGGATGACCAATACTTAAACCATGTACACGGATCTGATGGGTACGGCCCGAAAGTGGAGACGCATACACCAATGTGGCATGCATAAAACGTTCTTTCACGTTCCACAGCGTCTTCGACTCTTTACCTTCTTTAGGCGACACACGTACACGACGCTCGCCATTTGCCAGTTCGTAACGATGCAAAGGCTGATCAATGAGCTGCTTATCCAAACTCACCACGCCTTTCACCACAGCAGCATAAGTTTTTTGGATTTTGTGCTCACGTAACATGTCTTGCAGGCTTTTTAACACACTACGTTTTTTCGAAATCATCACCAAACCAGAAGTGTCGCGGTCAATTCGGTGAATCAGCTCAAGGTATTTCTTCCCTGTTGCGGCACGTAAGCCTTCGATCAAGCCATACGCCACACCACTACCGCCGTGAACAGCAATACCAGAAGGTTTGTTTACCACCATTAAGCCTTCATCTTCATACACCACACGGCTCAGTAAACTTTGTGCCACTTTGTCCGATACGGGAACCGCAGACTCATCTTTTTGCTCATAACGAATTGGAGCAACTCGAACTTGGTCACCAATATTGAGTTTGGTTTCCGCTTTGACGCGTTTTTTATTGACGCGGACTTGGCTTTCACGAATCAGACGATAAATGCGACTTTTAGGCACACCTTTCAGACGACTAAACAGGAAATTATCAATACGTTGACCCGCCTGATGCTCGTCCACTTCAAACCAGGTGACGCTTTGCCATTCTTGCGTAGAATTCATACAGTTACTGTGACCTAAAAAAATACTAAAATTGATTAAAAATTGATCATTTAAGCTATACTTTTCGCAAGAAACATAAGCTTAGCCCATAGGCAGATGATGCAAGGTTTGATATAGTCAGCGCACGGAAACCACCGTAACTGAGTAAAAGTTGATTCATTTCAGTATTTACTGTCATTGAACTTTCAAGCAATTACTCATTTAGCTCGGAAAGGTCCCAAAAGAATTATGCCGACGCCGAAGGCTTATTATATCGGCAAAACTGCAAACTGTTGCGTTTAATTGTGCCGTAGGTACATAAAACAGTTTGCCCCAAAAAAATATGTGCCAACTAAGGTTGGTTTTTAAACGTAAACTGATACACATCAGACCAGTCGCTCCCTGGAAATCGTGTTCAGGCCACAACGTTTGATGCATTGGATCTGCACAGTTTGTAAAGGTACGATGATAATTCCGTATCAAGACGCTCTATCAGATATGAATGGATGCTCTTCGAGCAATGTGACAGTGAAAGTTACTCACATCCAATGCACCGTTTGTCCGCCAGTGAAACGCGTTCAGGTGACTTTAATCGTTTAAAAGATTGAAGCCGTATTGCCATCATCAATACGTGAATCAAAAACCGTTGCCCACCCAAAGAAGGTCGGTACACATGCACAGATGATGTTTTTCGATCTGTGCAACTTGATCCATGCTATCTGATGCTCGCTACGAGTCAGGCGATGTTCTTCTGTGTATCACTATTAGGTGTTACACCCATGAAACGTATGTTGATTAATGCAACACATGCCGAAGAAATTCGCGTTGCACTTGTCACTGGTCAGCGTCTTTACGATTTTGACTTAGAGAATCGTACCCGTGAACAAAAAAAATCGAATATCTATAAAGGTCATGTGACTCGCGTAGAGCCGTCTTTAGAAGCTGTATTTGTTGAATACGGTGCAGGTCGTCAAGGCTTCTTGTCGATGCGCGAAATTGCTAACTCTTATTACAAAGCAGATCCTCGCCAAACTTCAAACATCCGCGAATTGATCACTGAAGGCACTGAGCTTTTAGTTCAAGTGGAAAAAGAAGAACGTGGTAATAAAGGTGCTGCCCTTTCTACATTTATCTCACTTGCTGGCCGTTATTTGGTCTTAATGCCAAACAACCCGAAAGGTGGCGGTATTAGCCGTCAAATTTCAGGTTCAGTTCGTGAAGAATTGAAAGAAATGTTGGCGTCTTTAAATGTCCCTCGTGGCATGAGCGTGATTGTACGTACTGCAGGGATCGGCCGCTCTCAAGAAGAACTCCAACTTGACCTGCAACACTTGCTTGACCTTTGGGCACAAATCCAAAGCACATCAAGTTCAGGTCCATCACCAATGTTGGTTCACCAAGAAGCCGGTGTGGTTACACGTGCAATTCGTGACTATTTACGTGATGATGTTGCTGAAATTCTGATTGACTCTGAGCAAGCGTATAATGAAGCGTATAACTTTGTTAAAGCGGTGATGCCACGTCAAATCGACAAATTAAAAACCTATACGTTAAATGAACCGTTATTCGCTCATTTTGGTATTGAAAGTCAAATCCAAACTGCCTATGAACGTGAAGTAAAACTTCCTTCTGGTGGTTCAATTGTGATTGACCAAACTGAAGCATTGGTTTCAATTGATATTAACTCTGCAAAATCAACACGTGGTAGCGATGTAGAAGATACGGCGCTCAATACCAACCTTGAAGCTGCAGAAGAAATTGCTCGCCAATTACGTTTACGTGATATCGGTGGTTTAGTTGTGATCGATTTCATCGACATGACCAAAGACCGTAACCAACGTATGGTTGAAGCTAAACTTCGTGAAGCAACACAAAGTGACCGTGCGCGTATCCAATTCGGTCAATTGTCACGCTTTGGTTTGATGGAAATGAGTCGTCAACGCTTACGTCCATCGCTTGAAGAAGCCACCGGTTATGTGTGCCCACGCTGTCATGGTACAGGTATGGTACGTGACTTACGTTCTTTATCACTTTCAATTATGCGTAAAGTGGAAGAAATTGCGCTACGCGAACGCCATGGTGAAGTTCAAGTTGAAGTGCCTGTTGAAATTGCTGCATTCTTATTGAATGAAAAGCGTCACAGCCTTGTATATCTTGAGCAAACTTCAAATGTTCGTGTGACTGTACTTCCACACCCTCACCTAGAAACACCACATTACGAAATTTCGTATAACCCAGAAGGTTTTGCACCGACAAGCTATGAACGCACTGAAGCGACACGTTCTAGCGAAAAAGAATTGGGTTACGAAGCATCTGAATGGCATTTAGGTGAAGAACAGGCCGCTGCTGCTCAGCAACAAGCACCTGTACAACAACAAGAAAAAGGCCACAAAAAGAATAAGCAACAACCCGTTGCTGCTCAACAAGCACCTGCACAAGTTGCCGCTCCTGCAGCATCATCTAGTCCATGTGCATGGTTAGAAAACTTATTTGTTCAAAAACAAGCTGCAACCGTTGACCAGTCGCGTACTGCAAACAATGCCGCTGCTGCAATTGAACAAATGGTAAATAGCGGTGCTGCAAGCCGTGGCCAGTTTGGTCAAATTACCCCTGCATCGGCAGCGCCTGTTGTTGTCGTAGACAATAATGCTTACCTTGCGCCTTCTTCTGTTGTGCACAAACAAGAACGTGACAGCCATTCAGAAAAAGCTGACCGTGAAGAAAAACGTCACAACAAAAAGCGTACTAAGCATAAAGAACCACGTGAACAAGAAGCTCAACCGCATCAAGTTCATGAAGAAGTGTTACAACCTTCACGTCAAGACCGTCAAGAACAGCGTAATAACGAAGCACGTCAAAACGAACGCCAAGAGCAACGTTCTGAACGTCATGAACCGCGCCAAGACAACCGTCAAGACCAACGTGAAAACCGCCGTAACTCACGCCGTCAACACAACAACGAACAAGTACAGCAAGATGTTCAAAATAATGAGCAACCGCAGTCTGTTCCACGTCGTGACCGCAACAACCAACAACGTCCAAATCGCCCAAATCGCCACCGCGATCAAAGCGTATTGAACGAGCAAGCGATTGCTCAGGAAGTTGCAACTGAGCAACAACCTGAAAACCGCAATCAACGTCAACCTAAAGTTGAAGTTGTTGATGCACCACGTCAAGACGTGATGCCAACAGCACTTGTAGTAAATGTTGATCAAGCTCAAAGCGAAATCGTAGCGCTAAATACTGCCCCGGCAGTTGAAAAACCTGTAGAAACCCCAGTAGTCCAAAAAGCCGCTGTCGTTGAAGCAGAAAAAGTGGAAAAACCTGCGACTGAAACAAGAGAAGCAGCGCATAAACCACAGCATGCGCAGCAAAAACCGTCTCGTGCAAGCAATGACCCTCGTCAGCGCCGCCGTGAACAGCGTGAAGCTCGTGCTCAACAAGCACAGGCTCCGAAAATTTCGCCATCTCAAGTGCCGACACTAGGTCAATACACTATAAGCAGCTTGATTAAGCATGTATACGGCGAAGACTGCTCAGTACTAATTGAGCAATTTGGCTTAATTCCAACATTCAACCGTGCATTGCAAAAATTCACGGAAGAATATGCCGCGACTTTGACTGCACCTGCAGCTGAAGCAGCTGTAGAGAAAAAGCCTGTCACTCGTGATGTTCAAGTTACAAAAGCTGCACCTGAAGCTGAACCAGCGCCAATGTTGGATTTGACACCACCAAAGCCTGTGTCAGATAAACGTGTTGCTAATGACCCACGTGAGCGTCGTCGCCTTGCTAAACTTGCCGCTGAACAAGCGAAACAAGACCAAGCAAAAGCACATGCTGAGGTGGAAGCTACGCCTGTCGCAGACACTGCTATTGAGGCGCCTGTAGTTGCAGAAGCTAAAGCTGCTACAGTTGAAGCCAATGTATCCGACGTTGCAGGTCAAACTGAAGCACCTGAACCCGTTCAAGCTGAAGTACTGACACCCATTCAAGCTGAACTGGATGTGAGTGCGCAACCTGAAAAGACGGAAGAAGTGTCTGAAGCTCCTACTAAACCAGTAGAAGAAAAAGCTCAAGCCGTTGAAGCGGAAAAGAAAGTTGAGGTTCCTGTAGACGAAAACTCGGCCGCTGAAGGTGAAAAACCTGCACGCCCTCGTCGTCCTCGCGGTCGTCCACCGAAAAAAGCAAACACCGCAACTGAGCAGTAATTTGCTATTTTGCAGGTGAATAAAAAAATCCAGTCATTTCGGTGACTGGTTTTTTTTTGATACTTTTGTCAAATTAGGTTGATTGCACTAGATCGAAACGATTAAAAGACAATTGTAGAATTTGCTGCAAATTTCATTGCAAAGAAATAGACCGTATCGGATTACGAAAAATAAATAGGATTCACATGAGCCAAACTACACAACACGACCTTATTGGGATTGCTGATGTTGCAGCAAAAATTCCCGCGTTCATTAGCAAAGTACCCAACCTGTTGAGTGGTCTAAAGCAAGCCTATTTACGTACCCCAAATACTTCCGCAGGCTTGGGAATTGCATTTGAAAAAGCCGTAAAGCGTAATCCTAAAGGTTATGCGCTTTATTTTGAAGAGCAAAAATATACCTATAACGAACTCAATGAATGGGCCAATCAAATTGGTCACTATTACCTTGCACTGGGCGCAAAAAAAGGTGATGTGATTGCGGTGATGATCGAAAACCGATCTGAACTCGTGGCAACCATCGTTGCTTTAGCCAAAATTGGCGTCACCAGTGCTTTGGTCAACACATCACAAGTCGGCAAAGTCCTGACACACAGCATCAACTTAGTGAACCCAATTGCGGTAATTGTGGGCGAAGAATGCCGTCAAGCTGTAGAAGAAATTCGTGGTGATCTCAGTGTAGCTGCAGATCGTTTACATTGGTTCGCAGATCAAGCCACTCGTGTAGATGCTGGTCAAGCACCTAAAGGCTTCTTAAATCTTGCAGAAGCGATTGATGAATTTCCAAAGTTCAACACGCCCACCACTGCAAGTGTAAAAGGCAAAGACGGCCTATTTTATATCTACACCTCTGGGACAACAGGCTTACCTAAAGCGGTGATTTTCACCAACAGCCGTTGGACTTTGGCTTATGGAACTTATGGGCACGTTCTCAATCTGAATAAAGATGATGTGATGTATGTGACCTTGCCGCTCTATCACGCTACAGGCACTGTAGTTTGTTGGTGTGGGGTGATTGCTGGTAGCGCCACCCTTGCCCTGCGTCGCAAGTTTTCAACTTCATCGTTTTGGAAAGATGTACAAAAATTTGATGCATCAGCCATTGGCTATGTGGGCGAGCTTTGCCGTTATTTGATGGATGCTCCACATTCAGACCTTGAAAAAGGCCATCGTGTGAAAAAAATGATTGGTAACGGCATGCGACCAAACATTTGGGATAAGTTTAAAGAACGCTTTGGGGTCGAAGAAGTCCTTGAACTCTATGCTTCAAGTGAAGGCAACGTCGGCTTTAGTAATGTATTTAACTTTGACAACACTGTTGGTTTTTCACCAACGCCTTATGCGATTATTCAGTTTGATAAAGAAAAAAATGAAGCTGTACATGATGCTAAAGGTCGCTGCATTAAAGTTAAAAAAGGCGAAGTTGGCTTACTCATCGGTAAAATTACCCGTCGCTCACCTTTTGATGGCTATACCGACACGGAAAAAAACAAATCCGTCATTATGAAAGATGTATTCAAGCATGGTGATTCATACTTCAACACTGGTGACTTGGTTCGTGACATTGGCTTCCGTCATGCACAATTTGTCGACCGTCTAGGCGATACTTTCCGCTGGAAAGGTGAAAACGTTTCAACCACTGAAGTTGAAAACATGGTGAGTGAGTACGATAAAATTGCTGAAGCTGTGGTTTATGGCGTAGAAATTCCAGATACCAATGGCCGTGCAGGTATGGCTGCCATCACGCTCACCGATGGTGCCGAACTCAACGAACAAGATTGTAGTGAAATGGTTCTACAATTTAAAAAATGCTTACCAGCGTATGCTGTACCGGTATTTTTACGTGTACAGAAAAAAGTCGAAACCACAGGCACATTTAAATACCAAAAAAACAAGCTGAAAGAACAAGCTTTTGATCCTAAGCAAACTGATGAACGTTTATTGGTATTGCTGCCAAATGCAACTGCTTACTGTGATTTAACTCCTGAAATTTATGCCAATATTCAGGCATATAAATACCGTTTTTAAGCAAATAGCGCTCATTTTAGCGACAGATATCCGCTAAAATGAGCTACTTTGTTGTATTTATAATCAAACACAAGCAAGTTTATGATTTTTTACTTGCGCTTGAAGCAGATCTTGCTACAATACGCACCATCAAGCGAAATGGGTCGTTAGCTCAGTTGGTAGAGCAGTAGACTTTTAATCTATTGGTCCCGCGTTCGAGTCGCGGACGACCCACCATTTCCTTCGATACCACAAGATGGGTCGTTAGCTCAGTTGGTAGAGCAGTAGACTTTTAATCTATTGGTCCCGCGTTCGAGTCGCGGACGACCCACCATCTTTCTAAAATGCCAGTTTTAGATTACAATCTTGTGCATACCCCCTAAGGGTCGTTAGCTCAGTTGGTAGAGCAGTAGACTTTTAATCTATTGGTCCCGCGTTCGAGTCGCGGACGACCCACCATCTTTCTAAAATGCCAGTTTTAGATTACAATCTTGTGCATACCCCCTAAGGGTCGTTAGCTCAGTTGGTAGAGCAGTAGACTTTTAATCTATTGGTCCCGCGTTCGAGTCGCGGACGACCCACCATTCTTTCTTAGGGCTTCTTTCTTCCGGCAGTTGAAGAAAAAGAAACCTGCAGGTTCCGACCAAGACAAACCATCACCATTACTGGTTTTGATTCGCCATTCTCGAAATTTTGCTATAGCGATGTTGCGAAGTATCATTCTTGTCTTGCTAGATGAAGTATTTGACCTGAAAAATTTTAGATAACAAATATTCCCTAGTATTCAAAACTACGTGCTTCGTTTATCTTGCTAAAATTTTAAAATGCTCTTTTAAAATTTTCTCAGGGTTGTTAGCTCAGTTGGTAGAGCAGTAGACTCTTAATCTATTGGTCGTGGGTTCGAACCCCACACAACCCACCAATTCTATGTCGTATTAATAATTCAATTTTTTATAAGCTAGTTGCATTCGATTAGCCAAGATTTGCGAATTTCACGCCGACGCTCAAACGCAATTTATAATTTTATTTACTTCATTCGCAGTATTTAATTTGGGTCTTTCACCAAGGTATAGGCATGTTGCGGCTGAGGATAACCCTTGGAAAATAATTCCTGATTTCGATCAACTTCACCTTGACGTATTTTGTCTAAATCCATGGTGATTTTATTTTCATTAATCACGTGATAATAAAAATTCACGCCTTCTTTTCGATGAACCACCAGCTCGGTATGTGCTTCATTGACACTCCACGTATCCTTACGATATTTCACATTAATGCCTGACGTATTGGTTTTTTCAGCAAACACTTTTCCAATTTGAATAATACTGCGGTGTACCGTGCCATCTGGCAATAAGTTAAGAATGAACTCTGCATCGCCTTCTGGGCATGGAATAAAACTGTCATCGCATTTTACTTTGGCATGAAAACGTCCAATAAAAATTTTGGCATGCTCAGGAACAGGAGCTGACTTTATGTCCTCGTCATTCGGCAATGTCGCCTGCCCTGCCACTTGGGTTAATTTTTTTCCATGATCTTGCTTCGCTTGAACTTCCGATGCGACAGTTGATGCTGAACTTTCACCCTTTTCCGCTGCGGGTTGATGCGTTGGACTACAACCAATAAAAGAGAGGCTGAACACTCCTGCAAACACTGAAAGATATGCAAATTTCATCAAAAAAGGTGAAGCCGATGTTTTCATATAATGTGCCAAGACCAATCATTCATTGGTTTTTTCAGTTCTTGCTGACTTAATATTGTAATCAAATAATCAACGCTGTATACATATATTTGCGATATATGTTAATCATATCTCATTGTTATCGTTGATATTTAATTAACACTCAAGCTATTTTAAAGGCAAACTAATCAAACCAATTCTTCAAATTACATAACTTTACTTAATTTTTTTTCTGCACCCTTTAAATCGCAAAGCTTGTCACCATTTCTATAATATGAATTTGGAAATATTCAAATTTATTCTTTTTTGAAGGAGACCTGAATGGCCAATGTTGGTTTATATCGCTCAAACCGCTCTAACATGATTGCTGGTGTGATGGGGGGTATTGCTGAACGTTTTGGTTGGAACGCAAATTTACTGCGTATTATTTTTATCTTTGTATCATGCTTAAGCGCAGCCTTTCCCGGTATTTTGGTGTACTTGGTTTTATGGTTAGTCATGCCTAAAGCACAAGATAACTTTTTCCGTACCAATGGCTATTCAGACCCGATTCGTACTGTGAATGATGACAGACGTTAAAATCCTTTGACCCAGTTTGGTCGCTACGGTTTCTCCCCCAAGATTCCGTAGCTTTTTTTTTGCCTATATATTGGCAAAGCCATATTTAAGTCTGATGAATTTAAATCAAAGTTTAAGGCTTAAGATTTTGTTTGCTGATTTAGCTGTTGATATAAGGCGGCAATCATATCGGCACGGCTAATCATTCCCACCAACCGTTTTTGCTCAACGACTGGAATATAATTAAAAGATCTTTCCACAAAATAAGGCACTAAATCTTGAATGGGTTGATCCGGCTGCACGGTCACCACTTTGGGATTCATAATTTGATAAACGTGATTTTCCCAACTGGCTTTGGGGTCTGCGGCACGTTTAAACCATTCCACCACATCATATAAAGCCAAATTTCCCACCAAGCGATCCAAATCACTCACCACAGGCAAACTCATCAAATTGACTTGTTTAAACTTTTCCAATGCTGACTGAATATCATCTTCTGCACGCAGGGTAATCACTTGCTGACTCATGATGTCACGACAATGAAACTGGCTTAGGCCACGACGACTGGCTAATTGCTGTGCTTCTAAAATAATTTTTTGTAAGTCATATTCACTAATATCAAGCAACTGACTTTGCTGTTCTAAGACTTGCTGAATATCCGCTGGCTGAATCGACACTTTTTGTGTCGGTGTTGGATCTGTCGTCCGAGTATTGACTTGTGCTTTTTGTGGATACTGCTTGCCTAGTAATCGGTTATAAATGATAGCAACCACCATCAAGAGGACCGAATTTAAAAGGACTGGATAAAAAAGAAAGGCATAGCCTAAATCATGGACTGCCTCTCCGCCCAATACCGCTGTAATCGCCACGGCTCCACTTGGTGGATGCAATGAGTCTGTGGTCATCATTAAGATAATCGCTAATGCAACCGCGATACTAAATGCTTCGGTTAAATTAGGAATAAACATCGCACACGTCACGCCAATCAAGGCCGCAAGACTATTACCGACTACCATATTCCACGGCTGTGCCAATGGGCTGGCAGGTACAGCAAAGAGCAGTACGGACGATGCGCCCATCGGGGCGATATACCACGCATTTAAGTCATCTAGCGCCAGCCAACTGATCAGCGAAGAAATACTCAGGCCCAGCAAAGCACCTACCCCACACAGGATGCGGTCTTTTAAAGGCAGAACTTTAAAGTTGGGTTTAAGCGTATTGAGCCAAGCTGATTTTGCGTGAAACATGGTCATGCCTGATTTTTTGAGGATGAGAAATTATAGGAGATTTAGTCCTAAAATTTCATCAGCATCAGATGGAATTTTAAGGTTATTCTATTTTAACGTTCATATCCCATAGCTTTTACCCTCTTACTAATCCACAATATTTTTGCATTTATTTAAATAAGTTTCTTCTTCTTCCAATTTGAGACCAAAGACAGGTTGAATCGGTATTTCATCCGTTCTGTAATAGCATTTTTCACGCCATTTTATCGCCTCTTCCTCATCTTGAGGCAGTCCATTTAAACCGTGATAATAATTTTGAAACATATTCTCAAGACCTTGTGAATATCCTAAATTACCTGACTTAATGTACCATTCGGTTGAGATTTTTCCATTTTTTTCAACTCCTAATCCTCTTTGGTAAAGTACACCCAAATTGTTCATTGCTGCTGGATTACCTTGAGCAATCGCCTTTTCATACCAATATTTAGCTTGTTGAAAATCAACTTCTGTACCTAATCCTGAATGATAGGACTCTCCAAGTTTAAACTGAGCATCAGCATTACCCGACTCGGCAGACTCTTTTACTAATCTAAAAATTTCAGGATACAGCTCTGGATCATGCTTATATGCATAAAGTCTTGCTAAATTTAATTTGGCGAGTGGACTTCCTTGCTGAGATGCTTTTTCAAATAGTTTTTCGATTTTTATGTCTTGTTCAGTCGGCTGATCATTTTCATCCTCATCTCGATTTCTAACGCCTTCATAGATATTTTTATAGTAGAGTAAAGCAGCATAGCGATTTAAATCATCGCCTTTAAGTTCCTGTGTCTTGTATTTAAAAGCAGCTTTAAGATAGTTAAGGTTATTTTTTACACTCGAAAAACCGATAAAAATCAGAAAAACGACACCAAGTAGGAGGTAATATTTTTTTAAGCTCATAATTTTATAGATTTTTTCAAATAATTTTTAAATTTTACTTACATATATTTCATCAAAACACGGTTCATTATGTATAAGATTCATTATCTAGACAATCACTTGTTTAAAATTTAAAATGTTTAAATCGAAAAATTATATAAAATACAGATAATGAATACAGAAAAACCTTTTAATTTCAAACCTAAAGAAGCACTTATTTTATCACCACTTATTCCTATACTACTTTTCATTGGATATTTTTTAATTAATGGTTCATTCAAGCTTGATGTTTTAGAAATTGTAGGAACTTTTGCTGGAATTTATTACGTTATCTTGTATCCAATTTTACTTAAAATTTGCCAAATTCTTATAGCCAAAAAATTATTTATTTTTCCTTTTATATGGTTAGGTGCGCATCTAACCCTAGTCATGATCTACTTTTTCATTACAACTTTTCAAAATTTCTACTATGGATTTCCAATTTTCGAATCTGTTGGTCGAACAGTGTGGGACACAGCATTTTCCTTATTCATAGCGATCGTTAGTTTTGTTCTTTCCATTATTTTTTGGAGTTTTTCAACATTGCAACCAAAGCTAAAACTCAAAAAATAAATAGCGCTATTAAAATCTTAAAAGGAACCAAGTAGCCTTTGCCACTCCTCTGCAAAATCCTTATACTTAGAGCCAATTTTTCACTAATTTTAATGGATGCTACATGAGTCGCGCCATATCGCATATTGATACATTTCAAGGCTTAATTCTTGCCTTACAAAACTACTGGGCTGAACAAGGTTGTGTAGTGTTACAACCTTACGATATGGAAATGGGTGCAGGGACATTCCACACTGCAACTTTCCTACGTGCTTTAGGCCCTGAAACTTGGAACGCGGCTTATGTTCAGCCTTCTCGTCGTCCTAAAGATGGCCGTTATGGTGAGAACCCGAATCGTCTACAACACTACTACCAGTTCCAAGTCGTGTTGAAGCCAAACCCAGACAACATCCAACAGTTGTACTTAGATTCATTAAAAGCCATTGGTATTGATACCCTTGTTCACGACATTCGTTTCGTGGAAGACAACTGGGAATCTCCAACACTGGGTGCTTGGGGCTTAGGTTGGGAAGTTTGGTTAAATGGTATGGAAGTGACTCAGTTCACTTACTTCCAACAAGTCGGTGGTGTTGAATGCTACCCTGTAACTGGCGAAATCACTTACGGTCTAGAACGTCTAGCGATGTACCTCCAAGGTGTAGACTCAGTTTACGATTTAGTTTGGACCAAAGGTCAATTCGGTACAGTGACCTATGGCGATGTGTTCCACCAAAACGAAGTTGAACAATCCACTTACAACTTTGAATATGCCAATGTTGAAAAAATGTTTGACCTATTTGACTTCTATGAAGCTGAAGCAACTCGCTTGATGGAAGCTGAACTTCCACTTCCTGCATACGAACAAGTGATTAAAGCATCGCATAGCTTTAACTTGCTTGATGCACGTGGCGCAATTTCAGTAACTGAACGTCAACGTTATATTTTACGTGTACGTACATTGGCTCGTGCGATTGCGCAAAGTTATGTTGCTGCGCGTGCGAAGCTGGGCTTCCCAATGGCAGAACCTGCTTTACGTGATGAAGTATTAGCTCAGTTAAAAGCACAAGTTGAAGCTGAAGCAAAAGTAGAATCTAAGGAGAGCAAATAATGTCTAAACATACAGTATTGTTCGAATTAGGCTGCGAAGAACTTCCACCAAAAAGCTTAAAAAAATTACGTGATGCGCTTCATACAGAAACGGTAAAAGGCTTAAAAGACGCAGGTCTAGCATTCGATTCAATCGAAGCATATGCAGCACCACGCCGCCTTGCACTTAAAATTGTGAATGTCGATGCTGCGCAAGCCGACACTCAAAAACGTTTCGACGGCCCTGCGAAGCAAGCAGCGTTTGATGCCGAAGGCAAACCGACTAAAGCACTTGAAGGCTTTATGCGCGGTCAAGGCATTACGGTTGATCAAGTTTCAACTTTCCAAGCAGGTAAAGTTGAAAAAGTGTGCTACTTAAAAGATGTAAAAGGTCAAAGCCTTGATGTTTTACTTCCTCAAATTTTACAACACGCTTTAGATAACCTACCTATCGCAAAACGCATGCGTTCTGCGGCAAGCCGTACTGAGTTTGTACGTCCTGTAAAATGGGTTGTGTTGTTGAAAGACAGTGATGTAATTGAAGCAACCATTCAGGATCACCAAGCAGGTAACGTGACTTATGGTCACCGTTTCCATGCTCCTGAAGCAATTACACTTGTAAATGCCGATGCTTATCTTGATGCCCTGCGTACTGCAAAAGTGATTGCAAACTTTGAAGAGCGCCAAGCCATCATCGACCAACAAGTCAAAACTTTGGCTGATGAAGTAAATGCCATTGCGATTGTCCCTGCGGACTTACGTGACGAAGTAACAGCATTGGTTGAATGGCCAGTTGCGCTTCGTGCAAGCTTTGAAGAACGTTTCCTTGCTGTGCCGCAAGAAGCACTCATCACGACGATGCAGGACAACCAAAAATATTTCTGCTTAGTGAATAGCGACAATAAACTTCAACCTTACTTCATTACAGTGTCAAACATTGAGTCTAAAGACCCGACTCAAATTATTGAAGGTAACGAGAAAGTTGTACGTCCTCGTTTGTCAGATGCTGAATTCTTCTTCTTACAAGATCAAAAGCAACCGCTTGCATCTCGTAAAGAGAAACTTGCAAACATGGTCTTCCAAGCAGAACTTGGCACACTATGGAACAAGTCTGAACGTATCGCGACTTTGGCTGTTGCACTTTCTGCAATCACTGGTGCAAACCCAGCAGATGCTGAAAAAGCTGCACTCCTTGCAAAATGCGACTTAACCTCTGAGTTGGTGGGTGAATTCCCTGAGCTTCAAGGTATTGCCGGTACTTACTACGCACGTATTGAAGGCGAAAATGATGAAGTCGCTGAATCTTTAGGTGAACAATACTTACCTAAATTTGCAGGTGACCTTTTACCTAAAACCAAAACAGGTACTACGCTTGCGCTTGCTGACCGTTTAGATACATTGACAGGTATTTTTGGTATTGGTCAGGCGCCGACAGGTTCTAAAGACCCGTTTGCACTACGCCGTTCAGCCATTGGTATCTTGCGTCTTGTGACTGAAAATGATTTAGATGTTTCGATTGAAGATCTAATCAAACTTGCACTTGCTGCTTATGGCGATGTATTAAAAGATCACGATAAGACTTTGGCGGATGCTGTTGCATTCCTTGAAGGTCGTTACCGTGCGAAATACGAAGACCAAGGCGTGGCTGTAGATGTGATTCAAGCTGTTCAAGCACTTTCTCCAAAATCACCACTCGATTTTGACAAACGTGTAAATGCGGTAAATCATTTCCGTGACCTCCCTGAAGCTGCTGCACTTGCTGCTGCAAACAAACGTGTTGCCAATATTCTTGCGAAAGAAGCTGCGCCTGAAGGTGCTGTGGTTGAAGCAAACTTGGTTGAAGATGCTGAAAAAGCATTGTTCGCTGAACTTGCAAAAATCACACCTGTAGTTGAGCCGTTATTTGCTGCGAAGGACTACACTGCTGCCCTTTCTGCACTTGCTGCACTTCGTGCGCCAGTCGATGCATTCTTTGACGGTGTAATGGTGATGGCAGATGATGCTGACCTAAAAGCGAACCGTTTACGTATGCTTGCACAGCTTCGTGACTTGTTCACGAAAGTGGCTGATATTTCGGTACTTCAACACTAAGTTTAAGTATTCATTAAAAACCCGCTTTAAAGCGGGTTTTTTTATGCCGTTTGAAATCTAGGTAAAATCCTGTTAGAAATAGCGGGATTTTTTGATAAGAACAATATATGAAAAATATTACAGCTAATCATCCTTACCGCCCAGATCTCTATCTTTTTATCTTACATGCAGTACTGATGGCATGCAGCTTTTACCTTTGGAAGGTTTATCCATACATTCCAAACAAGCCAGATATGGGTGCTTTATTCTTTTTGATTATTTCTGTTTTGGGTGGATTTATTGGAATCATCATCGTTGCGGTGACTTTGCCCAGATTAGACCGCACTGTGCGTTACTTAACGCTTTCAAAATTTGTTTTAAGTTTGGTGTATTGGTTGTCGAGCACAACCATTTTCGTTTTATTTGGCAGTACTAAATTTATATTCAATAACCCCCTTGTGTTATTTGTCTTTGTTTTTCTATTTTTTAGCAGTCTGTATTTTTCAATAATTCGTGTTGCTGATATGCGTAAGAAAGATTGGCTCATTATCGGTGGAGTATTGGGTGGCCTTGTGTTGTTGTTCTTTTTGCCAAAACTTTAATCGCTAAATAAACCAGCTAAGGCTTCATTGTATATTTAGGATAACGTACTGATAATTCAATGAGACGGTTTGAAACATTAGATAAATCACCAAGCGAAATCACTTCTTAATACATCAATGTGAAAAAGATCTGGCATTGCACTCAATATCTCGTTTTAAATAAAGATGAATAAAACTTGAGCAAATAAATCTCGGCATGCTAAAAATAACTCAACCTGAATAAAATGAAATACCGATGATGAATAAAAAATTACTTAGCTTTGGACTATTGATTCTATCTTTTTCTTCTGCAAATGCTGGAACGGAAATGACTCATTCCCAAATCAGCATTTCTTCACCCGATACCGTTGCAAGTTATGATTGCGCAGGACGCTCAGTGAATATTCCTGCTCCAGATAGCCGTATTACTCTAAAAGGCAGTTGCCCGATGATTACGGTTGCAGGTCCAAATACGACGGTCTATGTAGAATCAGTCAATAAAATCAATATTTATGGACCAAATTCGAAAGTCTATTATCAAAAAAGCACCCATCCATCACGCCAAGTCAGCATCAATGCCGTTGGTCCAGGAAGTGCGGCCTATAAACGTTAAATATTAAGTAAATGAAGTTGAATTGAGGCTTAAGACTTAAATCTATAGCCAATAATTCACCAATTCCCTATACTCAATCCAACAACACTCAACAAGAATGAAACTTATGAAATTGAAAGCATTCCTTTTGACTGGTCTTGCGGGTCTAACACTTTCTGCATGTACATCTGCACCAACAATTCCACAACTTGAAACAGGTGTATTACAAGAAGTTCAAAACATTGATGTCTACCCAGATACCACAGATAACAAAGCAAAACTGACTAAATTTGTAGATAAATGCGTGATTGAATTTACAGGCAATTTAGAAGAAGCAAAATCGGTTGAACAGTGGTCATTTAAAGGCTTAACCCTTATTTCAGGTGGTACAGCAACCTTTGCCAAAGATGGTACAAGTTCAGCGCACAATTTTGATTTAAATGCGGCGGATGTACAAAAGAACTTCCTTGCATTACGCGGTCATTTTGCAAAAGATGCGCTTACACAATGTGAATAAATAATAAAAACCATATCTCCAAAATGGAGGTATGGTTTCATTTTTCGTTGAATCTTGAACCATAATCTGTTCAAACCCATAATTTTTAATCATGAAAATCGTAACTAGAACCACACCACAGCAACGCGCAAAACACACATAAGCCACTGTATTTTCATAAAATTACAATACTGCATTAACTTAACCAAGTTTCCACACTTCAAACTTCCGCGTATCTGAGCTGTTATCGCATTGTGTGACTTATCGCACAAAACCACTTTTTGCTTTTTTTTACTCTTAAGATGTCCTCTGCTCCAAAAGCGCTAATGCTGAGTGCAACAGCAGCGTTCAATAAAAGAGGACAAATGCAAAGATGAAACCTTTATTTAAAACAACACTGATCACCGCAGCATTATTCGCAACCACTCCACTATTTGCGAACACCGCAGTAGAAGCCAATGCGAAAGTTGAAACACAGCAACCGTCTGTACTGCAAAATCTAAAACAAGACATTAATCAGTCTGCGCATACAGCGGGTGACAAAATTGAGAAAGGCGTCGATAAGACCAAAACCTTCACCCAAAAAAAATGGCAAGACACCAAAGAATTCAGTGCAGACAAAAAGCAAGATGCTAAAAATAAATGGGCTGACCTAAAACAGTCTAAAGATGAAAAATCAGATGCAGCGAAAGCCAAGATCGATGCCAAAGCTGAGCAAAATAAAGCTAAGCTTGATGAGCGTAAAGCACAGCTCGATGAAAAAGCTGCAAAAGACAAAGCAAAACTCGATGAACGTAAAAGCAATGTCGACAATAAAGTTGATCAAACCAAGAGCTATTTAGGTGAAAAAGCTCAGGAAGGTCGCCAATTTGCCAGTGAAAAATGGCAACAAACCAAGGCGAATTTCCAAAAAGGTCAACAAGCCAATGTGAGTGGCAGTAGCAATGTACAGTTGCAAACGCCTGTCGCACAAGCTGAAGTCCATAGCTCACATGAAGCCAGCTTAGGTGCTCACAAATAAATAAACTGGCTTTCATCCCCTCTCCTCCAGAGAGTAGGCTCACCCTTCGGTGGGCCTTTTTTACCTTATGCAAAATACAAACGTGTACAAAGCTGTCATTTGCTGTATTGATTTTGCTACGGCAAGTTTTTTTCGCTGCAATTTTTCCTATAATGCGTTAAAACCGTTCATCAGATAGAAAATCTATAAAATTCAGAGGTGAAGCTGTGAAGATTTCATTAAAAGCAACGTTATGCCTAAGCTTAATATTCACGACACCCATGCTTTGGGCACAAGAAAACACAACAGCGCAAAGTACTGAGCAACAAGCGAAAAAACCTGTGAGCCCTTATGGCGATAATCCAAATTTATTGCATGTGTGGGCCTATAAAGCCCAAGAAGGCGTGGTCGGTGCTGCTAAAAATATTGGTGAAATGACTGAACGTGGAATTTCTAAAATTAAGCCTTCGGTTGACCAAGCTTGGGACAATACGAAAACTGCTACTCAAAATACAGTGCAACAGGTTGATCAGGGCGCACAGCAAGCCACTCAAAACGTCAATGAAAAATTGAAACAAACCCGTGAAAATATTACAGGTAAAACTAGCCAACCTGCGCCCATTAGCCAACAGTCGTTGAGTGAACCGTCTTCAGGAAATACGATCAATACGGCTCCGAGCAACAATGCGGGGCAAAATAACAATCAATATCCTCAAAGTAGCTATCCTTCGAGTTCGACGTCTACAACCTATCCTGTGACTGATTTATAATTTAACACTACATTTAAAAGCTCAACTTTGGTTGGGCTTTTTTAAAACCAAAATTGAATGCTTTTGGTCTTTGGCCTATGCCTATAAAAACAATGAATTAATGAGAAAAAATGCGAATTTTATTTGGTATCTTGCTTGGCATTCTGCTCTGTGTTGGCTCTGTGATTGGCTTACAACGTTTTCCACAATTGTTGAAAAGTTATCCACAGTTGCAAACTATTTTTCCCCAATTGTACGATTCATACCAATATAACCATGATGCCGAAGGTAAATTATTACAAACCTTAGAGATGCTAGATGACGAAGAATACAAATCGACTGAAGGCAATGAAGCGACACTGTATCAACTCGATGGTCAATGCAAAATTAATCTTTATCTTTTTGGTGAATCCAATCAATCCCTAACAAGTTTCTATTTTCACAATGATCAGATTTTACGTGCCTATGAGACAAATTTGATCTACCCAAATGGTGGCTTTAATCCTGTACCCAATACCAAAGAGCCTTTTAAACTCGAAAAAAGTTATTTACGAATCATGATGCCAAACAGTATCAAGACTGAACTTGAATTTGAGCGGATCAAAAATCATTTCAATGCTAAATTTTTGAAAAATTGCTAGAAGCTTCCTTTACATATTCTCTAAGATCTACCTAGCGAATAGGTGAATTTCATCAACTCAAATTTAGCTATTAAATTAAGCATTAAGGAGCAGGTTTGAGATATCGCCTACGTACAAACGATGCTGTACAGATTTGAATAAGCATCAACAGGCAAAATGGATAGTCAACCCAGACTGATAAACGATCAATATGCGCAACCTCTCCAAAGACGGAAAAATAGACCTGTCCCACAATAATAGGCACTACAACAAGCCATAGCCCCCAGTACCAATAGCGATTTAAAAAATCAATAAGCGCCAAGACGAAATGCGCAATAAAAAATACCGAAACCAGCACAACTTGTAAGGTCGGCATGAATTTATGAACTTCAAAATCAGGATTCTGGAATAAATAATTTTCACTGATATTTAGTACATAACTGTACCATGCCCAAGTAATGCATGCGGTAAAGAGAATCAGCATGCAAAATATTCTTAAACTTTTTTTATTGGCAAGATCGACCTGCATAGACATCCCTATTTATATGGAGCATTGTTCAAAAATAATGTTCCTTAAACTCGATTTTAATTGACCTGCCGAATGACCATTCCCGCTTTAAAGGCTTCTACATTTTCCACCAATTGCTGCACAATGCGTTGTCGCGCATCGACGCTTCCCCATGCACTATGTGGAGTAATAATTAAATTTGGAATACTTGGGTCGAGCAGCACATTACCCTGCTTGGGTGGCTCAACCGTCAAGACATCGGTTGCTGCGCCTGCGATCGTCCCTAATTTTAATGCCTCGGCTAATGCCGATTCATTAACCACACCACCTCGTGCACAATTGATCACAAAGGCCGATGCTTTCATTTGAGCCAAGCTTTCATGATTGAGTAAATCACGGGTTTCCTCTGTTAAAGGACAATGCAAACTGAGAAAATCGACCTGCGCTAACATCTCAGAAAATGCCACACGCTCAGCTGCCATAGGTCGATTCGGTAGCGCGCCAATCATAATTTTCATGCCAAACGCTTTAGCCAAATGGGCCACGGCTTGCCCCAATTCGCCATAGCCGACAATCCCCAAAGTCTTACCAGCCAACTCAATAATTGGAAAATCTAGTAAGCAGAACTGATCTGCTTTTTGCCAATCTCCCTGTTGGACCGCCCGATCATACTGTCGAAATGATGTCGCCAAGTTCAACATTAACATCAAGGTATGCTGTGCGACCGCAGCGGTGCCATAAGCTTGGCAATTACACACCACGATGCCTTGTTGTTGTGCTTGTACAAGGTCAACATTATTGGTGCCAGTAGCAGAAATCAAGATCAGTTTTAATTGCGGATTGAGCTGCATATGCTCAGCATTGATGTGTACTTTATTGCTGATAATCACATCAGCCCCTTGTATGCGCTGAGCAACCTCTGCAGCCGTTGTTGCTGGATAGAGTGTCAATTCATCAAACTGTGCTTCTAGTCCGCTAAAATCTAAGTCCTGTTTATCTAGAGACTGATAATCTAGAAATACCGCTTTCATGGCTGCTTCCCTTCTGGCCGATTATAAAAATTCGATTGTGGATGATTAAAACCTGTGATGCACCAAAGTGCAATCGAACAGCATATAAAAAAACCCGCTATTTCGCGGGTTTATCGAGATGATGTTGCAATGAATTTCGAATTTTGAGTATGACATAAATGGTCAGTATCGTAAGTAACAACATACTGCTGCTAAAAATCAGTATGCTTGAACTAACCCCCTGTGCATAGGCTGAACCCATGGTCAGCACTAAGATGAATAATACAGCAAGCATCTGTGTTGAATGCATACTGATACCCCTCATATTCCTTATGATGATTTAGGTGGTATGATTGTTTTTTATACTACCTTTCTTTCATCATAATCCCTTCCTACAAATTAGCAAGCTTTGGATTTTCAAACAAATGCCGAGCTTAAATCTGTTCGGGCTGCACCACGAACTGGCAAGATTCATCGGCGTTTTCGACAAAGAAGACTTGACCAAATTCATCACTACTCAAACGCAGTTCTTTATAGTTCAGCGTGTAATAGCCCACATATTTCTGCATTAAAATCGGATGCATACCTGTCGCCAATTCATCTTGAGCTAAGACCAGTTTCATTACCTGACGGTCATTCATCACCACCATGTAACGCTCATCTTGGACTTGTACGTATACCAGGCCTGTGCCCTTCGGCTGCAAAGGAATCAAAAACTTATGGTTCAGCGCAATCACACCGGCTGCATAGCTTTCAATTTTTTGGCTAATCACATTAAACACTAAACCATGTTCAAACTGGTCGAGTAGTAGGCTACGATTTTCCTGTGGTAAAAAGGTCGTGATTCCTAACTTTTGTAGATCTTGCTCACTGACTTGTTTGTTATTAAACAATACCCGTAATAAGGTTTGTTTTTGTTTGGCATCAAAAAATTGTGGATCAAGCTGAAACGAATTGCTTTTTAAAATTTCACCCAAGGCATCTCGATGACGTGTCAGTAAATTTTCGATGACTTTTCGATAGTAGAATTTACTGTTTTTCTTAACCCGACGCATTTTTTGATAAAAATACGGCGCATCAAAAGGATGTCTTAAGAAATCATTTAACAGTTCTGAACTCGCCAACACTGCAATTGCATCATGCCCTGTGAACGGTAGATGCAACACATGCACATGCGGAATTAAAGCCTGTAATTTTTCAAAATGCGCGCGATCTTCTGGACAATAAGGATCATACACCACGATATATTCGCGTGTAGTCGATACATCTTCAGCAAGTACTCGCATATTGGCATGCAGATTAGGTTGAAAGAACATGCCATAGCGTGTATCGACAATGTCTTCAGGGTCTATGGAGAACTGTGGCACCATACTCACCACGCGCTGGAATCCAAATAAATTGGCATACTTAATGGCTGCATAGCCACCCATGGAACCACCATAAGCAATTCGCACCTCAAATTGTTCGAGGATCGGCTTGATGGCTTGATACATCGGTTGCATTGACGATGCTGGAAACCACGATTTTTGTTTCGGCATCACACCGATCACATTAAAATCATATTTTTGCAAAGACTTCTCTGCATTGATGCTCAAGCCCTTGGCGCGGGTAATCAAATCACCGAAGGAGAAAATAAGCTCACTAGAACTGCCAGGCTGAAAAATGACACGAATTTGATCATCTTCAAAAATGATGTGCTTTTCCATTGTGCTTTGCTTCAGTCCTTGTTGCGTCACGCTTTTCCTTCCTTGTTGCATTCAAAGTTTATCTTGTTCCGAATATGCTATTTTATAGAGGCCATACAGATTAAAAAGTGCAGAATATGACACATTCAATACATCCTGCCGCACAACAAGGCTTTAGCTCTGCAGCTGAACTCTATCAACAAGCCCGTCCTGACTACCCGATTGAAATCAGTGCGTGGCTACAACAACATTTAGCTTTAGCCCCTCAAGCCCATCTGGTGGACTTAGGCTCAGGTACAGGCAAATTTCTCGAGTATATTCGCTCACTCAGTGAAAATATCACCGCGATCGAACCTGTGCATGAAATGCTGCAACAATTGCAGAAAAAACATCCGCATATTGCAACTTTAGCCGCCCAAAGTGATCAGATTCCACTGCATGATCATTCTGTAGCCGCGGTATTTTGTGCCCAATCATTTCATTGGTTTGCCACCCCTGAAACCCTCAATGAAATCAGTCGTATCTTAGTTCCCAATGGTGATCTTGTTTTGATTTGGAACCAGCGTGATATCCAAGTCAATTGGGTCAAACAACTCGCTGATGTCTTGAGTGAACTCGAAGGTGACACACCACGTTATCATAGTGGGCAATGGCAAAAAGTGTTTGAACAGCAGCAAACATTTAAATTAATTGCCGAAACCACCTTTCAACAATTGCATCATGGTACAGTGGAACACGTGGTTTCCAAACGATTATTGTCCACCAGTTTTATTGCAGCGTTAAGCACGGATGAACAACAAAAACTGAAACAACAATTTGAAAATATCGTGGCTGAATCAACCCAAAAGACTGCACAGGATTTCATTGATTTTCCGTATATCACGCATGTCTATATCTTTAGAAAAACACATTAGGACACGATTATGCTCATGCCAATCTCTTTTAAAAAATTCAGTGTCGTCTTCTTCATGGGTACGGTGCTAGGACTCACTGCATGTGAAAAATCATCTAAAACGGTGGAACAAAATAGTGAAATCAGTTCCGACGATCAAATCATGAAAGAGCTAAATAGTGATCCTATTAAAAACTTTGCCAAGACCCCAGATGATCTACACGACTTAACGCTACTGACGCAATATGACGAGAGCTTTAGTCAAATTAGCGATGAGATGGAAGATGAGCTGATGAAACTGCGTGAGGAAGGCAAACTCACTGATGAATTTGCTACACAGCGTAAGCGTGACAACATCCAGTCAGCACTGAATATGCTCAAAGAACTCGAAATGAAAACTGAACAAGGCCGTTACATTCAAGGCTTGATGTACCAGTACTGGGACAATCAATCACAAATTTATCGTGAGAAAAATCAAACAGCCGATGGTGAGTTGAAAAATCCTGGTGATAGTGTCAAAGGTCTCGGTCAGTTTATTCATGCTCAAGAACAATTGGGACATTGGCAAGAACAATATCCCGAGCTTAAACATCCTGCTCAAGCTCAATAAATTAAAAGTCGAAAAATGACTTAAACAAAAAGGGTTCCACGTGAACCCTTTTTTATTTAGAAATACAACGCAAAAAAATTAAGGATGCTCTGCATATTGCGGTAAATCATCATGAATGCTTTCCCATTCTGCTTTCGAGCTGACAAATATATGGCAGACTGGTACTTGCTGTATGGGTGTATCCAGTGTTCCTATACGTAAGCGATAGTAATCCGGGGTATCGGTTTTAATACTCATAATTGGTGAACCACATTCCCCACAAAAACAACGCTGTGTGGTTGGTGAAGATTTAAACTTTTTCAATACCTGTTCACCCGACACAATTTTGAAATCTGCTTTGGCTATTGGAGCATTGGTCGCAAATGCTGTACCATTGGCTTTTCTACACCGAGAACAATGACATTGCACGATTTCACCAATCGGACCATTGATCTCATAACAAACCGCTCCACACAAGCAGCTTCCGGTATATTGTTCTTGTACGCGCATAGTGGTCTTTCTTAGAAGAATTTCATCTCAAAATATCACAACTCCTCAGCAAGATTGTGACAATTTGAAGCGCTTAGTTCTGCAAAGAAACCAGATAGTTTTGAACCCCTTCACCCGCTGCTCGACCGGTTGCAAGGCATGCCGTCAGCAAATAACCTCCAGTAGGCGCATCCCAATCCAACATTTCTCCACAGACAAATACTGCAGGATTGCTCTTCAATTGTAAGCCATCATTTAGGACTGAACGCTTCACACCACCTGCGCAACTAATCGCCTCATCTATCGGGCGAAATCCATCAAGTTGAATATTTAAGTGTTTAATTTTCGCAGCAAGTAAGGCAGGTTCATGCCACAAAGATTTATCCACCAGTTCACGGACCAGTGCAGCTTTCGCCACATCTAAACCGGCTTTACGCCAAACATTGGTTAAAGATTGCTTTTTCGAAGGCTGTAATTTCTTAGCCAATTGTTCAACACTTTGATCTGGCAATAAGTCCAAAGTCAGCTGCATTGGCTGAGCAGATTTCACTTGTTGACGCAAAGCACGACCTTGTTTGTAGATCAATCCACTTTCCAGTCCATAGTGTGAAATGATGATATCACCTTGGGTCGGTTCGGCTTGCTCGACCCATGCATTGACCCGCTTTAAAGGCTGTCCAAACACGGGCTGCATAAACTTCGACCAAACGCGTTCCACACCGGCATTACTGGCCTGAAAAGCTTCAATACACTCAGGCTGCAGCCATTTTTGCCATGCGCCATCACTGCCTAAACGTGACCAAGACACTGCGCCACATGCCATAATAATTGCATCAAAACCAAGTACTTGACTTGATTCATCAACAAGGTTTTGAATCGTTAGCTGATTGGACTGCAAGTCCAAAACTTGATGTCGATAATGAAACTGCACCCCGTCGAAACTGAGGCGTTTTAACCATGCACGTAGCAAAGGCGCAGCTTTCATTTCAATAGGAAAGACCCGACCTGATGAACCAATATAGGTTTCAATACCTAGCCCCATCATCCATTGTTGAATCCATGCGGCATCCCACTGCTTAACCCATGGACTCAGCCATTCCACTTGATCATAGCGCTGTACAAACTGTTCAACAGGTTCTGCATGCGAAATATTCAGCCCCGTCTTGCCAGCCATTAAAAATTTACGGGCTGCCGATGGTTTTTGCTCATAAACATGAATGTCATAGTCAAATTGGCTAAGCACTTCCGCCGCCATCAATCCCGCAGGACCTGCCCCAATGATTGCAATACGCTGAGTCATGCCCAATTATTCCGCAGATGCTTCGGTGGGTTGCTTACCTTGTAGCGGCTGAAAATCATCAAAACGTGTGGTGTAATCTACAGGCTTGGTAATGATTAGCTGCTGACAGAGTTCACCACGTTCAAGATATTTAATTTCAAAATGCGTGCGTGCTGAAGTCTCTGCAATGCGTTCTTTGACAAAAGGTAGCTTCCAAACATCGATTAACTGCTGCTGTGCTTCCTCAATATATTCAGGAATATTACTCGCCAAGGTAATCTGACCACCCGGCTGCAAACGCGACAATAGAAATTCAAAAAATGGCATATTTAACCAGCGCTGTGCAGGATTATGCGGTTCAGGGTTTGGATACAAAATAAAGAATTGCTGTACTTGCGCAGGATGTAAGGCATGTACTACCCAAGGTAATGCATCAGCATGAATTGGAGTTAAATTGCTTTGCCCTTCAAGTTGATGCTGCTTTTGCATTGCCACAAATTTTTCACGTGTCCGCTCAACAGCAATCAATTGAAATTCAGGGTGATTGGCTGAAAATAATAATGCATGTTTACCTTTACCAGCCCCAATTTCCACACAAATCGGTGTGGAATCAATCGGCTGAAAATCACGGGGAGCTCGCATACGCTGCGCTTGAAATTGACGAATAGGCATAAACAGATCAAACTAAACAGAACGGCATAAGTCTAACAACTGCGACTGTATTTGCCTAATTGAATCATCCGTTTTTGCTGGAGTTAAGCATGCCCACCACCATGAATTGTCCACGCTGCGGCGCATTGACGACTTGGGAAAATAATGAATATCGCCCGTTTTGCTCAGATCGTTGTAAATTGATTGATCTCGGTGCATGGGCCAATGATGAATATCGTCTGCCGACACAAGATGCACCTCAGGCTGATGGTGGCCGTGAAGAAGATCAATTCTAAGGACTCAAGTTCATAAACCTGTTATTTAGGTAAATAAAAAAGGAATCCGTGTGGATTCCTTTTTTTTATTGGCTTTCTCAATCTTGTTGCTTAACCCGCTTTACCAGCAACGAAAGGGTTATGTTGTTTTTCATAACCAATGGTACTCATTGGACCGTGCCCTGAAATAAACTGGGTGTCATCCGGCAAGCTAAAACATTCACGCTGAATGGAGTCGAGTAATTGTTGATGGTTACCGCGTGGAAAATCTGTCCGGCCGATAGAACCTTTAAATAAAACATCACCCGTCCATAACACACCATATTTAGCGTTATAGAACATAACGTGGCCTGGTGTATGCCCCGGTGCAAAACGTACTTCAAACTCTTCTTCACCCAGTTTCAGTGTTTCGCCGCCTTCTAACCATTGGGTCACATGGACATTTTCAGGAATCGGAAAGCCATATTTGGCTGATACGTCTTGAATCATGTCGAGCCAAAATGCATCTTCTTTATGCGGGCCAATCACTGGAACATTCCATGCTTGGGTTAATGCGCCAACCGCACCTGCATGGTCTAAATGGCCATGTGTCAACCACAAGGCTTTGACCGTTAAACCGAGCGCTTCAACTTCAGCTTTTAATTTTTCCGGCTCTCCCCCTGCATCAATCAAGACCGCTTCTTTCGACTCAGAGTCCCAAACAATGGAACAGTTTTGTTGAAATGCCGTGACGGGAACGATTTTAACTTGCAACATAGGGCGAAAACCTCAAGGCGATGAATGGGCTAATGTTTGCTTTAAGGCATCAAGATTAGCTTGAAGTAATAAATTGAGCAATGCGACATGATCATCCCGCGCGTTTAATGCGGGAATATAGCCATATTCACCACCGCCTGCAGCTTGGAAAGTTTCAGCATTTTGCAGCGCCAACTCTTCTAGCGTTTCCAAACAATCCGCTGAAAATGCAGGGCTCATAACCTGTACCGATTTCACGCCTTGTTTGCCCCACGCTTCCAAAGTGGCATCGGTATAAGGTTTCACCCATTCTTGCTTACCAAAGCGCGATTGGAAACTAATCTCATACTGTTCAGCAGTTAAACCCAAGGCTTTTGCAACCAAATGCCCAGTCACACGGCAACGATCTGCATAGGGATCACCTTTATCGGCATAAGGCTGTGGAATGCCATGAAAAGACATCAGCAACTTATCCGCGACCCCATGCTCCGCTTGATAATCACGCACACTTTGCGCTAATGCTTGAATAAATAGCGGGTGCTGATAGTAGTCACGAATAATGCTCAAACCCGGCAAATTGCGTTGCTGCGGAATCCATTGTGCGATCGCATCATATAGCGGTGCAGTCGATGTTGCTGAATATTGTGGGAATAGTGGAAACAGGACGATGTGGTCTTGTGGCTGCTCAGCCAATTGCGCTAAAGCGGTAGAAATCCCTGGATTACCATAAGTCATGGCCGGAATCACATTCAGTTCAAATTCTGGATATTTTGCTGTGAGATGCTGTTTTACTGCGGCAACTTGCTCAAATAAAATTTCACGCATGGGCGAATCATTACCCCAAACCATGTCATAAGCATGTGCAACACGTTTAGGGCGAAATGGCAAAATAAACAAACGTAGAATGATTTGCCAAATCGGTTTCGGGATTTCAATCACCCGCTGATCTGACAAAAACTGTTGCAGAAAACGACGCACTGCGGGCACAGTTGGCGCATCAGGCGTACCTAGATTCGCCAGAATAATGGTGACTTTAGCTTTCTCGACAGGCAACATTACGCTTTTTCCATCAATTTGAATGACGCTAATGTAGCAGCTTTTAATCCATTTAATAAAATAGATTAATATGCAGATTTAAATTGAAAAACTCGATCATTATCAAGCAAATTACTTTCTAGTAATTTTTGACCTTTACTGGTCACTTGCCACAACATCCGCTGACGATCATCTCGGCCATTGGGCACAATCCAGTCATTCTGCCGCATCTGGCTTTTAATGCTGTGTAAAGCACGAATATTCACTTGTGCCCGCGCAACCGCATGAGCACGTGGCATCTCAATACGTGCATCATCCAAACCTGTTTCATTCAAAAACTCATTCATTCGTTTAGAGAAGAATTCTTCAGGGGTTGGATTAACAAAGGTTGCGCCTAAAATCGACAAGAGCTGCGCCCACGTCATTTTCTTCTGTACTTTTAATTCTTTGAAATTACCATCTTGATAAGCGTGCATGCGGTATTCAAATGAAAATAGTTCATGCATCGACACTTTTGGTAAAGATAAGAACGGATCAACTTCGCGTTTTCCCGACTCTGTTTCGAGTTGAACTAACTGGGCTTTTAAACGATCAATTTCATCATGTAAAGCTTGAGTATTCTGTGGTCGCACCCAACCTGTAACAGGATAGCGTTCTAGCATTTGTGGCATGTTCAATCGAACTGCCATTTCTAAATCACGCAAACTACGATAGGTAAAAACTTGATCAACTTCATTTTGTAATAGTTTTCTAAATTCTTTAAATTTTTCACGAAGTTCAGGTTTAGCATCATGTAACGCATCATCACGTGAATCTGGATCATCATGCATAAACACAATGACAGGTTTTTGCTTGGTCACCGCATAGATGTATTCAAGGTGCATATAGCCCACACCAGACACAGACTGCTCACCGTATTGACTACCCAATAAAATCATCACATAGTCACAATCGTCAATTTGACGACGCGCAAAAGCCGTACTTAATGGTGTGCGCTGTTCCAACCCCCAAGAGAAAAAACCCATCCCTACAAGCGTCTGAGCCAAAATGATCCGTTCTGGCTGCATTTCACTGCCAGATGTGGAAATGAATACTTGATAACGCTTATCGAGCATTAGAGATCCTCTTCCCGTTGCACGCTATATCCAGCACTCAAAAAAGTGGTTGCTGAAACATACAGCATGACTACCCCAAATAGATTTAAATTGTTTTATCTAAAATCGTTCAATCACAATGATTAAAATTCTAAACTTGCCGCCTGAATATTGCAGATTTTCCAAGTGATTTGATCATCTTGAATTAAGCGTGCTACCACAGGTGTTAAGTTTTCCGCATTATTTCCACTGACATAACATTCGATACGCAGTGAATCTTGGCGGTTATGCTCAAATAATAACTCATTTTTAATCAAAATTTGGGCTGTTTGTCGTGCAACCGCAAATCCTGAGTCAATTAATGTCAGCTTCTGACCAAAAATATACTGAATTGCCGATTTTAGGAAGGGGTAATGCGTACATCCAAGCACTAAATAATCTGCACCTGCATCTACAACTGGCTGTAATATCTCAGTTAATGTCTGCAGGCAAGGCTCAGTCATTTGCGCCCCCGCTTCAACAAAGGGCACCAATTCCAAAGAAGTCACTGACAAAACTTGCACCCCTGCAGGTTCAGCAAATCGCTGCATGACATCTTTGATTAATTTACCCCGAAAAGTCGCAGGCGTTGCGAGGACAGCCACAGTTTTACTTTTGGTCTGTAATACCGCAGGTTTTAAGGCTGGAACCAAGCCAATAATCGGAAAATTTTCACCGTAGTGTTCACGCAAATAATCCAAACTAAATGCCGATGCCGTATTGCATGCCACCACCGCGACTTTACACCCCTGACGGTATAACCACTCAATCGCATGTGCAGTCAGTTCACGGATGTCCTGATCTTGACGCGGGCCATAAGGGACATGTGCCGTATCTGCAAAATAAACAATCCGTTCATTCGGTAAATAACGTGCAATTTCCAACGCAACAGACAAACCACCAATACCTGAGTCAAATACCCCAATAGGCGCATCAGCAGTCGCTTTTGGCATGGGTACATTTAAGGGGTAAATGGGATGAATGGCGGTCATAGGGTCACTTTAATTTAGATTCAGAATGACAAGGTGGAAAGCTTAAACCTCAGGTGCCTAATTGCAAGTGCAAATCACCACTTTGTAACACTAAAATGGACTCCCCTTGCTCATTTTCAAGCAGCTCACCCATCTCGACTAAATGAAAAAATGCAGCACGTTGAATTAAGGCATTTATACCAAAACGAACATGCACATAAGGACGTAGTTCACCCTGATATTCACGCATAAAAATCGGATGTTCATCATCCACAACAATCACGTCTTGTGTTGTGGTCGTAAACTGGATATAGCGCTTGTTTTCTAGCTCAAGCATATCGACTTGATTAACAAATAAAGGCTCATCTTCTACCTGTATTTCAATTTGTTCCACAGGGGTTTTTAAATAGAATTTCCCATCTTCTTTCCAAAGCACGGTTGAGAACAGATCAATGAGTGCTTGCCGCTTGATCAATTGACCATCGTGCCACCATTCTCCATTGGCTAAAACCTTCAAATCCATTGCACCACAATGCTTTGGATGCCATTGATCTAATGGAGGGATTGACCTTTTGTGACCGGACTGTCCATCTTTTAAGTATTGTGCAATGTTCATTAAATTTCTATCATCCCTATTAATGAATTTTTTCGTCGGGTTTTCGTTCAATTGCTGCTTCATCCGCCTAATAAATACCTTAGTGACGGAAAAATAATATGATTCAGCCAATTGGCTAGAACTCGGTTTAAAACTATACTAGCCCACAATATCAAAGACACGATAGAAAAATTGTGTCTGGGCATTAAGAACACTCATGGCAGCACCATTTAAATGAATTGAATGGATGCCACCTTCCGAAATATGAGGAGTCCTACATGGAACACATCGAACGTGAATCGATGGAGTTTGACGTAGTTATCGTCGGTGCAGGTCCTGCCGGCCTATCTGCTGCGATTAAAATTCGTCAACTTGCAATTGAAAATAACCTAAACGATCTGTCCGTTTGTGTCGTGGAAAAGGGCTCCGAAGTGGGTGCGCATATTCTATCAGGTGCTGTGCTTGAACCTCGCGCAATGAATGAATTGTTCCCAGATTGGAAAGAACAAGGTGCACCTTTAAATGTGCCTGTGACTGAAGATAAAACCTTCTTCTTATTGTCTGATGAAAAATCACAAGAAGCACCACATTGGATGGTGCCTAAAACCATGCATAACGATGGCAACTATGTTATTTCGTTAGGTAATGTGGTTCGTTGGTTGGGCGCTAAAGCTGAAGAATTAGAAGTGTCTATTTTCCCAGGTTTTGCAGCGTCTGAAATCCTTTACCACGAAGATGGTACTGTGAAAGGTATTCAGACTGGTGACATGGGCATTGGTAAAGATGGCGAACCAACGCACAACTTTACCCCTGGCTATGAACTTCATGCGAAATACACATTATTTGCTGAAGGCTGTCGTGGTCATTTAGGTAAACGTTTAATCCAAAAATTCAACTTGGATAAAGATGCCGATCCACAACATTACGGTATTGGTATTAAAGAATTATGGGAAATAGATCCTGCTAAACATAAACCAGGTTTGGTGATGCACGGTGCAGGTTGGCCTTTAAGTGAAACAGGTTCTTCAGGCGGTTGGTGGTTATACCACGCTGAGAACAACCAAGTGACTTTGGGCATGATCGTTGACTTATCATATACCAATCCACACATGTATCCATTTATGGAAATGCAACGTTGGAAAACACATCCGCTAATCAAGCAATATCTTGAGGGTGGCAAACGTATTTCTTATGGCGCACGTGCGGTTGTAAAAGGTGGCTTCAACTCTTTACCTAAATTCACTTTCCCAGGTGGTAGCTTAATTGGTGATGATGCAGGCTTCCTAAACTTTGCGAAAATCAAAGGCTCTCATACAGCAATGAAATCAGGCATGCTGTGTGGTGAAGCAGTGTTTGAAGCGATTGCTGCCGGTGTAGAAAAAGGCGGTGACCTTGCCATTGCACGTGTGACTGAAGGTGAAGACTTCTTCGCTAAAGAGTTAACTGCGTACACAGACAAATTCAACAACAGCTGGTTGAAAGAAGAGTTATATAACTCTCGTAACTTCGGCCCTGCTATGCATAAGTTTGGTCAATGGATGGGTGGTGCGTTCAACTTTGTTGATCAAAACATCTTTAAAGTGCCATTTACACTACATGACTTACAGCCAGACTTCAGCGCTTTAAAAACTGTCGATGCTGCGAACTTCAAACCGAATTATCCAAAACCAGATGGTAAAATTACATTTGACCGTTTGTCTTCAGTATTCGTATCGAATACCGTTCATGAAGAAAACCAGCCTGCTCACTTGAAACTGACAGATGCTTCTATACCTGTAAATGTGAACTTACCAAAATGGGATGAGCCTGCTCAGCGCTATTGCCCTGCTGGTGTTTATGAAATTATGGAAGAGAATGACGGTTCTAAACGTTTCCAAATTAACGCAGCAAACTGCGTACACTGTAAGACGTGTGATATTAAAGATCCATCACAAAACATTACTTGGGTAACACCTGAAGGTGGTGGTGGTCCTAATTACCCTAACATGTAATTAGTACCCGAACATGTAATCTCTTGTGAGATAAAAATAAACCCGCTTAGAGCGGGTTTATTTATGTAGTATGAAATCTATTTATCATTAATCACTAAATCATACTTTTTATTAAATTTTACAGAAGACCCACCAACACCACCTCTATAATACCCTCTCAATTCAACATGATATTTACCTGCATTTTTTGGTATCCCATAAATTTTTATTGTATTCTCATAAAAATATTCATCTTCACCAATCTTTGCAACCTTAATTCCAGAGTCATCTTTTAAATCAGTAACAACCACCACCTCACCAACCAAATTTATTTTTTCAATTTCAATAACCTGTTCATAGTATTTATTTAAAAAAGCCGGTTTTAAATAATCAGGACTTATATCAATCTTTGAAACACATCCAACAATATTTAAGAACCCTAAAAATAAAAAAAAGATTGAATAAAGCTTCACTATAAATCCCCTCTATAAATATAAACAGCCCATAAAAACGTTAGATCTCTTTCATAAATCAAAAAAATATCCTACAACTCTTCAGAACCTATAGACATCTTGCATAAATCAAAAAACGAGCACCTTTTTGATTGATATTTGTACTCTAACTTTCTTAGCATTCATGCATAATCTGCGGATGAAATACATTGATTCAAAGAAGAAGCTTTCTGAAACACAGTTTAAGCGATATACCGGCATCTCATGGTCAACCTTTTATTTAATGGTTGAGCAATTGCAGAAGCATGTTCCAGCTAAAGGCAGACCACCCAAGTTAAGTGTGGAGGATCAGGTTCTACTCTGTCTGAGCTATTGGCGGGAATACCGAACTTTATTTCACGTTGCTACGAGTTACGGGGTTTCAGAGTCAACAGCCTCAAGAATTGTACGTCATGTTGAAGATTGCCTGATTCAATCCAATCTGTTTAATTTACCGAAGAATTTGCCTGAAGGCGAAGGGATCGACTGGAATGTGGTGATCGTGGATGCCACAGAAATTCCAATTCAAAGGCCTAAAAAAACAGAAGAAAAGCTATAGTGGCAAGAAAAAGACGCATACCTTTAAAGTACAGGCCATCATTCATTATAAAACTCAGCAAATTCTGAGTTTATGCACTGATCGCGGTATGGTGCACGATTTCGAGCTATTCAAACGCAATTTAAAGCAGATTCCTTCAGGTGCTTTTATCCTTGCAGATAAAGGCTATCAGGGAATTTATGCTGTGTACCCTAATAGCCTATTGCCGTTAAAAGCCAAAAGACGCTGTAAACTGGAACCTGAACTCAAAATCTATAATCAGGCAATCAACAAAAGAAGAATCGGGATCGAGCATGTATTTGGTCGCCTGAAGACCTTTAAAATTCTTGCTGAACGTTACCGAAATAGAGGTAAAAGGCTGGGTTTGAGATTCCGTTTAATCGCAGGAATCTATAACTCGGAATTGAGTAAAAATGATTTATGAAAGAGGTCTTATATAATTATCTAATAACACACGCTCAATATAGTCCATATTATCAACATCTTTAGCTTTTGAAAAAATTAATAAAAAAAACAACAAAATAAATATTTTAAAAAAATTCGTTAAACACTTATATCTGTATTCATAATACCAACCACCCAAAAACATAAACAAAACTGATTATATTTTTGTATAAAAATTAGTTATCAACCCAGATTCTTCATTAGGTAAAGTAAAATCACAATCATTTTATAAATATTAAATTTACCCAATATTTAGTATAATAAAAAACCAATATTTCAAAAATATGCGATTAAATTTTAAACCCCATCTATATAGTAATATACTTTTTTAGACCCTTCTATTTTATAATAATTAATTTTAATTTCTCTAAAACTTTCCATATTACAAAGCTTACTTACAACTTCATCTCCTCCACCGTACATTGTAATTTCCTTATTTTCGATCAGAAAATTAAACGATGTAGGCTCTTCATAATTTCGATGAATTTTTTCCAACTTATATTTTAAGGTTAGATCTTTTATGTTAGAAAAATCAGTACTATTAAATGGAAAAACTCCCCTATTACACCCCCTAAAAAAAGCGCTTGTTTATTTTTCTCGTATAAATATGCTATTTTTTCTTCTTCAGCATATACAGGCGAGCTAATAAGCATCATAAAAACCAGTATATTCTTTTTCATCTTAAAAGCCTGCTTTCTCTAATTTTAGTAACTCCATATTGATCATACTGAAACATTGAAAATATGCATTATCAGGATCAATGGAGATTATGAGACCATCAAGTTTTAGCAATCACTGTATAATTTATACTGACCTAAAATATTGCAGTTCAATCAAATATTACCCCTATATTTAAGTATTATTTTTTTAAAACAAGTAATTTAATTTCACCAAAAATTTAAAATTATAGCTTTAAACCCCAATATCTTTATTTAATAAACTTATAAGTCTATAAAATATTGAGTTTACTTGAGACAACAAACCCGCTTAGGCGGGTTAATTTTAAATTATTATAAAAAAATCAACTACCTTCGTATTTCAAACGCTTGAAAGTTATTAGGATGCTTCTGTTTTCTATATTGTTCAGATTTTACAATAAATATAACATCAAACAATCCATCATAAGAATATATATACCTATAATTACTTAATCTTGAGTCAAAATCAATTTTCTTAAACTTTAAAGAACTATTATTTTCAAAAAAAGTGTCATTAAAATTTGGGATAAATTTAGTATAGAATACATTTTTACTATGTAATTTAACAACACTCCATTCAGAATCACCAACACTTTTAATTAAATTAACTTGCAAGTCTGGAAAGTTCGGGATATTAAAATATACTCCTTGCTCCTTCTTAAAGTTATTATTTTTGTGGGCTAAAATTTCTAACTTACCAAGCATTAAATCTGATTTATTAAAATCTCCATTTTTTACACAAAAAATAATTCTTTCAATTAATAATTGGTAATTAATATTATTTTTTGAAATAAATTCATTATTCATATTCAATCCATTTATCGACTTATCATTAACACTATTATTTGCATAACAGCCGAAAAAACTAGTACTTACCCATACAATTACTAGTAAAAAAATACGCATTCCATATCCCTTACAAGTATGATTTGAAATTAATTTTCGTAATAGCCATTCTCAAACAAAGGATCAAGTTGACCATTTTCCAACTTCCACGATGATACACTGAAATCATGCTCACCATCAGCATCAAATAAATCGACACCTTTACCATCCTCGGGATATTCAGGATAAATGTAAGCATTATCTCCATATTTTTTATAAAATTGACTACACCACATATATGGATTTACCACCCTAAAAGGGGGAATTTTTCCATCAATTTCAATGTATCCTTTTCCATTTGGCAAGTCATCAATGACATCATCTAAAATATCTTCTGCTTCTTCAGCACAGGTATCATTCAAAATTACATTATAAGGTTTTCCTTTAAGCACTGCCGCTTCAACTTTTGCTACTTTTTGTTTAATTTTATGAAATTTTTTTTCCGTGATATTTATTTTAAATATTTGAACAACTTCATAAATTAAATAAGAAGTTGTACTTGGCCTTTTATTTACGTATCCATTTGCATAAATTTTTTCATTTCCGTCTATCTCTTCTTCACCTTTTTTATATTCTATATCTCCCAACTCTTCTGTTGGGCCAAAACTAAAAAAGGCCTCCACAACATTATTTTTGGTTATGTAAAAGAAAGCATGGCCATAATCACTACCCTCCCCTTGCAAAATTTGAACTTTTTCAACTTTATTTTTTAAAATACCTACTTTGCGTTCAACAAAAGCTGTTTCTGCTAAATTTGCTTCAAATCCAACCAACAAAGAATAATTATCAATTTTAATTTCAGTTTCAGGCTTTCCTTCTTGTGTATCAACCATTTGACTCATTTAATTATTATCCTTTAAAAAATCTTCAGCATCTTGACCAACCAAAATTCTTAATTTTTCCTTCTGCTGAGTAAAAATACGTTTAGTCATTGCGTTAATGTCACTTATTCCAGCCAAGTATTCTCCATTTGGTTTTACAATCACATATTTTTCATTTGGCATTATTTTTTGAGTATGATCTATGACCTTAATTTGTTGACTGAAGCTTTTCAGTTCATTTGGCAAGGTTGTGATTGGAACATTTACTTGTTGAGGCCCCACAAACTTATGCTGCCCTGCCTTCACTTCAAACTTACCGCTAGTTGTCGGTAATACACCCGCACTACTAATTTCAATCTGGCTACCACCAGCAGTTAGCACGATTTTTTTGCTCGCTTTGATTTCAACTTTTTCTTCCGTGGAAATAATTTGAATACCTTTTCGGGCAATCAGATCTGCCCCATCACCTTGCGCTTGGATTTCAACTTTGCCTTTGCCTGCATACGCGCGTAAACCTTCTTGTGCTGCAAATAGACTGATCTTGCTTTGTGCATGGGCAATTAAAGATTTTTGACTGCTGATATTGATGCTATCGCCCGCACTTTGGCTGATCTGTCTATCTGCTGAAAGATGAATATCTTCCTGACTACTCACAGCAATGGAGTTTGGTGCAGATAAAATCATTAAGGCTTGTTTAAAGGCATCAGCTTTTTCTTTACTGCCTTTTTCGATTTGGCCAAGGAAGTTTTTCAGATTATCTAAGACTTCAAGCGGGTCAGTTTGCTGGTTTTTCGCCACTTCACTTAAGGCTTTACTGCTGTTTAAGTTGGCTTCGATTTGTTCTTTCGCCGCTTGTGCGTCGAGGTGCATTGCTGCTGCTTGTTGTTGTGGGTGTGTACTAACAAGTAGCCCCTGTCCTGCACGCACTGCACCCCATTGGTCGGTTCTCAGTTCAAAGCCTTCGCCTCTTCCCTCACTTTCTGCGGTTTCTTTGGGATGACTGAGGTTCCCTAGGTTGAGCTGAGTGGCGCCATGGGTACTTTGTAATTGTGTTGAGATTTGTCCAGTCGTGTCATCAAAGCGAAGTTGTCCAAAGCCTTCACCTTGGACTTCCTTACTTTTTATTCCAGCCAGTTTTTTGGTGTCTGGCAGTTTACCTTTACTATCAAATTGGGTCGGACTGCGCTGTGCTTCATGTATGCGCCCCACCACAAATGGTCGGTCGATATTGCCGTCAAAGAAATCGATGACCACGATTTCATTAATACGTGGTAAGAAACGTGCACCATAGCCTTCACCGGCCCATGGGGTAAGCACATCTACCCATGCAGAATCCGTATCATTGTCATTACTGCCTGCACCGCCATCATGGCTGTGGTCATCTCCACGGGTAAATAAAAAGCGGACTTTGATACGCCCCCATTCATCGACATGTATTTCTTCACCACTTGGCCCGACAACTTTAGCCCGTTGCGGATGGGTGCTTGGACGGTGTTCGAGTGGGTTATATTCAGGAACCGTCGCAATATTGCGGCGTTGTAATGTGAGCTGATTGGCCTGACGCTCGGCCTGTTCATGGATCGGTTTAATGTTCCACTGACTTTGTTCAATCAGTTGATTGACTTGTTCAGAGAGGTCTTTAGGTAAGTTATTTTGGTTATAGAATTTTTTTTCTGTGATTAAAAATTGTTTGTCTGCACCACTGTGTTGATCGATTTCTGGGTGTTCATTCAATTCAAACCAATAACCCACTTGGGTATCACGCACAGTCGATTGTGCACTGAATTTTTTCGATTGTAGCTCGTGGTAGCGTGTTAGGTTTTGATTCAGTTTTTCAATTTGGCTGTTGGATGAAGCCGTAGCTTGATCTTCACCTTTTAAATCTTGCATCCATGCAGGGCTGATATGCCATGCTTGTTCCAAACTTAAGCTGGCATTGTCTTGGCTTTGGCTATGCTGATGTTTGCTTTGAACTGAACCTGCACCTTCTTCTTGGCTGAGACCATCGGCTTGCCAGCGCTGTACGTGTACCGCAGTCGGTTGAATGCTACGCTCACCGATCAAGCTGGTGATGCTGTCTTGTTTTTCTGTGGCGCTAGAGCGATGAAAGCGGATGCTACGACGGCTGAGTGCTTGATATTGGCTATTGTCATCAATCAGGCGGAGTTTTTGTTTTTCAATTGGCGCTGAGGAATGTGACACTTTCAGCTGCGCTTCATCGATGAGCCAGTTGATGCCTTCACTGCGCCAAAGTCGCGTTAAAAAGTCATAATCGCTTTCATTCGACTGCATGATGAAAGGTCGGACATCATAGTTCTGACTTAAACCGCTTATATCAAGCATTAGACTGGATGCAAAGAGTGGGCTTTTGCTTTGCCATTCTTTAAAGAGAGTTTCACTGACATCGCGAACAGATTTGTTCATAAACACACGGCTGTTGCGGCGCTTATGCCACAGCGATGTTGCATCTTCTAAAGTGAGTTTATACAGCGTGAGTGAACCGTCACTCTGCCCTTGGGTGGCTTCGGTGATGATACCGGTGGTGCGGAAGAGTTCGCCCTGATCGGTCACTTGATCAACCGCGACCTGTGCGCCAATAAATTGTTTTAGTGGAATAAGTGCATTAGTAGATAGGCAAATCAAAGTCGCTTGCAGGCCTTGGTTTAAGACATGCTCCCCATCAATACGTTGAATAAAAAGCTCATCATTCAACGCAGGGTTGGAAAATTGCACATGAATGGCACGTTTTTGGGCAGATAAGCCTAATTTTTCAAGTATAAGAGCAATCGAATTTAACATTTTAAAAGTCTGTTTTTTAAACTTTGTATAATTATGCTGCGAATGATATAGGCTAGCCATCAGACTTGACCAGCCTATTTTATTAATAAAAATGTAACATCTTAATAATTATTATTTTTTACAATCTCTTAAATTAACCTTTCTGAACCAAATAATGGAATTCTTTATTTCCATTTTCATCAAGACGTTCTTCTTGAAGCAAAAGCTCATGACCTAAATGCATACAAAATTTCGGAATATCCCAAGAGGTCGAATTATCTGTTGCAAAAACCTCAACAATATCACCCGATTTTGATTTACGAATGGCTTGATGCAACATCATCACAGGCTCAGGGCAACGTAAGCCACGGGTGTTTAATTGAATTGATGGGGGCACAGAAGGCTCAGACATTAGAAAACTCAGCATTAAAATCTAAGGCTATTTTAGCATAATCCTGACGACCGAATGTTAGCTTGAAAAATGCAAACGATAGCGTCTTAAAATGACTTGATCGCTCATCATCTAGATCAACATTAACAATAGACAACTGTATTTTCTACGGTATGATAAAATCATCATTTATTAGATATTAAGAGTCTTTAGGAAAGATCATGCAAGAGGAATCCGGCCCGTCGTGGGGCATGCGCGGCTTACGTAAATGGCTGGGCACTGCACCAGAAACCCGTGACGAACTGTTGAAATTGGTACAAGATTCACGTCGCTTCTTAGAACCCGATACAGTTGCCATGCTCGAAGGGGTACTCGACTTACCTGCAACTAAAATCCGCGAGGTCATGACCCCCCGTACTGCGATGATCAGCTTGCAAGAAGATGATGAGCTATTAGATATTTTGCATGTACTTGTTGAATCTGCACACTCACGTTTCCCAGTCTTTTCCTCAGACCAGCCAGACAATGTTGTCGGTATTTTGTTGGCCAAAGATTTGTTGCCATTTTTGACAGAACCGACCACCAAAGTCGATATTCGTGCATTAATGCGTCAACCCTTATTTGTACCCGAGAGCGCGCGTTCTGACCAAGTTTTACGTATGTTGAAAAATACCCAAACCCATATCGCTGTAGTGATTGATGAATATGGCACAACTTCAGGCTTAGTCACTTTAGAGGACATTCTTGAAGAAATTGTGGGTGAAATCGAAGATGAACACGACAAAGTTGATGAAGAAGCTCAATTTATCATTCCAGATGAAGATCCACTAAGTGCAAATACATGGTTGGTTCAAGCACTTACACCAATTGAACACTTTAACAATCTTTTAGATGCTGATTTTTCAGATGATGAAGTAGAAACTGTGGGCGGCTTACTGCTACAAGAAATGGGCTTAGTCAGTGATTTACAAGGTCAAGTGATTGAACTTGAAAACTGGGAATTTACCATTTTGGAGGCAGATGCACGTACTATTCATCTGATCCGAGCTGTCCGTAAATGAGAACCTACTTTGATAAGCTGCTAAACCATTCACAACAAAAAAAACAGCTACCTTTCATCTATCCTTTGCTGATCGCATTATTTTCAGGTGCCATATTCAGCTTGTCGCTGGCACCTTATCATTATTGGTGGTTGGCGATTTTCTCTCCAGCCCTGCTATATGCCTGCTTAAGTCAACGTACCCCTAAACAATCGTTTTTCATTGGTCTAGCTTATGGCTTTGGCTTATGGTTTGTTGGGGCTTTTTGGCTGTATACCTCGATCCATGTCTATGGTGATACCAATTCAGCACTCAGTGTTTTGATGATTGCCATTATGGCGATTGTGATGGGACTGTTTACCGCAGTTCAGAGTTGGCTCTACCGCCGCTTCTTTCCAGAAACACCACTGACCTTTGCGCCACTATGGGTATTTTTCGAGTGGAGTAAAACTTGGGTCTTTACCGGTTTTCCATGGCTGTTTGCAGGTTATGCCTTTACTGAACGATTCCTCGATGGCTATGCGCCACTATTCGGGATCTTTGGGGTATCTTTTGCGGTCATTGTATTGGCCTGTGCATTGGTTGAAATCCTGCGTAAACGCATCTTCTGGATTGTTCCCTCTGCCCTTGTTTTGCTCGGTGCATGGGGTGCAGGGCAAGTGCAATTTGTTCAGCCTAAAAATGAAAAACCGCTGAGTGTTTCCTTAATTCAAGGCAATATTCCACAAGATTTAAAATGGTTAACAGAATACCAAGCTCAAACCTTAATGAAATATGCGTCATTAAGTCGGACCGAATGGGGGCGTGATGTCATTGTTTGGCCAGAATCCTCTATTCCAATGTTCCAAACCGATATTGAGCCGTTTTTGGATGCGATGAAAGTCCAAGCCAATAAAACAGGTACGGCTTGGGTGACAGGTATTCCCTATTGGGACTTGGCAGAATCACAGCAAAACCAACACCCTATGTATTACAACACCATCATGGCAACTGGTGATGAATCTTCTGGTCTATACAAGAAGCAACGTCTAGTCCCCTTTGGTGAATACATTCCGCTTTCAGGGATGTTAAGTTGGGTACTGCCTGCCCTACAAAATGACCCGTCGATGAGTGGCTTTTCACGTGGTGCAAACAACCAAAAGCCTTTGAATGTTAAGGGTCATGATTTAGGTGCGGCGATTTGCTATGAAGTGGCTTATCCCAACTTAACCCGTCGTAATGCCAGTCAAAGTGATTATCTAGTGACCATTTCCAATGACGCATGGTTTACTGGAACAGCGAGCCCACATCAGCACCTACAAATGGTTCAAATGCGTGCCAAAGAAAATGGCCGTTGGTTTATCCGTGCAACCAATACCGGCATTACCGCCTTTATTGATCATAATGGTCACATTGTGAAACAAGCACCGATGGATAAAGATGCGGTACTTCGTGGTGATTTACCTGCCATGCAAGGCGAGACACTTTACACACGCTTAAGTGATTGGCCTGTGTTGATTTTCTCATTCTTGTTATTGGTTCTCGGTTGGATTTATCGCCCGCGTAAAGTTGATATTTCTTTTAAATCACGCCGTTAATTCCGCTACAAAAGATCAAAAAAACCGAGCTTTGGCTCGGTTTTTTTATTGATAAACTTTCAGGGTGCCAGTTCACCCTACTTTTTCAAAGTAACTTGGTGCCGAGGGGAATCTCTGCATCAGGCACACAAAGAGCAACATGCCCCTCTGCATTATGAAAGCCTGTGACCAAACACTCTGACTGGATCGGACCAATTTGTTTTTTTGGAAAATTCACGACGGCAACGACCAATTTTCCCAATAGATTTTCCGGCTGATACAGCTGTGTAATTTGTGCACTGGACTTTTTAATGCCCAGTTTCTCTCCAAAATCCACATGGAGAATGTACGCGGGTTTACGTGCTTGCTCAAAGACTTCTGCCTGCACAATTTTCCCCACACGTAATTCAACTTTCACAAAATCTTGCCAATCGATCTGTTGCATTTTTCCCTCTTTCTTTTCTTTGTTGTACTTCATCTAACTATCTAAGATCTGATATCTAAAGATTATAAAAATTTCATTCAGGCTGACCATATGTGAAACAGACATTCGATGCGTCAAAATGGACAAAGCAAAGTAATCTTAGAATGCGCATCATATTGATGTACGCTTTGATGTAAGCTAACTGTTCATTTGCACGGGACATAAAAAAACTGGAGCAAGCTCCAGTTTTGAAGGTTTAATTTTGGGGTTATAACTGAGTAACTAAATAGGAAAGCATGGCAGCTAAAGACACCATTGGAATATATCGATAAAGACGAACAACCATTTGTTCAATGGCAGATGCATGTTCTTGTTTTAAATTTGCCACAGTCGCTTTTAATGCAGACCAAAAACTTAAAGCTAGTAATGAACTCATTAAGCTCATGGCAAAGAAGCCCACCATAATTTGGCTACTGCCCTCAGTGCTTTGCCATAAATACACAATGCCTTGACTGATCGGCAGAATACTTAAAATCAAAAGAACAGATTTCAGCATAGACCAATGAAATTGGTTAATTTCATCCGTTAATAATAATGCTTTCATACTATCCTCCATGGCTAAAAAAGTACCATAAAAGATATTATGCTCGGTTTTATTTAAATGAAAAGCCTATATTTATTCATATTTTACGATTATTGTAATCAATAAAATTGGGAATAATTCTTATTATAAATATCACATATTTTATATTATATAATTTAAAGTAAATTCAACAACTTAATATTAATTTTATAATTAAGATTTATTATCACTTCACTCAATATTGAAACATCCTATTAAGTGAAGTGATTAATTCCATTAAAACTGAATTTATAATTATTCTCAGTTAGTGTTTATAGTAAATATCGGCATCATTGTCTTCACCGCCAGACTGACCATCTGCACCAAATGAATAAAGATCATAAGGACGGCCTTCAGAACCTGGAATCACATATTGAATGTCATTATCCCAACTGTCTTTTGGATATTGCCCATTTAAGTATCCATCTGGTAACCAATTTTTTGCAGATTCTGGCTTAGTAATTAAGGCATTTAAACCACCATCTTGCATCGATGGATATTTACCATTATCAATTTTGTATTGCTTTAGTGCACCTGCCACAGTTTTTAAGGTAATCGCCGTAGTATCAACTTTGGCTTTTTCACCACGGCCCATCACGTTCGGTACAATCAGCGCAGCCAAAACACCTAAAATGACAATGACCACCATCACTTCAATTAAAGTAAAACCTTGTTGCTTCATATTTTTTGTCTTCACTTGCATGTTACAAATCTCTGTTCACATCATTGTTCGAATGTCTTAAATCATATTATTCATATTCACGATTGGCAGCATCACAGCAATCACGATCACCAGTACAATGCTCGCCATAAATACCAACATCAGCGGTTCAAGCAACGCCAATAAAGTTGAAATTAAAGTCGTCACTTCTCGGTCTTGCATCGTCGACGCACGTTCTAGCATCCGGTCTAATTCGCCTGAACTTTCACCACTTTTGATCATTTGTACCATCATCGGTGGGAAATAACCACTTCGCTCAAGCTGTGTTGCTAAATTACCACCTTCTGTTACTTTCTCTGCCGCAAGGTTGACCGAATCTCGAATCACCCAATTATTACTGACCGCTGCGCCAATTTTTAAAGCATCGACCAATGGCACGCCAGACTTGGTTAAAATCGATAAGGTACTGGCAAAACGAGCGGCATTAATGCCTTTAGACAGTTTGGAAAATAATGGTAATTTCAAGGTCAATCGGTCAAAGGCATAATGTCCCGCCGCTGTTCTGAGGAATCGAACCAAGAGAAAAATCGAGACTACGCTACCAACCAATAAAAATGGCCAGGCCATTCGAATAAAATCACTGGCTTTCATTAAAGCGACCGTTATCCACGGCAAGGCATCTTTGCTTTGGTCAAAGGTTTTGACAATATCTGGGACCACATAGGTCATGAGTCCCATCACAATACCGAAAGACATTAACATCAGGATGATGGGATAAATCATCGCACCCTGCACTTTTTTTTGCATGGCGAAGCGGTTTTCGGTGTAATCGGCAAGTTGGTCGAGAATGAGATCGAGATGACCTGAACGCTCACCTGCTGCAATCGTGGCAATATACAGTTCTGGAAAGCGTCCCGCTTGTTGTAGTGCGTTGGCTAAAGAATGCCCTTCCAAAACTTTAGAACGCACCGACATCAACAGGTTTTGCACATGGGCTTTTTCGTTTTGTTTTCCCACAGCACGAATCGCTTCTTCTAATGGAATCGCAGCGGCAACCAAAACTGAAAGTTGGCGAGTCAATAAAGCCAAGTCATAGGCATTCAGCCCTTTTTGAAACCAGCGCTGCTGCGCGTGTTTGTCTTTTTGCTCTATCGGATCGACAGCAACTGGAATGAGTGACTGATCTCTGAGCTGTTGACGAATTTGACGCGCAGAATCACCCTCAAGTACACCCTTCTGCTGCTTCCCTGAAGCGTCTATGGCAGTAAACTGATATGCAGGCATTGTAATGCTCTAATTTTCCAAAATTTCTATCAGCGCAGTTGCGTCTGACCATCAAAATCATTCATATTCTTAGATATAAAATATGAGCTCACTCTAACACAACTCCTTTACGATCACGACGAAAATTAATCAGGAACTTATCCACGTTTTATGGCAAATTCAGCGAGCATTTCAACACCTATTTACCGCGTTCGAGTCGCCGTTCCGGTATATTTATACGACTGCTTCGATTACAGCTTAAGCCAAGAGCAATACCAACAAGCTGAAATAGGTGCTCGTGTTGCTGTATCTTTTGGTCGACAAAATTTGACCGGTATCATCGTGGAAAAAATTGCTCCCGATGCGCCACTCGATTCAAGCTTTAAACTCAAGGCCATTACCGAACTTCTTGATGATCGTGCCATTTTAGATGAGAAAGTTTTAAATTTATTGACATGGTCTGCACAGTATTACCAATTTCCGATTGGTGAAGTGATGCAAAGTGCCCTTCCGACGCTGTTACGCCAAGGAAAGCCCTATAATTTATTGGCACGGACATGGAATCTGATTGACCATAATGCTGAAGCCAAAATTAAACGTTCAGAGCGTCAACAAGAAGCGTATAAAATACTAAAATTACATCCCACAGGCACAGGTGAAAATCTTTTAAATTTGTCAGGTGTGGAAACAGCAACACTCAAAGCCTTAGAGAAAAAAGGCATCTGCGAATGTGTGTTAGCAGAACAAGACTTTAGCCCGATGCCGATGAGCATGGCGCAAATGCCACTTACGGCAAACCCTGACCAAAAAAAAGCGATCGATAGCGTATTAAACGCACGTAAAAAATATCAGGCCTTCCTGCTCGATGGCTTAACTGGCAGTGGTAAAACTGAAGTCTATTTACAAATCATGCAAGAGGTTCTAAAGCATGGCAAACAGGTCTTGGTTTTAGTTCCTGAGATTGGGCTCACCCCACAGACCATCAGCCGTTTCCAATCACGTTTTCATTGCAATATTGCTCTACTACATTCGGGTTTGAACGATTCAAAACGTATGCAAGCTTGGCAAGCTGCGCAAACGGGCAAGGCTTCAATTATCTTAGGCACACGTTCTGCGATTTATACGCCACTGCCTAATCTAGGTTTAATTGTGATTGATGAAGAGCATGATCTGTCCTTTAAACAACAAGAAGGCTTTCGCTATCACGCGCGGGATGTCGCACTTTACCGTGGGCATTTAGAGCAATGTCCTGTCATTCTTGGCTCTGCCACACCTAGTATTGAATGCTATGCCCTTGCCAAACAAGGCAAGATGACAATTTTGGAACTAAACCAACGCGCAGGCACCGCGGTCATGCCGAAAATGCACATCCTTGATCTAAAAGTGGCACAGAAGCAGCATGGAATCAGCCAATTATTAATTGGTGAAATCCGTAAGCGCCTTGAAAAAAAAGAACAAGTGTTAGTGTTCTTAAACCGTCGTGGATATGCCCCGGTTTTAATTTGTGAAAGCTGTGCATGGCAGGCCAAATGTCCGCACTGTGATGCCAATTTCACGGTACACCGCACACCCTATCAACACCTACATTGTCACCACTGCAGCACCATTCACCGTATGCCAGAGCATTGTCCACAGTGTAATCACCAAGAACTGAAATCCGTGGGTATGGGTACAGCGAAGGTTGAAGAAAGCCTAAATGAGCTATTTCCGCAGCATGACGTTATACGGGTCGATCGTGATTCCACCAGTCGAGTCGGCAGTTGGCAAAAAATCTATGACAAGATTCAAAAAAGCGAACCTGCCATTTTACTCGGTACACAAATGCTGGCCAAAGGACATCATTTCCCTTACGTCACCTTGGTGGCGATTTTAGATATCGATTCAGGTCTACTGAGTGTGGACTTCCGTGCCATCGAGCGTACTGCACAGCTCATTGTACAAGTCACTGGGCGTGCCGGCCGTGGTGAACGTAAAGGCGATGTGTTTTTACAAACCCTAAGACCCGACCATCCGCTTTTGAATATCTTGGTCAATGAGGACTATCGAAAATTTGCCAAAGAAACCATGAAAGAACGGGAAATGGCACAAATGCCACCGTTTCGCTATGCCGCATTGGTGCGCTGTGAGTCCAAAAACCAAGAACTCAATACTGAATTTTTACAGCAACATGCCCAATTGCTGCGTCAGGACTCTGCTGGAATTATTGACATTTGGGGGCCGATTCCTGCCCCGATGGAGCGCAAAGCGGGACGTTATCAATCCCACATGGTTTTACTGTCTACAGATCGTGCGCGCTTACATTATTATCTGCGTTATTGGTGGCAAAACATCTTGCATAACAAGCCATCAAATATGAAATTGAGCCTCGATATAGACCCACAGGAACTCAGTTAAACGCGTACAATTCAGTCTGAAAAATCAGTCATACTGAATTGCAACTTTCGACCAAAAATACCACTCTAGGACGAGTAAATGTCACTACTGTTACAGATCACAATTTTCCTTGGCGCATCCTTATTGCTTGTCCCTTTGCTCAAGCGCTTTGGTATTGCAACGGTATTGGGATATCTGTTCACCGGTATTTTGCTCGGCCCCGATGTCTTTAACATTGCCAGTGATCCCGAAGCGATCCAAGAGCTCGCTGAATTTGGCGTGATCTTACTGATGTTCCTGATCGGACTCGAACTTCGTCCACAGCGGCTATGGAGCATGCGTAGTTCTATTTTCGGCATGGGCAGTTTACAAGTCGGTCTGACCGGTCTGCTTTTAGCGCTAGGCAGTTTTTTTGCCTTACAACAAGGCATTGCAGCCAGTATCGTTATCGGTTTCGCTCTGGCACTCTCCTCTACTGCCTTTGTCTTGCAGATGCTGAGTGAAAAACAGCAATTAAACACCACCTATGGGCAACAATCCTTTTCGATTTTGCTGTTTCAAGATATGGCCGCAATTCCCCTGATTGCAGTCATCCCCCTGCTCGCAGGAACAGAATCATCACATCACGGAATCGCCTATTTCGCTGCAATCATTGCGACTTTTTCAGGCTTATTTTTATTTAGTCGATACTTAATGCGGCCTTTTTTCCGTTTCGTTGCGAAAAGTGGCGCGCATGAACTGATCACTGCTGTTGGCTTATTTATTGTGCTGGGTGTCGTGGTGTTGATGGATGTACTGGGCATCAGTACCACACTCGGAGCATTTCTGACCGGCGTGCTATTGGCAGACTCGGAATTCCGCCATGAACTCGAAGCCAGTATTGCTCCGTTTAAAGGGCTTTTACTTGGTTTGTTCTTTATGACCGTGGGCATGACCACAGAACTGTCATTATTCGTTGAAATGCCGTGGTTCATTATCGGTGGTGCATTGGCACTGATGCTCATCAAAATGGCGTCACTTACGGCGATTGCGCGTTATCTTAAAAATTCATGGCGCAACAGTATTTTACTGGCGACCTGTTTGGCTCAAGGCGGTGAATTTGCCTTTGTGGTCTTTAGTGTGGCGAAAAGTGAAAATGTCGTACAGCAAGCCATTTTGGAGCCATTAACCCTCATCGTCACTTTGTCGATGGTGTTGACCCCTATGTTGTACTGGTTAATACAATCACAAATTTTGCCACGTTTTAATCCAAAAACCATCCCCGAATATGACGACATTCCGGATGAACATAATCCTGTGATTATTGCGGGCTTTGGACGTTTTGGACAAATCATTGCTCGTGTGGCGCATTTACAGCATTTGTCTTTTACCGCTATTGATAGCAACTTAGACAAAGTCGATTTCGTACGTAATTATGGTGGTCATCTATATTATGGCGATGCCACACAACCAGATATTTTACGCGCTGCGGGCATTGAACATGCCAAAGTGTTCGTCCTTGCCATAGATGATATTGAAGACTCGATGAACGTGGCGCGTCATATTCGCCTGAATTACCCTCAGTTAAAATTATTGGTCCGTGCGCGTGACCGTCATCAGGTGCATCTGCTGCGTGATTTGGGGATTGAGCATATTTGGCGTGAAACCTATTTATCGTCTTTAGGAATGGCCTATCACATGCTGTGCGACTTAGGCATCAGCGATGAAGATGCCTATAAAAGTATCGAATTGTTCCGTGATTATGATGAAAAACTGCTGACTCAACAGCAGCAAATCTATACCGATGAACAAAAAATTTATGAAACGCATCGTAACGCTTTAGCTGAACTGGAACATTTGTTTGAAAGCGATGCGCAAGCCCTTGAAAAACCTACAGGTGTTGATTTACAACGCAGCTTACAACGTCATCGTATTGATGTCACAAGAGATGATAATGAATGACTTGTGTTTTACAATATCGTCACCATTAAAGCAGGGTTATGGAGAATTTTATGTCAGATTTACGCCAACGCTTTTTTATTGAAGATAGCCCTGTTCGTGGAGAAGTGGTTCATCTTGAAGAAGCCCTACAAACGATTCTTGCACAGCGTGACTATGCACCTGCTGTACAAATTCTCTTGGGTGAAATGCTCAGCGCGACTGCCTTGTTGGCCAGCACCTTAAAAATTAAAGGTCGTATTAGCTTACAAATTCAGGCTGCAGGCACTTTTAAATGGGCAATGGCGGAATGTAATCATCTCGGTGAAGTTCGCGCACTTGCAGATTATGAAGAAGACCCGCACTTTCAAACCGCTGAAGACAGCAGCACGGTACTCAAAGCCTTGGTAAACCCAGTACTTTTCATTAATATCGAGCCTGAATTTGGTGAGCGTTATCAAGGGATTGTACCTTTAGACAAACCGACTTTAGCGGGTTGCTTGATGCAATATTATGATCTATCTGCACAGATCCCAACACGCATCGTCTTAGCAAGCAGCAACAGCCGTTCAGGTGGTTTACTGATCCAGTTATTGCCTCGTAACAACGAAGAAGAACAACGCCGTGTCGATGAAGACCTATGGCCACGTTTAACCATGCTGACTGAGACATTAAAAGCAGAAGAGTTAACGTCTTTATCCGCAAATGAAATCTTATATCGTTTATATAACGAAGAAGAAGTTCGTCTTCCTGAAACTGAGGCCTTAAAATTTGGCTGTACATGTTCAAAAGAACGCTGTGCGACAGCACTTGAACAAATCGGTGTTGCTGCAGTTCGTGAAACCTTAGAGTTTCAAAACCCAATTGAAATGGACTGCCAATTCTGTAATACAAAATATACCTTTACGGCAGAAGAAGCTTTATCCCTTTTTGGTCAACACCTTAGCTAAATCATTGCATGATTAAAAGCCTAAATCTAAGCATCCTTCGGGGTGCTTTTTTATTGTCCCGATAAAATTTAGACCTACTACTTTCTTCCGCTTAGTCGAATGGTTTCGAGCTTTAGAACCTCAACATGATCAACTGTATTTGCGATCAAATTTTTTTCGAGTAGAATCGCGCCAGAAATAAAGTCAAAAAAACCAACAAAGCTTTATTTTTTAATAGAAAAATAATGTAAAAAAACTGGATAAAATATGAAACTCAAAACACTCACTATTGCTTTAGCCATGTTCTGCTTTGGCCCAATGACAGCACATGCAGCAGACCTCGTCGGGACCTGGAAAACCATAGATGACAAAACAGGCTATGCCCGTGCTGAAGTCCAAATCACCAAATTAAAAGACGGCAGCTATAGCGGTAAAATCACCAAAGTACATGCCATCCCTAACCGCCCTGTCACCACGATTTGTGAAAAATGCGAAGGTAAACTCAAAAATGCACCCTTAATTGGTTTACCGATATTCTCTGGCTTTAAACATAATGCAAAAGAGAATGCGTACACCGATGGCAAGGTGATCGACCCACTTTCAGGCAATACTTATCAAGGTAAAGGGCAATTGAATGCGCGCGGCAATGTCCTGACACTTCGAGGTTATGTTGGAACCACGCTTCTCGGCCGGACGGTATCTTGGATCCGCGTCAACTAAAGTCGCCATTTGGCTTTCATTGGCATGATGAACTCAACTCCAGACGAGTTCATCATGCCGATAATAATCTACTTTGAGATGAATTCCGACTATTTTACTAGTGCGTAGACGTTCAGCATAAACCTCATTTAGCGCCAACTCGTTCATGTTTTGGCTCAAAATATAAATACCAATTCTTAAAAAATCACTAGAATATTCATATTATTTCAGGCTACATTAAACCCATAATATTTTTATGCCTTTAAGTTTTAGGCATCCGCTTTTTGTGTAATGTGGGTAATTATATGGCTGTTAAATTCCTCCCTTCTATCCTGTTCGGCATGTTCTCCATCTGCAGTTTATCCTCTGCTTTTGCAGCGATTGACCCCTTAGTGGGGACATGGAAAACCATTGATGATCGAACAGGATATTCCCTTGCCGATGTGGTGATTCGTAAAGATAAGCATGACCTGTATTCGGCCACCATTATCCAAAGCCGAAGCGTACCCGGAACAGCAAATGTTTCGACATGCACGCAATGCACCGGTGCTCAGAAAAATAAACCCATGGTCGGTTTAACCACTTTAAGCGGCTTAAGCGCTGATCCAGAAAAGCCCAATGAATTTGTGGGTGGAGTGATGCTCGATCCCAAATCAGGCAAGCACTACAATGCACGCGCTCGTTTGATGAATAATGGCAAGCATTTGATCATCAATGGTCGTACTGAAGGCTCTGCAATTGGACGCAATGTCACTTGGGTCAAAAACTAAGCACGAGGCCTTTAAATCATTAAAGGCCTTTTTTAACTTAAAAATTAGAGTAAAAACTCCATATTAAAGCAGTGTTTTAAAAAAATCTGCCAAATACATCACAAACCATCACATTGATTTTGTAGGGCTTTATATATAAATTAGGCAACTTACTCTAAAAACACAATTCTGAATTTTCAGGGGATGAAATGAAAAAAATATATCAACAATTATTTGCCGGAATACTACTTAGCACTTTGTCAGGATTGTCAATCGCTGCGGAAACCGATCCGCTAGTGGGTAAGTGGAAAACTGTCGATGACCGCACCGGATATTCACGTGCAGACGTTGAAATTCGCAAAAAAGCCGATGGAAGCTATGAAGGCATCATTGTCACCACACGCAATGTCCCTGGCACTGAAAAAATGGGCGTCTGCTCGAACTGCCCAGGTGAATTGAAAAATAAACCTTTTATCGGCTTGCCATTTATTTGGGACTTTAAACAAGATCCAAAAAATCCACGTGAATTCCAAAACGGTAAAGTTCTGGACCCGATTGGTGGAAAAATCTATAAAGGCAAAGCAAGACTTAGTGCTTCAGGAAAACATTTAACTATACGTGGGTATGTTGGTGTATCTGTGATTGGTCGTAGTGTCACTTGGATAAAATATTAATTTTAAATGTGTTTTTAAAAGCCTCCTCGTGAGGCTTTTTTATTGTCATGTTTTGAAACAATATGCTGCAGTTTGCCCCTATGACAGTTTGATGAACCCTTCTATATTGATTAAAACATGATTAATATTTATACAGAGAGTATGCCAGACAATCACTATCAAACTTTAGGGATCGCCCGAGATGCTTCGGCAGATCAAATTAAAAAAGCCTATCGAAAATTGGCGCGTAAATATCACCCTGACGTCAGCAAAGAAGCTGATGCCGAAACGCGTATGCAAGCGATTAATGTTGCATACGACACTTTAAGTGATGCCGAAAAGAAAAAACAATACGATTTTGAACTCGATCATCCACAAGGATTTGCTGGGTTTAATGCTGGCAGCCAAGGTGGTTTTGACCAATCTCAGTTTTATCGCCAATCGACGAGTGATGGTCAGCATGCGGACTTTAGTGGATTTGAAGACTTGTTTGGTCGTTTTGGGCAAGGCTTTGGTGGCGGTGACTATCAGTATCAACGTGCAAACCGCCAAACCAAGAGCTTCCGTGGTGAAGACCAACACGCCAGTTTAGAAGTGGATTTAGATATTGCCTTTCATGGTGCAACGCAGAATATCACCTTACAGATTCCAAGCCTGAATGCGCATGGTGAGCCTGAAGTGCAACGTAAAACCCTGCAAGTCAAAATTCCTGCAGGTATGAAATCAGGTCAACAAATTCGACTCTCCGGCCAAGGGCAAGCCGGCTATAACGGTGGAGCCGCTGGCGATTTATACATTGAAATTTTGTATAAACAAACCGAGCAAACCCGTGTAGAAGGTGCTGATGTTTTCCAACAACTGAATATCAGTCCATGGGAAGCAGCATTGGGTCAAAAAATTGCATTTACCAGTCCTGATGGCAAAATATTAGAGCTACAGATTCCTAAAAATGCGCGTACTGGACAGCAGCTACGATTAAAGGACAAAGGGATACCAAACAAAACACCCGGACAGCTTTACCTGATTTTAAATATAGTGATACCAGCTGCACAAACAGAACAAGAGCAACAAGCTTATGCGGCTTTTGCTCAAGCTTTTCCGTCATTTAATCCACGACAGTCTTAAGGAGAGCACCATGACAACAATTCATTATCGTGAAATTGTCTGTGACGGATGTAAACAGACTGAAATCGTAGACGAAAAAAGTAGTTTTGATCTACAACACTTTGCCTCTGCCTGTGGGCAAAGTCCAGAATGGGTTCTGCAACTACTCGAATACGATATTCTGCCTAGCCGTTCAGAAGACAGGATTCATCAATTTTTTGGCGATGATATATCTCGCGCACGGCGTGCCTATCGGCTTCAACGAGATTTCGATGCCAGTTTTACTGCGGTCGCCATGATGCTCGACCTGATTGATGAAGTCCAACAACTACGTCGCCAAGTGAAACACCAACAGCTTCATTCGCACTAAATGTATTCGTGAACGCTCTGTCCTGCAGGGCGTTTTTCTTTTTTCTTGTAGAGGAAATGATCGACAACCATGAAAACACGAGATTGCAATAAAAAAGTCAAAAACATGTTTCCTGAGTACCGTGATTTGGTCACTCAGTTACGTGATGAAAATCCGCATTTTGCGCGGATCTTTGAAGAACATGATGAGTTGGATCGCGAAATCATTCAATTGGAATTAGATCCTGTTAATCACTACAACACGGATATTGAGACCATTAAGCGTAAGAAATTAAAGCTAAAAGATGAAATTTATCGCTTACTGAAAAGTAATGAAAATGATGATATATCTTGAGATATCGACTCGTATAGGGGAATTTTCATGATGCATGTCGTTCGCAGTACAACCCACGAGGCTAAGCAATTGAATTGCTAAGACCATAAGGATCGGTCAAATCGCGTTGTACTGCAGATTCTTTAAAAAACAAAATGTAAAACAATTACATCATGACAAAGGATTCATCATGCACATGCATCATGTCCTATTGGGTGGCATTACTCAGTTTCAGTAGTCTATTACATGCCAGTGATAAACGAGTATTTGAAAAACCATGGATGACCAAACAGGATATTCACGCGGTGATGTGACCATCGTCAAAAATGCCGACGGGACGTATAGTGGAACACTTACTGCAATACGCCCAATGCCGTACAAGCCCTTGGTCGAAGTGTGCTTAAAACGCAAAGGCAAACTCAAATATGCACCCTTGGTGAGTCTCGAAGTTATCAAAGGATTTAAAGCAGACCCATCCATCAGAGAAGCTAACGCGAACTATTTGAGTTTCGTCAGCTTCTCAATTTCTTTCATAGTTTTAACCGTACCTTTGACTGTGCCCTTCACCGTTTGTTTAATTGGTTCATAATCCATAAACCAAAACAAATTCATGTGTTGATCGCCATGTTGCTGTGCCAGCATATCAATCACACTTTTTTCGCCACGCCCCACCAAATGCCGTCGATAAAAATAATACAGCAGTAAAATCGTGGTAATCAACATGATACCAAGCATGATCCAAAAACCGGTTGGCGATTTGAGTCCGGGAATAAACTCAAAGTTCATACCGTATATACCAGTTAATAAGGTTAATGGTGCGAAAATTGCCGTAATAATTGCTAAAATACGCATATTTTCATTGGTTTGGTTGGCCACCGCTGAAAAATGCAGATCAATCGCGGCCTGCACGGCACTGCGTAATCGTGTGGTGTGTTTTTGAATGCGTTCGATATGGCTGGTTAAATCATCTACACGAACCAGCATGATATCCTGCTTTTCACTGCGCTTTTTGCCTTTCAAATGTGGGTAATTATCCACAACTTCATCACGTAGTTCTTGCAAGGCTTCAATTTGCTCTTCACACAAGTTTTCCACTTGCTGAAAGGCCATATTTTCCTGCAACAACTGATGCCACTTGGTAAAACGTCGATGCCCTTGCAGCAGCTCTTGCTGCCAAAACTCGACACGGCGGGTCAACGGAACACGTAAATCGAGGTATCCATCTACCATATTATTCAGTAAGCGCAAAGCCAAATCTAAGGGTGTAAGGGCTAATTTTCGTGGTTTATTTTGTTCATCAATCGGCCGAGAAATTAAGGTTTCAATTCGTTGGATATAACTTTCAATCGCTTTGTTGCCTTTTTCGCGTACTGTAATCAGCACTTGGGGCGTGAGCAAAAAACTGATCGGGGTGGTCGCCAAACCAAAGACCCGCTCATGCTTTTCAAGCGCATCGGCGCCGGCAGCAATTTGGTCATCGGGTGTGACCATTTTTCTAAAAATTAATAAATCGTAATCATCAAGTGTGTCAAAAGCACACGGATGCTCTAAATTTAAAATATCCCGCAGATGGTATTCATTGACCCGCAAGTCTGATGCCTGAAAAATATCACTCTGCCACTGCTCTGGGCGGTTGACGACATCTTCACGGGTACAATCAATCCAAATAAACTCAGGCTCAAGTTCAGGATGATGCTCACATTGCACTTGGTCTTGCACATAGATATGCGCGGCTGTTGGATGCTGAAAAAAATAATAGGTTTGCATATCTCATTTATTATTGTGTTTACTTTTTGCATGATGCCATAAAAAAGCCTTGAGCAAGTCAAAGTTCATACTCTGACTGCACTCAAGGCTTTTTAGAATCCATTCACAGAGCCGAAACCCTGTGAATCAGCAAACTATTAAGCTTGTTCGATGTCTTTCATGGTTAATTTGATACGACCGCGGTTGTCGACATCAGCAACTTGTACTTTGATCTCTTGACCTTCAGATAATACGTCTGAAACGTTCGCAATGCGTTCGTTAGAAATTTGAGAGATGTGAAGTAAGCCATCAGTACCTGGAAGGATGTTTACAAACGCACCAAATTCAACGATACGAATCACTTTACCAGTGTAGATTGTACCTGGTTCGATTTCAGCAGTAAGCGCTTGGATTTTCGCAACAGCAGCAGAAGCAGCCGCTTTAGTTTCACCAAATACGCGAACTGTACCGTTATCTTCGATATCGATTGCTGCTTTAGTTTCTTCAGTGATCGCACGAATCGTTGCGCCGCCTTTACCAATCACATCACGGATCTTATCAGGGTTGATGTTGATCACTTGGAATGTAGGCGCGTGCATAGAGATTTCAGGACGAGCGCGTGAAATCACTTGGTTCATTGCATTTAAGATGTGCATACGACCTGCATACGCTTGGTTCAATGCAACTTCCATGATCTCTTCAGTAATACCTTCGATCTTGATGTCCATTTGAAGTGCAGTAATACCGTTTGCAGAACCTGCTACTTTAAAGTCCATGTCGCCAAGGTGGTCTTCGTCACCCAAGATGTCAGAAAGCACTGCGAAACGCTCGCCTTCTTTGACTAGACCCATTGCGATACCCGCAACTGGCGCTTTAAGTGGAACACCTGCGTCCATAAGTGATAGAGAAGCACCACATACAGAAGCCATTGAAGATGAACCGTTAGATTCAGTGATGTCCGATACGATACGGATCACGTACGGGAAGCGGTCAGCTGCTGGAAGTACAGCTTGTACACCACGACGCGCTAAACGACCGTGACCGATTTCACGACGTTTAGGACCAGATTCACGACCAGTTTCACCTACAGAGTATGCAGGGAAGTTGTAGTGCAACATGAAGTTGTCAGTTTTCGTACCCGCTAATGTATCTACCATTAACGCATCACGTGTATTACCCAAAGTTGTTGTTACCAACGCCTGAGTTTCACCACGTGTGAATAATGCAGAACCGTGAGCACGGTCTAACACGCCAACTTGTACGTCAAGCGCACGAACTGTTTTCGTATCACGGCCATCAATACGTGGTTTACCTGACAAGATGTTGTCACGTACTGTACGGTATTTCAGGTCTTCGAATAATTCAGCTAAGTCGTCAGCGATACCGTCAACGTCTTCTTCTGGAACGAATTGAGCAACAGCTTCAGCTTGAAGCGCATCAAGTGCTGCATAACGATCGTGTTTAACAGCGATTGTGTATGCTTCAGAGATTTTCGCTTCAAACGCTTCTTTTAATTTTGCACGAAGGTCTTCGTTTTTCGCAGGTGCAGTCCAAGTAGACTCTGTTGCACCAGCAGCCGCAGCAAATTCTTTAATCGCTTGGATCGCGATTTGCATTTCGTCATGACCGAACAATACAGCGCCAAGCATTTGGTCTTCAGAAAGTTCTTTCGCTTCTGATTCAACCATCAATACTGCAGATTCTGTACCTGCAACCACAAGGTCAAGGTCAGATTCTTTAAGCTGTTCGTGGTTCGGGTTAAGGATGTATTCACCGTTGATTAAACCAACGCGCGCACCACCGATTGGACCACGGAAAGGCGTACCCGCAATTGCAAGTGCAGCAGATGTACCTAACATTGCAGCAATGTCAGCATCCATCGTTTTGTCAGAAGAAATCACAGTCGCAGTCACTTGGATTTCGTTGTAGTAACCTTCTGGGAACAACGGACGAATTGGACGGTCGATTAAGCGTGAAATAAGAGTTTCAGCTTCAGACGCGCGGCCTTCACGTTTACCGTAACCGCCCGGGATACGACCTGCAGCATATTGTTTTTCTTGGTAGTTAACAGTCAATGGGAAGAAGTCTTGACCTGCTTTAGCTGTTGGTTGAGCAACAACGGCAACAAGAACTTGTACACCCCCCATAGTGATGATCACAGTGTTCGCTTGACGCGCAACACGACCTGTTTCTAGGACAACTTGATGCTGACCATATTGGAATTCTTTACGAATAATATTAAACATCGACATGTTTTATTTTTTCCTGATTTTATTCTAGTGGAGACCCCTAAGGTTTGGCATTCACTCAACGCCCCAAACGCTGCAACATAAATGACAAAGCTTAGAAGCCGACCTCACTAGATATTAAAAACATTAATTAAAAATACTAATTTGAGACACAAAGAAGGAGCGAATCAACGCCCCTTCCCCATTATCCAACCAAGGTTGGATAGACTTTAGTTTTCAGTAATACAGCACTAAGCATGCAATAGTCCGAAAATAAAAGTTTAAATCGAATTAACGACGTAAACCTAAAGCAGCAATCAATGCGCTGTAACGAGTAGCGTCTTTACCTTTAAGGTAGTCAAGAAGCTTACGACGTTGGTTAACCATACGGATAAGACCGCGACGGCTATGGTGGTCGTGTTTGTGCTCTTTGAAGTGACCTTGTAAATCATTGATTTGAGCAGTTAAAAGAGCTACTTGAACTTCTGGTGAACCAGTGTCGTTTTCAGCGCGAGCGAATTTTGCAACGATCTCTGCGCGATCTGCGTTTGTTAAAGCCATTCGATTTCTCCGAGATGCTTATAAAGTTAACTTTTGATACGAATCAACTGATAAATCAGCTGACTGCCGTGCATCACTACAGCAAGTGCATTATATTAAGGGAAAATCGTCCCAATTGCAAAAAGAGATGGCCGACTTCGTCAGGTTTTCATGACGATAATAGCGCCTTTTTTTCACATCGATTCCATTATAAATTTTTTATATGTTTCGATACTTTATGCGACACAAAACCGCATATTTCTAACATATTGAATGCGATGTCATTGAATGAATTTTAAACTGATTTTTTGATATATTTTGCCACTCGATGTTTAGCATGCAAAACTCAAAGTGGAATGACTAAAAAAAAGCCCGAGCTAGGCTCGGGCTTTTTTGCGCTGTAGTTTCTTCTTTTTTAGTTATTGTTTTATTATTTATTGTTTTATGTGGCGCTTTTCCGCGTCCTTATGTCAAACATTCCATGTTTTAACTTGCACTTCCTTATGTGGTAGATTTTGCCACAACGGCTATTAGATAAAAGTCGTATTTTTCGTATCTATATGTAAGCTTTTTCGTACATCAGTTAAGCTCTATTTCTTTTCTGTTACAGCGTATAGGCATTTCTTATTTTCCAGACATAAAAAAGCCCTGTAGTCTCTCCCAAAACTACAAGGCTTAGCGGCTGTAAGTTTCCTATTTCCTTACTTCACTGTAAGTTCGCTGTCTTTTGACGTTATTCTTATACTTTTGCGATTTTACTCAACCATCCGTGTTGAGTTCTTTTTCTGTGAAGTCATCTTCTCAAAAAGCTCTAAAAAGCTCTATGCGCAAATCTCCTGAATCGATGTAAGCCATTTCTTACAAAATACGGTACATTTTGCCCAGGCTTTACAAAGATAGGTGATTGTTAATTTTTTCTAACAAACCACTAACTCGTGCTGTTCTTTTTATAAGCGCTTTTGCCAATGCATCTTTTGCAACAAGTAAACTCACCACTTTTTTTGCACGTGTGATAGCGGTATAAATCAGCTCTTTACTCATCATTTCGGTTGCATGATTTTCCAAAACTACCGCCGTATGGGTAAATTCAGAACCTTGAGACTTATGTATAGTCAATGCGTAGGAAGTTTCTATACTTTTAGGTAACCGTGTTGCCACAACCCATTTATCCAAACTGGGAAAATAAACCTCAAACTGCGACTTTTCCGTCATCGGTCGTTTTAAGCAAATCCCAATATCACCATTTGATAGTCCAAGTTGATAATCGTTATAGGTCATCATGACTGGACGCCCCACGTACCAATCCCCTTGTTTCAACACACCCAAGGCATTTAAGACCCGAAGTTCAATCTGCTGATTGAGCTCATGTAAGCCTAATTTTCCATGTCGAATGGCCGATAGAATCCGATAATCATCAAAATAGCGAATCAATTGGGCTAACCAATCTGCATATTCAGCGGGTTGCTCTGGCCATTGTTTTAACCATGCCACATAGGGCTGAAAACCATACATCAGTTGATCATAATATTTTGCCCAATGTGCCGCACTGTTCGTAGCGTCGGGGAGATATTGCAACTGAATCACATCGCTCATATTCGGTGTCAGTTGAATCGGTTGAAGTTCGGATGCAGACACTACTTGATGTTCGAATTTCGCCAGAACTTCTGTGGTTGCTTGCTGCTGTTCTTGTTGTTGAATAAAATCGGCAAACTCACCAATGGCTGCACCCTGTACAAAACGGCGGCTGGTCTGTAAATGGGTACGGTTGGCTTGTAAGGCATCCACTTCCTGAAGGTTGGCCAAAACTGCGCCAACATCGACCGAAGCCAACTGTTCTGCATCCCCCAATAGAATCAGCTTACTGTGCTGAGGGATTGCCGCGAATAGCATCTGCGCCAAACTTAAATCCAACATGGAGGCTTCATCGACCACAATGACGTCATAGGGTAAGCGTTGGCGCTCATTAAACCGCGGGATAGCGCGCGTCCCTAAACCCAATAGACGATGCAAAGTTACGGGTTTCAAATGTTTGTGAATAATCGAATAATGCTGCAATGCAGGATCTTTAAACGCTGCTTGTAAGGCTTCTTCCATTCGCTGCGCCGCTTTTCCTGTCGGCGCTGCCATCGCAATTCTTAAATTTGGATTTTGCTCATTCAACACGGCAATAATCCGAGCCAAGGTATAAGTTTTACCTGTCCCAGGCCCACCGGTAATGATATTAAAATTGTGCTGACACACCATGTGCAGTGCTTGGATCTGATGGGGATCGGTCAGTAAATCCTTTTCAATATTAAGCATCTGCGTTTGATTAAGATCGTGCTCTGTTTGCTGTTTTAAACGTGCAACTTGCTTGGCTAAAGCATTTTCTAGTGCCCAATAGCGATAGAGATACAGTCGCTGTGAATCAAATACAAAAGGCGCAACCGGCGTTTTTTCAGCTTGCTCAAGCTGAACCATCTGAGCCAAACATTGAATCTGCGCATCTTCGGCCAAAATACAACTGTCGCCTTTTTCCACGGCTTGCATCAATTGTTGAATTAACTGATTTGCAGCAGGATGACTGGCCTGATTGGGTAAATAATGTTGGATTAAATAGTCAATCCAATCCGGTAAAACCGCATCTAAATCAGCAGTTTCTTGGGGATTTTGGGTAACTAAAACCTGCGTTTCCACAGTATTTTCTTGTCCCGCATGCAAAGACTGTGCTGACAAGGCTTTTTGATCATTTTCCACACAGTTATCCTCAAACTTATCCACAATGCAACTTATTGTTTCAGCGTGAATATTTTTATCTTTTTCGTGCTTTTTCACGTTTTAGCCACAACCTTTTCGCTCAATATTGCATCGAGGTTTTGAATGAATGTATCCGCCGGCTTCCAGTGATATACCCCACGATCGGACTGTCCATCCATACCACGAAGATACAGATAACTCGCCCCACCCAAATGCTGCGTCATATCATAGTCTTTCATCACGGCTTTCAAATAACGATGCAGGGCCACCAAATATAATGCAGCCTGCAACCAGTAACTGGAATGACTCATACTTTCTCGAATATAGGCATGATCATAATGTGCGGTCTGATCGCCTAAGAAATTACTTTTATAATCGGCAATGTGATAGCGCTGACCATCAAAATACACCAAGTCAATCGACCCCGTCAGATAGCGTGCTGTAAACACATCATTCAAATCTTGTATTTGTAAATCTGGCTCTTTTAGGCTTTCAAATAGCATGCGTATTTTACGTATCGCCAATGCACGATCTGCCATACTCAAATGAAAATCCATTTCCGAACGATATTCGCCATCGTTTAACTGATGCAAGCTAAAACCATCATGCAATGGTGTATGAATAATTTGACTGTACCATTCCCGCATTTCTTCAATCAGTTCAGCTTCATCTTGCTCAGGGTTTGCCGTTTGCCCGAACTGTTTCATTAAGTTTTGCAACATTTGCGGCGAATCAAACTCAACATCACTATGAAAACGTGATGCGATGGCTTTGGCCAACTTCTCTTCTGGGGTGCTAAATCGAACTTTTTCCATCAATTTATGCAAGAAACTTCCGGGCTTGGTTCCCTTTGGAAAATGCCGTTTAATCCAACTAATTTTCTCTGCAGTTTCTGCTTCAATGATTTCAATTTGTTCCACTTCATCGGCAGCACTGTCTTCTGGCTCGGTCATGACCGCTGCCAGTTGGTCACGTTGTATATGTGCCTTATGCGTCGTGCGCGTGAGCGCGGTAAAACTGGTGGTTTCCCGTGGATAAAAATGGCTGTTGGGAATTTCTTCCGCGTCTAATACAACAGTTTCAACCTGAGTCTGAGTCAAAATTGGTGGTGCTGCACGCAAAACATCAGCATCCACACTTTCTGCATGTTGGAACAGATCAGGTTCGCTTCCACGCCAAAAAGTCAGTCCTGAACGCGCTTCTGCCATTTGTTTCTTTTCTACTTCATGATGACGTAGCACGGCATAGACACGATAACTGGCACGGGTCAACGCCACGTACCACAAGCGATGATGCTCTGCTTCATTGCGCGCATCATTTTGTTGAATATCATCTTCGGGTAAGTCCGAAGACTTCACGGCAATCACACGCTCTAACCCAAGGCTTTTTTGCTGATTGTCTTTAAGGGAAAAATTCAAATTGCCTTTTTCACTTAAGCCTGCATTTGCTCCCAATAAAAATACACAACCAAACTCTAAGCCTTTGGATGCATGAATCGTCATCAGTTGCACCCCCAATTGCCCAGTCAATTTTCGCTCTTGGGTACTTTCATTATTGATGCCTAAATTGATTTGGCGAATAAACCATTGATAAAGCTTATGTGCACCTGTGTAATGTTCACTTTGCTGACTTAATAATTCTGCGATATGGCGTAAATTCACCACTGTGCGTTCATTATCTCGACTTTGCCCAGCCACCAAACGCGTCCACACCTGAAAGACCGTCATGCAGCTATTCCACGCGCTGCGGAATCCTTGCTCATTCCAAATTTGTCGGATCTGTTCGAGTTTTTCAATAATTTCGCTCAGCCCATCTGCCTGCTGTTCGAGTGCGACCAGTTGTTTCAGATCAAAACCCAATAAACGGCTCAGCAGCGCACGTTTCACCTTGGCTTCTTGATAAGGATTTAAAATTGCGGTCAGCAAAGCGGCAACGTCTTGTGCGACGGAACTTTTATAGACGCTGTCCCGTGATGCTTTATAACAAGGAACACCCAGTTGCAATAAACATTGTTGCACTTGCTCTAAGTCGAAATGGTTTTGCCCTAAGACCGCAATATCGTTTGCTGTCAGTGCTCGCTGGGTATTGTTGTCTTGAAAATATAAATGTCCTTGCTGAGCTTGGTTGAGTAATGACTGAATCTGCCAAGCTACTTGTTCAGCTTCATTTAGCGTTTCATCCAAAGCCAACCAACGCAGCGGTTGTGGATTGACTTGATCATGATCAATCAACGGCGGATGCTCACGCTCACCTGCTTGAATCGGGGTGTATTCAACATGCTCACCAAAGTCCGTTTGCCGATGAAACAAGGCATCCACCACTTCAACCAAGTTTTTGACTGAACGATGGTTTTTGTTCAAGGTATAACAACGTCCACCCTTGGTTTGAATATCATGACGCGCTTTACGATAGGTCAGCATGTCACCGCCACGGAACCCATAAATCGCCTGTTTGGGGTCGCCGACCATAATCATACAACCCTGATGTAAGCGCTCCTTGACCCGCCAAATGCTAGACAGCATGTCATCTTGATCTTGGTTGGTGTCTTGAAATTCATCGACTAAAATCAGCGGATATCGTGCCAAAACATGGGCAGCAAAACTGTCTTTCCCTGCTGCTGAACTTTGCTGTAAGGCTTCCGATAAAGTCCGAATTTGTTGTGAAAAGGTGGTTTCCCCTGCGTGAGACAACACTTGAGGCAAACGTTTTTTAGCTTCCTGCGCCAAATAAAAATTCAGGTATTGTTCTGCTTGATTGATATGTTCATAAGCGCTGAGCACCGCTCGGAGTTGTTGAACAAAAGCATGTTGATAAAACGCTATTGAGACATCCGGCTGCTCTTCAACGACTTTGTCTTTAAAGACACGTGGCTTAAATTCAGTTTTATTCGGATCATAAAATAATGAACGGATGGCTTTCATCGTCGGCTGTAACACGTCGGACTGAGTCAAAACCCCTTGGCTACCCGCAGCTTCAAAGTGCTGTAATAACTCGGGAATGCGTGTGTTAAAGGTGACAAAGAATGCCCCTTTATTAAAACGTCGAGCGTCCACCAGGTTTTTATAATGACTTGCGGCATCAAAACACGCTGCAAGCTCTACACGAGCGGCAGGCAGCATTTGCGCAAGCTGATGACACATCGCTTCAAAATGCGCCAAGGCATTTTCGGGTAATTCAGGGACGCGTAAATCCACCGATGGGAAGTTTAGACTTTCCTTTACCACGCCCAGATAATATTCAGGGCCTTTCAACTGATGATTCAACATTAAATATTCAATCAAATGTGCCGGCTGCTGCTGAATCCAATCTCTTAATAAATCATGAATGATCCGTTCAATATGCAGGTCTTCATCATCACTGATTTGCACTTGTTCAATACGACCACTTTCAAAGGCAAATTCACGTAATAACTTTTGACTAAAGCTGTCTAAAGTTCCGACAAAGAGTTCTTCATATTGTTGTAAGACCACGTTCAGACGATTGTAGGCATAATCTAAATGATGCCCATGATCTTTCAGCACTTGCTGATACAAAGGGTCACTCAAACTTTGCTGAAGTTCGGCCAACTCACCTTGAGATGCCGCGAGCAGGCCATAAATAAAGTCACGGGTTTCTTCAATCCGCAGCCGAACCCGCGCTTTGAGTTCCGCTGTGGCTTTACGGGTGAAAGTGGTGGCAATGACCTGATTCGGCATATAGCGATCGAGAAAAATCCGCACCATCAGACTGGAAAGCGTATAGGTTTTTCCTGTACCCGCCGAGGCTTCAATCCAGTGCAGTCCGGTAAAGCTCATGTCTGCAATCGGGTTGGTGGATATTTTCATCGTTTGCTGTGGCATATTCATTTTTTCACCTCAGGCTTGATGACATTGAGTTTTTTTAGGCCGTCATCCGCCTCGGTATCCATCACATGATATAAACGTTCTGCATAATAACGACAGGACAATGCCAGAAGCTCATCTGCCGCTTGTTGCTGTAAAATAAAGCTCCAATCACGATGGTGGCTATTGGCTTCATTCGACTCCAACTCCACTCCACCAAAACTATGATTTTTCAGCCATTCCTCTTGAAGCTTTGCAAAATTATCTGGCATGAGCTGGCCTGTTTCATTCTCCACCCAAGTGCATTTTTCTTGGCGAATTAAGGCAGCAGGCAGCACCACAGGACGTTTTTGTGCATGTTTCCACATCGCCACCCATTCACTGAGCTGCAGCTTGGCTTGTGCAGAGCTTAATCCACAACAGACTATGCTTTTATCATTACAAATCACTTCACGACGATACGTCGCGCCCTCATCGCCTAAGTCTAAATAGCTCAACCACAGCAGATATTCGAGCCAGGTTTGCGTCTGACGCTTAGGCTTTGCCCCAGACGCCATACAGCTTAACCAATGCATACTCTGAGAGTCTTCAGGCACGGTGATACTCAGTATCAAATGCGGTTCAAGCTGTAAGTTTTGTAAGGTGGTCGCGGTTACACGGCGTCCATCTAAACGTGCTAACAATTGTGCCTGCTCTTGTAAACTGAGCTTCCAAGTCGCTATTTGACTATGTCCCACAGGCAGTACATCTTGGAACAAGGCCATATCCGGTTCAGTTGGAGTCGTAGAGTTCTGATCCTCAGCTTTATGGACACGAGAGGCAGGTTGCACATAATGCTTTTGCAATAAGTCACGGACATGATATTGCTGTAAACGGTCGAGCAATAAAGGCTCTTGCTGTGGTAATTGGTCACCGGTATAGACACTGGCCACGCCAAGCGTTTTCAAATATGCACGAGCTGGAAACACCACATCTTTAATCCATTCCTGACCATCCAAAACCCGTACTTCTTGTTCATCATGCACAGGATAATCACGGTTAATCCACGATTGGCGTTGACCAGACTGATCTAAAATATGTTCCGCCACAGCAAACCATTGATCTTTATATCGTAGGTTTTTCGACTGCTGAAAACCCATCGGGTCAAATGGCTGCAAAGGATAAATATGGTATAGCGGCTCGAGCTGCTGTGGAATGCGTAAGCCATCCAAATCCAGCATGGCATCATGTGGTTGGTTCAATTGCTGCGGCTGAATCATCCGTGCGAGGAATTGGCTAAATTCATAAATCACGGATGATGGCTCACGACTTTCACCATCATTGACATCAAAGCCATTATAGAAAATCCACAAGGACTGTCGGGCGAATAACAAGGCATCTAAAAATGCACCTTTATCATCTTCCAAACGTGAGCGATCACCCAATACCGGTTTAAACACATCCATCAAATCAAAAGGCACTTGCTGATCACGACGTGGAAACTTACCACTATCCATGTTCATCAACACCACCAATGAAAATGGGACTTGGCGGATTTTCCCCATGTCCGCAAAGGTCACGGATCCTGTCGGTTCGATCTGATCGGCAGAGCTATCGATGCCTTGTTGTATTTCTTTGAGCAGCAAAGATAATGGCAAATTAAAGCTATTGGGGAGCGACTCAACTTTATCACTTTGAGCATTGTGCAGACGTTGCGTCATCGCACGCATTACACTGCGAATGGTTTCAAATGCACGACCACTGGCCTCCACAAAAGGCTTCAAATCTGCGTCTAATTGTTGCAACCATGCTTTGACCGTCTGTGCGCTGAGATTTGGATTGAGCCAATCTCGACGCGCACTGATATCTCGGTAGATCTGAATTAAAGTTTGCACCAACTCAAAATCACTACTCAACACCCCTGCAAAACTTAACGTGTCCTCAAATACGGCATGTTGTGGAATCGCAATCCCTAAAGCCAAACGGTCTAATGCAAATTTAAAGGTATAACGATAATCTCGGTCTTGCTCGGACAAATAAGCCAACATGTGCTGTTCGTCTAAACCACGACGGAAACCGGCTTGAATCAGCAGTTCCATCATACGTTCCATTTGCACATGGTCGAGCTGATACAGTTCTTGCACCGCATTCAAATTCAGCCAATCATGAAAATCTTCTGCGGTAAAACGACCTTGACTAATTTCAATGCGTCCAACAAAGGCTTGCCATGCATTTTGAATATCTTGACTGACCACCCCTGCAATTTTGACTGGGATATAAGGTAAATCCACAGCACTGCGACCCATGCCTCGAGTCGTCGAAAAGACCGTCCGAATATGCGGTTCCAGTTCTTTTAAGTTTGGCACCAAGACCAAGATATCACTCGGATGGCGTGGCTCTTGTTCCGTGCCATCGGCCAACCAATGCACCAACTGTTCACGTAAAACCTCTAACTGACGCAGGCTAGAATGACAGACATGAAATTGAATCGATTCATCTGAACCCGCGAGTGCATATTGATGCTGCTTGGGTTCTTCTAAGGTCATGATGTCATATTGAATTTGAGCGAGCAGCGTTGTCGGCTCGGTGTCTGGAAAAATATCTTCCCAACCTTCGCCACCAGACATATTCACCAATAATGCAAAGTTATCCCGCGCACGTTTACCTAAACGCGTCAGTAATGAATGCTGAGATTCACGAAATTCGGCATTGGTCGTACTCAGATAGGCCTGAATTTGTGCCGTGCTGACATTGGGATTTCGCTCAATATAACGCTGTTGTAATTTCAAGTTATAACGATCTTTCCATACGGGATCGACCATGTCTGCCCAATACTCACGCGATGGGTTGAAATACAACAGATGCACTTCGGTATACGCTGCCAAGCGATATAAAAATTTCAGTTGTGCAGGGGGTAATTCTAAGGTCGTAAAGACGAAAATCTGTTCAGGCAAACCGTTATAGGTTTGGTGACGCTCATCATCATCGCGCTCATCATCCTCAGCATCCAAATCAAATTGCTGCTGCCGATTTTGCTCAGCATGCGCCAAGGCAAACCAAAATTTATTGTCTATTTCCTGACGGTCATTAAAGTCTTTTTGGAATACTTGATGCCACAGCCAACGCTGCCAATGCTCCAGTTGTCGAGCCTGAGTCGGTAGATATTCATCAGCTTGTTGAGGTTTCAGACCTGTAAGTTGCATAATATTTAACGGCTGGTTATAACTCCACGCTTTTAGCCAGTCAGTATCGCAATGTGGACAAACCCAGTGCTCAACACCTTCATCTGGGGTATGAATACAACTGCCACGAAAGGCCATGTAGTTGGTAAAAAGCCGAGTGACTTGAGCAGCGATCCAGTACAACATTTCTTGGCGCTTTTGCTCACGTTTTTTTCGATCTGAGAGCTGTGCTGTGCTGTCAAAAATACGCTGAACTAAGGGCTGAACATCTGTCGGAATCTGTGCTGCATCAAACTGATCAGCTGCAATAAAAACCGCTAAAGCATTATAAATACGCCATTGCATAATCAACGGCGGCATGTTGATACCTTTAATCCGCTCTCGGTCTTGTTTATTCGGCAAGGCCCAATCGTAGGCTTTCCACTGCAACCCTAAAATTTTACGATGATGCTTAATATTGGCACTAATACTGATTTTTTCAGCAACTTGTTTTTCTAACCATGCTGCAATGGCTTGATCGGGTACCACGATATGCCGTTCTTGCAAGACAGATAATGCATTAGTCGACTGATTTAATTTTAATTTTTTGATTAGACAATCCACCAAAACTTCGATTCTTTGACTCTGAATTACATGTATTGCCATGGATTACCTTTACAGCCTGAGTGACCAACTACTACAAAACAACAATGATTATTTACTATACATCTTGGGCTGTCTATGCGACTTTGACAAGAGAATAGATTGCAAAAAATGCTTTTAAACAAGTATCTTAATGATACTTTATGAGAAAAAAACCAATCCAGTATTAAGGGTATTTGCTTATGAAAATTGATAACATTCCTGATTCCATCGACCCTAACTTAAATCTGGACATTATTCGCGCTGAATGCTTAGAGCTCGTTAAAAAACGTGCTTATTTTTCAGCAGGTGCAGCCATTATTCCTGTGCCATTTTTAGATGTGGTGATTGACGTCGGAATTTTGTCACAGCTCATTCCAGAAATTAATGCGCGTTTTGGTTTAGCGCCAGATCAAATTAGTGTGTATGATCCAAAAACCAAACAAATTCATTGGACAGAACTGCGTAAACGTGGTGTCGAATTTTCTGGTTTAGTGGTTGCACGAACCGCGATGAAAAAATCACTAAATAACATTGCAGCAAAATATATTACCAAACAAGTCACTAAATTTATTCCATTAGGTGGACAATTGGTGGCAGCCAGTTTGGGTTATATTGTGATGAAAAAAGTCGCTGAAACCCATGTAGAAGAAAGCTACCAATTGGCGAAGCGTATTCAACAGAAATTTCCGAACCAACCTGTCCCAACGCCGAACAATGGTTAACGAAACGATGTATAGCGCATCAACAAGATTTAAGAATCAAAGTGATTTAAACCATAGATCTAAAGATTAAGTAAATCTGAAAATGAGCGAGTTTTGAAAATGAAGAAAAAAGCCACGAATTGCGTGGCTTTTTTCATAAAATCAATCTGCTTTCAACTGCGCTAAAATCGTTTTTAGCACTTGTAAACGAGCACTATGCTTATCATTGGTCGCAATCACATGCCACGGCGCATATTCTGTATTCGTGCGTTGCAACATATCTGCAGCAGCTTTGAGATAGTCATCCCAACGGTCACGATTCCTCCAGTCATCTGGAGTAATTTTAAAACGCTTATGTGCGGTTTCTTCTCGAGCTTTAAACCGCGCAGCTTGCTCATCCTTATCTATGGCTAACCAGAACTTGATGACAACCGTTTGACTGTTATATAGATCCTTTTCAAAGCGATTAATTTCATCGTATGCCCTCTGCCATTCAACGGTATTAGCAAATCCTTCAATCCGCTCAACCAAAACACGACCATACCAACTGCGATCAAAAATCGTGATTTTCTCTTCAGGGACAATTTTATTCCAAAAGCGCCATAAGTAAGGACGGCGTAGTTCATATTTTTCAGGTGCTGCTATGGTATGAATTTCATATTCGCGTGGGTCTAACTTTTTAACAATACGTTTAATTGCTCCGCCTTTCCCTGCGGCATCCATCCCTTCAAACACGATCACCACGTTGCGTGAATCAAAACGTAAAGCTTCAGCCACCTTACGGCTTAATTTTTTTAATTCTTTTTTATAATCGGCTTCATCAGCGACGGCTGTACTTGGCTCCAATAAAGCCTGTGGTGTTTTGGCTTGTTTCCAACGCCCTACCGCTTTAGTTTCATGTGTTGGACAATGTTTTAAAGTGCGTAAAATATACTGTGCAAATTGCTGATCACGGACTTGCTCATCTTCACAGTCGATAATGATCCAGTCATGACTAAAACGCTGACGTAAACGTTGCAAGTTGTCATATTGTTTTTTATTGCGCCAATCTAAACCATGCAATTTATGCCAACGCGCTTCACTCGGGTCCATTTCATCCAAACGTTTTTGTAAAGATTTCCAAGATAAATCGAACCAGACCTTAATCACATCGACATGATTATTTTTTAGGTCTCGTTCATAAGCCCGCATGTTCTCGACATATTCATCAAATAAGGTTTCATCCAAAGGCTTCGACACATGCATGGCGGTACTGAGCAAATCACTATACCAGTTTCCAAACATCACCATAATTTGCCCTTCGGCAGGAATAAACCGTGCATAAGACTGCCAAAAGGTTTGTTTTGGATTAAATATGATCGGGGCATCCGCTTTCACCCTTAAGTAACGTGGATCAACCCATTCGCGGAGCTGTTTGACGGCCTCCCCCTTACCCGCAAGCTCTATTCCGCTGACTAAAATCAACACGCTTTTGGCATTAGGCTGACGACTGGTATTTTTCAGTTGATATTGGGCTTCAATTAGCTCAACCGAGAGTTGTTCTTCATCCATCAATTGAAATTCTGTTTCTTTTAAGCTCATGGCGGACCCTTGGTTTTATTCTGTTTTGAGTATAACCATGCCGTTCATCACACAACAATGCTTTCATGTATATGCTGAAATGCAAAATATGACCATTTCTGCAACAAACTGACTCAGATTAACCTATAATTTCGTCACTTTGTCATAGCCCTAAGCTACAACACCCACTAAGATTCAAACATCTAAAAAATAATTGAGACACTCAATGTCCAAACTTGCAGTATTAGATGATTTACTTGAACTGTATTACCAGTTGAACTACCACAAAAAGCCAGAAATTTTACAGCGTTTACAAGATGTCCAGCAGTGGCAAAAACAGCGTATGCAACGCACTCATGCCGTACAATTTGCTGAAAAACACAATGTGCTGATGTCTGAATATTTTATTAATCGTTTATATGGCGGTCCTGATTTTGATGCATTAGCAGCACAAATTGCTCGTCTCACGCGCTATGCACACAAAGCTGAAAAATTGATTCCAGACAATGCTATAAAGACTGGTACTTCGGGCGTACAACTTGCCATTTTAGCCGTACAGCTTGATGAACAAGTGGCCATGCAATTATTAGAAGATTATCCATCCAATCTGCCCCTAACCGATGAAATGATGCGCCAGACTTATCTTAAGCTCGATCAGGGCAAGGACCGTATGTTACAGCTGCAACTATTGGACGATTTAGGTCGTAATTTAGATAAATATATGCGCTCATTTATGGTCTATACCGCCTTTAAGATGTGCAAAGGTGCAGCAATAAAATATAACTTCGAAGTGATGTATGACTTTATGCAAGATGGCTTTCTCGCAATGAAACCACTTAAGTCAGCAGAAAAATTTGTGCGTGAATTTACCACTGTAGAACGTCAAATCATTGACCGTGTACATGCTGGAGACCCGAACCCGTTTCAGCCTGCGGCCTAACAAAATTATCATCCCCATTCAGCCCACATTTGATATAAAACAAACAGGGCGCTCAAAGCTGAATTCAGATTTTTTATAGGGGTTTTGCAAAGCAATTACAGCAGCCCCTTATTTTTTCTGTATATTATTCACAACAAATGCAAATGACTGCTGTATAACAACAGAGAATCTGTCATCATGCTTACAAAGTAACATTAACCCTATTTATAAGTTAGGAGTGACTCTAATGTCTAACGAGAATCAAACGCCTGTCCCTACACCTGAGTCGGCACAAAATACAGACAAAGCGAGTCCATTCTTAACTGAACCTTTACCACAAGGGACAGCGCAAGGTCAGCAACAATCTTTAGAACAACGTCTGACCGACACACCTGTGACAGGTTCAGTACCCAAATATAATCTGCCACGTGGCGCGAACACAGGTAATGTTGGGCCAACTACACACTTTGGTTATCAGACCGTGAGCAGCGAAGACAAAGCACAAAAAGTCGCGGAAGTGTTCCACTCAGTGGCTGCGAAATACGACATCATGAATGATTTAATGTCATTTGGTATTCACCGTCTATGGAAACGTTTTGCCATTAACATGTCAGGTGTTCGTCGCGGTCAGCACGTACTGGATATTGCAGGCGGTACAGGTGACCTTGCTAAAGTGTTCAGTCGTGAAGTTGGTCCGACAGGTCATGTGGTGCTTTCAGACATTAACGAATCGATGCTCAATGTCGGTCGTGACCGCCTCATTGATGCTGGTTGTACCAATGTCGATTTCGTTTTGGCCAATGCTGAAACTTTAGAACCTTTTGCAGACAACAGTTTTGACCTATTAACCATTTCATTTGGTCTACGTAACGTGACTGACAAAGATGCTGCTCTTGCTGCAATGTACCGCGTTCTTAAGCCAGGTGGTCGTTTACTGATTTTAGAATTCTCTAAACCGGTATTTGAACCATTCTCAAAACTGTATGACTTATACTCATTCACTGCATTACCAATTATGGGAAAAATCGTAGCAAATGACTCTGAAAGTTATAAATACCTTGCAGAATCAATTCGTATGCACCCAGACCAACGTACTCTTAAAGGTATGATGGAAAATGCAGGCTTCCAAAACTGTGATTATCACAACTTAACGGGTGGTATCGTAGCCGTACATCGTGGTTTCAAACTTTAATACTGCAGGCTGAACTATGTGGTCGATTCTCGCACTTGGTGCAGTTGAACGCTTAATTCATCATGTCATTGATCTGGATGCTATTACTCGCATCCAACTGAATGAATTGCAAGGCAAAATGCTTCGTGTGGTGATCGATTCACCACAGTTGTCGGTGGATGTGTTTTTTGACGATCAGAAAGTTCGCTTAGAACCGACGCCAACAGGACACTCTGAAACCGCATCCATCTTTGAGCAACGCCCTTACGAGCAGCAGTCAAGTACGACCGAAGCAACGGCGACCCTGCATGTCAAAACGGTCGTCGAGCTCCTGAAACTGCTGTTGGCTGAAGATGTCGGTAATATCCCATTGCAAGGTGATTATCATTTATTGCAGGATATCCAACGCATTATGCAGCAAGCTGAGCCCGATTTAGCTTCGCATTTAAGCCCTTGGATAGGTCCAAGCCTTGCGCATGAAATTGGTAAGTTGCAACTTGCACCCAAATATCTCAAACGTACTTTACAAAGCCATTTATTCTTTGCTGAAGACGCGTTAAAAGAAGATTCTGGCTTGTTTGCCCCACGTTGGCAGATGGATGACCTGAATCAAGACACACGAATTTTGAATCAAAATCTGGACCGTGCAGAAGCAAAAATTCAGCAACTGCATAGCCAAATTGACTCATTACAAGACAACACTTAAGACTAGGTAATTGCACATATGATTCCGCACGTTTCACGTTTACTCGACCTTTGGCGCATCGCTGCGCACTATAGACTCGACACGTTGTTTCCTGCGGAAGAATTACCGGAAAAAGCCCGTCATATTCTTTCTCTCATTCGCATGCACCCTGCGGCATGGTCAAGCCGCGAGCGTAAAAATCCGCTCAAGCTCAAAGAAGCCATGGAAGAGATGGGCCCGCTGGCCATTAAAATGGGGCAATTACTGTCTACCCGTCGTGACTTGATTCCACCTGAAGTTTTACAGCAATTGGTACTACTACAAGACCGTGTAAAACCTTTTTCGAATGACGTTGCCAAAATGCGTATTCAGGAGTCACTCAAAGCGGATGTGAATACCTTATTTGCACGCTTTGACGAGCAGCCTTTAGCAGCAGCATCTATTGCACAAGTGCATACTGCAGCCCTGCATGATGGCCGTGAAGTCGTGGTAAAAGTGACTCGCCCAAATATTCGCAATCAAATTCTGGAAGATTTTGAAATATTAGAGTGGCTTGGTCAGTTCCTTGAAAAACGTCTAGAAGCCGCTCGTGCCCTGCATTTATCTGAAATTATTCAGGACTACCGTCAAATTATTCTCAATGAATTGGATTTGACTTTAGAAGCGGATAACACCCGTCGTATGCGTCATTACTTCACCGGTTCAAGCATGATGTACGTGCCTGAAGTCTACATGGACAGCCGTGATGTCATGGTCGAAGAACGTATTACCGGTGTACCTATTTCAGATATTGCGACTTTTGACTGTTTAGGCATGGATCGTAAAGATTTAGCCGAAAAAGGGCTCACCATTTTCTTTACCCAAGTGTTCCGCGACAACTTCTTCCATGCAGATATGCATCCGGGGAATGTCTTCGTCGAAACCATCAATCCTAGCAATCCACGCTTTATTGCCTTGGACTGCGCGATTATGGGTGAGCTTTCAAAGCACGACCAAATGACCGTAGCACGCATGCTACTTGCGGTTATGAACAGCGACTTTATGCAGCTGATTCAAATCGTGCATCAAGCGGGTTGGATTCCACCGGGTACAGATCAAGATGCCTTAGCACGTGAAATGCGTCGCACAGTTGGCCCAATGGTCTCTAAACCAATGCATGAATTGGACTTCGCCGGCATTCTGATTCAAGTGATGGATATTGCGCGTCGTTTCCATTTAGAGATTCCGCCACAACTGATGTTGCTGCTCAAAACCTTGGTCCATGTCGAAGGTTTAGGAACTGATCTCTATCCTGAATTGGATATTTGGAGTTTGGCAAAACCAATCCTCACCGATTGGATTAAAGCGCAAATGAATCCTCAGAAAAACTTAAAAGAACTCGGACAAAAAATTCCAGACTTACTTTTAGGTGCGCAAGATTTACCAACGCTGATGATCGACAGTCTGAATGGCTTAAAAAATCAGTCGGCTTGGCATGCAAAACAACTCAATGAACTGCAAAGCATGCGCTTGCAAATGGAACATCAGCAAAAGCGTAGTTGGGTCTTTGGCAGTGTTATGGCCATCTTCCTCTCCATAGCGATAATTGCGCCATGGTACGTTTCCATCGTATTAATTGCACTTTCAAGCTTACTTGCCATTTGGCGTGTGTTTAAATAATCTTTGTATTTAAATAATATGTTGTATCCATAGCTCGTTTAAGCCCTTTGACAATAAAGGGCTTAAAGCTATAAAAACAAAAAATTCAAAAAATTAAATAAGGCTGAACGCCATGTCATACAGTTATTTAGGGGTACTGTATGGTCGAAATCCACTCAGAGCGTGCGCCACTGCATTGCTATATAGTTTTTCGACCCTGCTTGATGTGTTGGTTCAATTAAATATACACATGCCGTTTCTAAACTGGCAACCGTCAGCCAACACCATCCTGTATCGGATGCAACATAGCGCTGCATTTTGGTGGATCATTCTCTTTAATGCACTTCCCTGTTTATTCCTACTTTGTTTGCCACAGAAAAAACTGATGGCCGGGTTAAATTATTGGTTATTAGCTGGGGCCGTGGTTTTTATCATTAATCTATTTGCTTGGGCGGTCTTTCCAATGGCGACATGGGCAATCGTCTGCCTCAGTTTGTTTCAATTGCATCGGCATAATGAACAATTATTACAGCATTCCTGAGTGATACCCTGATATGACTGAGAAGTCATTTGTCGGAAGTTTCAGCCATTGGGTCTGTGCAAAAACGCATTAGAATAATTCTACGACTGTATTTTAAGCGACTACCATGACTCAAATTTTGCAAAAAAGACCGCCTGCGCTCAATATCCGTGCTGGCCATTTAGCCCGCCAACTGATTGAACAAGAGGGTTTAAACGCTGCTCAAGTGGATATCCTGCCCGGTGCTGCGGGTGGTCCGAAAGGCATTGGTATTCAAGGTTTAGATCAGGCGATTTTTGCTGACTTTTTGCCACGCGCGCAACAAAAGCGTACTTTAATTGGTTCATCGATTGGCAGTTGGCGCTTTGCCAGTATTGCTGCTTGGGGAGCCATTGAAGGGACGAAACGCCTCTCTGAGCTGTATACCAATCTGAGCTTTCATAAAAAGATGAGCCGTCAAGAAGTCAGCGATGTGTGTCGTGGCATGCTGATCGATTTGATTCAAGGTCAAGAAGCTGCACTGGTTAATCACCCGGATTATCACCTCACTGTGCTTTCAGTCAAAGCTCAGCATATTTTCCAAAGTGATAAAGCCCTGCCGCTGTTAGCCTCTGTCGCAGGGATCGTGGGCACGACAGCGCTCGCACGTAAACACAGTCGTTATTTCATGCAGCGTGTGATTAGTCAGCCTGTGTCAGGTCATCAATTTACTGTGGCAGATGATGGCTTTACCACGCATTATCATGCATTGACTCAAAATAGTGTCATGCCGTGGCTTATGGCATCTGCATCTATTCCTGGTGTTATGGCCGCGATACGTGATATCCCTGATGCGCCACAAGGCAGTTACCGCGATGGCGGCCTGATTGACTATCATATTGACCTACCCTTCCAAAGTCAGGGCATCGTGCTGTATCCGCATTTCACGGATAGCATCACCCCAGGTTGGTTTGATAAATTATTTAAACGCCAAGCCAATCCTGAAAATCAGGCGCGTACCCTGTTGCTGTCACCTTCACAAGAATACCTTGCAAGCTTGCCGCTTGGCCGACTGCCTGATCGTAAAGACTTTACCCTCAAAGGCTTAGACAACCAACAACGGATTAAAATGTGGAACCAATGTGTGGCTGAAAGTCAGCGTATGGGCGATGAGTTTTTGGAAATGGTTGAGAAGCAACACTTTCCAGCAGTCATGCAAGCACTCTAAGCGTTACAGTAATCTCTTGCGAGGGACGCTATAATCCTGTTTCAGAATTTTGAGCTTATTTAGTATAGATTTATGCGGATATTTTTAACTGTTTTGCAGTATGCCTGCATCGCTTTTGCACTTTTCCTTGTTTATCAAGTGTCAACTGCCTTGATCAGCGGCCAATACGATTTAATGGAAGTGGTAGCAGATGTCGGTACCATTTTAATTTGTATCGATTTGGCGGTGTTTTTATTTACCAGTAATGCAAAACAAGGCATTAGCATCGAAGACTATGCGAAACAATTGGAACAAAAGCCGTCAAAATTGGTATATGTCACCCGTAAATTGGGACATTTCGGTATTTTGCTGATCATTACCAGTTGGATTGTACCGATGATTCGCTAATGTATTTTAGTTCAATAAAAAGGATCATCATGTGTTCATGATGATCCTTTTTTATGTCATCGGATTTTATTTATCCGAAGAAATTAACCCGTCCAGTTTTTACATCATACACTGCACCAACAATCGCCACTTTACCTTCTTGCACCAACTGCTGTAGCACTTCACTATTTTGCAAAATGTAGCGGATGTTGTAATGTACATTCATTTGCGTCACTTGCTCTAAAAATGCCGGACTCAGCGTTTGTGGTTGCATCAATTCGGCAACACGCGATACAGACTCATTGAGTGGCCCCAGCACATATTGAATATGCGGCATACGCGTCAGACTCTGAATCGATTGACCAGCTAAATGCAACTGACAAGCACTGCTAACCGCACCACAGTCCGTATGACCAAGCACCACGATCACTTTGGCACCTTTGGCTTCGCAGGCAAATTCCAATGATCCCAAAACTTTTTGCCCTGCGACATTCCCCGCTATACGTAAACTAAATAAATCGCCGATTCCGACATCAAAGATCATTTCAGTCGGCGCACGAGAATCCATACAACCTAACACTGCCGCAATCGGATGCTGCCCTTCTTCAGCGGTCACCCGCAGTTGACGATAGATATCTCGTTGCAAACGCTCATTTTGTACAAACCGCTCATTGCCTGCTTTAAGCAAAGCGAGCACGGCCTCTGGGGTCAAACGTTGCTGTAAAGCTGCGGTACTGATATCAATATCTAATGCCGCCTCCTGCGCATCGGCATAATGTGCCTTGAAACCAATCAACTGTACTTGCACTTTACGTTGCGCCGCCTTTTCCTGTTGGTACTCTTGAATGAGTTGGAAAATATCAGCATCCATATCACTCACATGTGTGGCATCAATCACCACTTGTTCGCCGCGATGGATATGTTCCAATGCCGAGATTAATGCCGAACGGTTGAGAAAACTGACTTGTGAAGGCAATTCAATCCGTGTAATCACCCCATGTAAATGATGCTCTTTATACACCTTCAGTCCCTTATTAAAATTGGCGTATAAAATAAAGGCCGCACTACTGGCTAAACCAATCAAGATCCCGACCAATAAGTCTGTGAATAAAATCGCCAGTAAGGTAATGATAAAAGGAATAAATTGTTTCCAACCTTTTAAATACAGCTGTTTAAACAATTTGGGATGTGTCAGTTTAAAACCTGTGAGGATTAAAATTGCAGCTAATGCTGAAAGCGGAATCATATTCATCAAGGGCACTAAACACAGCACGGCAAACAGGAGCAACACGCCATGAAAGATCGCAGAACATTTACTTTTAGCTCCAGCACTGGCATTGACCGAACTACGAACAATCACTGACGTCAGCGGCATCCCGCCTATAGCGCCCGAAACAACATTACCGATACCTTGCGCCCATAACTCTCGGTTGGGGGGTGACGAACGCTTATGCGGATCTAATTTATCTGCTGCTTCCAAATTCAATAAAGTTTCTAATGACGCCACAACCGCCAAAGTAATTGCACCCGTATAAATCAGAGGATTATTTAAAGCGGTCCAATCCGGAAAGATCATCACATTTTGTGGCTGATCCCAAAGGTTAGGAAGTTGGATGAGATTTGATGGATGAACTGCAAAAGACGAGCCACTAAGCACCAACACGGCATTACATAGTGCAGCGAGGACTACAGCAACCAAGGCTGAAGGCAAAACCCATTTTTTGCATGGGCTCTGCTCCCAAAGCAACATCAGTACAAGGCTACCGATACCGATCACAATGGCACCCACATCCCATTGCAAATTGAGCGGCTGTGACTGCCACAACACTGACCATGAAAATTGGTTCAAGCCAAACAGATAAGGCATTTGACTCCCAATCAAGATCAGCCCGATAGCTGCCAATAAACCCAATATGACATTGTTCGGAATAAAGTTGGCAAAGAAACCGAGCCTAAATATGCCAAATCCAATCTGTAAGATACCGGCAAAAACAATACACAATAAAAAGGCGGCATAGTTGCCGCCGAGTAGTTCAAGCTGTACTAAAATGACTGCTGTTAAACCTGCTGCAGGCCCTGCAACACTGATATGTGAGCCACTCAGTGCCCCAACTAAAATACCACCGACAATGCCGGCAATAATGCCAGAGAGAATCGGTGCGCCAGAAGCCAATGCAATGCCTAGACATAGTGGTAAAGCCACGAGAAATACCACTGTTCCAGATAAAAAGTCGTGAATATGAAATCGATGTCGTTCAATTTTAGATGTCATCATTTTACCGTTTATAATAAATATCAAATAATTAGATGTAAGTATGTAAAGCCTAAAGTTTGTGACCACTTTATGGCGTGACTTATATTGTCTGACAATCGAACGATTCTATAGTGTGTTTTGATACGTGATTTGTGTGATTTTTACACTTTATTGCGAAGTTTAAGATTCAGCTCATTTATCTTTGATAGGCCGTAAAAGAAAATAAAAAACCTCCCAAATGGGAGGTTTTTTTTAACAGTTCAAGATTACTTCGAACCTTTAATCCCTGCTTGTAATAACAACGCACCTAAACCACCAATTTTATTTTCTTGTGGTTTCGCTGCTTGAGGTTTTTTATGACCTTGTGGGCGGTCGCCTTGCGGACGAGCATGCTGTGGTCGTTTCGCATGTGGCTTACGCTCACCACGTTGTTCTTGCTGGGCATTGTCACGACGTGGTTGACGTTGTGGCTTAGCTGAAGCAGCACCTTCTGCACGCATGGATAAGTTCACGCGGTTACGTTCAACATCGACATTCAAGACACGAACTTGAACAATTTGACCTGGTTTCACCACTTTATGTGGATCTGCCACAAATTCATTTGCAAGCTCTGAAATATGAACTAAACCGTCTTGGTGAACACCTACATCAACAAATGCACCGAAGTTGGTTACATTCGTAACCACACCTTCAAGCTGTAAACCTTCAGTCAACTGCGCCACTTCAGTGATGTCTTCACGGAATTTAGCCGTGCGGAACTCTGGACGTGGGTCACGGCCTGGTTTTTCAAGTTCAGATAAAACGTCTTGAATTGTCGGTAGACCAAATTGGTCATTCACAAATTCTTCGGCGTTTACTTGGCGAATAATTTCAGTATTACCAATAATATCTTTGACTGTGGTTGCTTTCGCTGCCACAATTTTTTCTACTAAACCATAAGATTCAGGGTGAACTGCAGATGCATCCAATGGTTCAGAACCATCTTGAATACGTAAGAAACCTGCTGCTTGTTCAAAGGTACGTTCGCCTAAACGAGGAACTTTTTTCAAACTTTGGCGGTTGTCAAAACGACCATTTTCTTTACGGAAATCCACAATTTGCTGTGCAATTGATTTATTCAAACCCGCGATATAACCCAAAATTGCAGATGATGCTGTGTTGACATCGACACCTACTGAGTTCACACAGTCTTCAACTACTGCTTCTAGTGTTTTTGCTAAACCGGTTTGGTTCACGTCATGTTGGTATTGACCTACACCAATCGATTTCGGATCAATTTTCACAAGCTCCGCCAATGGATCTTGTAAACGACGAGCAATCGACACTGCACCGCGAATAGATACATCTAGCTCTGGCAATTCTTGAGATGCCAATTCAGATGCTGAATAAACAGATGCACCCGCTTCAGAGACAGACACACGAATCAAATTCAAATCCGTATTCGCAGCCATCATTTCAGCCACAACCGCTTCAGTTTCACGGCTTGCAGTACCATTACCAATCGCAATTAATTCAACATTGAATTCGCGGCAAAGGCGCGCAAGCTCTGCAATTGAACCAGCTTTATCTTCTTTCGGGGCAAACGGGTAAATAGTGCTGTGTGCAAGTACATCACCTGATGCATTCACAACGGCCAATTTCACACCCGTACGGATACCAGGGTCAACACCCAGAGTGGTACGCGCGCCTGCTGGTGCAGAAAGTAATAAATGACGTAGGTTTTCAGCAAATACATCCATCGCTTCAGCTTCGGCAGCCAAACGTTTTTCAGTCAATAATGAATGCTCAATAGCAGGACGTACTTTGCCCAACCAGAACAGTTTTGCTGTTTGTTTTAAAAAATCTGCACGCGCTTGTGGCTGAGCTGTTTCTATATTGTATTCAGTTTCAATACGAACCAATGGTGCTTCATCTTCACCATCGACTTTTAAGCCTAGGACATTTTCTTGACGGCCACGTAGCATCGCCAATAAACGATGTGACGGCACTTTATTTAAGCTTTCAGAGAAATCAAAGTAATCACGGAATTTTTTACCGACTTCCTTTTTCTCATCACTTGCAACTAAACTTTTCAACACTGCAGTTTTCGCAAATGTCGCTTTTAGCTCAGTGGTTAATGCAATATTTTGTGCCCAGTCATCAATTAAAATGTGTTGAATCGCATCTAATTGGCTTTCAACATCAGCATAATCTTCATGACTAAAACCAGCTAAAGCTTCGGTTGGATCAACCGCTTCATTAAAGATTTTTTCAGCGATTGGGCCTAAACCCGCTTCTTTGGCTTTAAATGATTTACTTGTACGTTTTGGACGGTACGGCGCGTAAATCTCTTCTAAAGCATTTTTCGTTTCTGCTGCATTCACACGAGCAAGTAAGTCATCAGATAACTTGTTTTGTTCTTTTAGAGATTCGATTACCTTTTCACGGCGCTCAAATAAATCACGCAGGTAAGTCAGACGTGTATCGAGCTGACGTAATTGAGTATCGTCCAGACCTTGCGTCACTTCTTTACGGTAACGTGCGATAAATGGAACACTGGCACCTTCATCAATGAGCTTGATGGCAGCTTCAATTTGATTTGGACGTACGGCAATTTCTTTTGCCAACTGCTGAACTAAGTCAGTCATCGTATTAGATCCCTGCAAGGATAAGTTCTAAAAGCCATGATTATAAAGACCAAGACCATAAAATCCACAATTGTTTTTATAAATTTATTCGTGGTTTTTAATGCCAATTCATCTCAAATACACATTTTTTTACGAAACTGACTATGAAACAGCAAATTAGCGAGACTTAGGCAAGCAAACTGATTCGAACAACATGTATACATTTGGTATCTATGTCTTGATTTTAACTGCAATATTTGTTGCTTTAGAGCATAGTAAATTTATATAAATGAATCGTATACTCAAGTGAAATCGACTTTTTGTTTACGATGACAATAAAGAATAAGGAGCACGTCATGAGTTTAGTTGTACCTGCTGAAAAAACAGATGCCGTACAAGCCGAAACCGACCGAGTCGAACGCATTCTGGTTGTCGATGATGATGTGCGTCTACGCACCCTCTTACAACGCTTCCTAGAAGATAAAGGTTTTGTGGTCAAAACCGCACATGATGCGACTCAGATGGATCGTCTGTTGCAGCGGGAACTCTTTTCCCTGATTGTGCTCGACTTTATGTTGCCTGTTGAAGATGGCTTGAGTATTTGCCGCCGTCTGCGCCAATCTAGCATCGATACCCCGATCATTATGCTGACCGCTCGTGGTAGCGATTCAGACCGTATTGCAGGACTTGAAGCCGGTGCAGATGACTATTTACCAAAACCATTCAACCCGAATGAGCTTTTGGCACGTATTCGTGCCGTATTACGTCGTCAAGTGCGTGAAGTTCCGGGCGCACCAAGCCAACAAATGGAAGTGGTGTCTTTTGGTCCGTGGTCACTCGACCTGTCTACTCGTACATTAACCCGTGAAGGTCAAGTCGTCACATTAACAACGGGTGAATTTGCCGTACTCAAAGCATTAGTTCAACATCCTCGTGAACCACTGACACGCGACAAGTTAATGAATCTTGCTCGTGGTCGTGAATGGGGTGCTATGGAGCGTTCAATTGACGTTCAGGTTTCTCGCCTGCGTCGTTTGGTTGAAGAAAACCCAGCACGTGCGCGCTATATTCAAACCGTTTGGGGCGTAGGTTATGTCTTTGTTCCAGATGGTGCTGAATAAGCCATAAAATAAGACCTGAGAATCGAGTCACCGTACCTCATGTCCGGAAATACCATTCGCTGCTGTCTGAGCCACTTGAAATTGATTGAATAAAAGTAATGTGCGCGAGTTCAGCGAATGGCAAAAATTTTGGTTACTTTTTTAAAAAGTAACATAACGAACTCCTCCCGAAGAACGTTCCAGCAGTAAGATTCCATCGCAAAGAATAAAAACTGCCTTTCAAAAAATTTGCTTAAAGGATTCTGCGTGAAACTCGAACCCATCGCCCCACAGGAATTTACCGACTACGTTACCTACTCCGAAAAAAAACGGACACCTTGGGAACGCTTCCTCGATAAAATCAAACCCCGCTCTGCAGCCATGCGGACCACCGTATTGGTCTTATTTGTGGTGTTTTTTAGCCTGTTTATGTCCTTATGGTTCTTTTGGCGCACACTCTATTTACCCGAAATTCAACAACATGCTCGTTACCTCGCGGTCGAACTTGAAATCATTAACAATCCTGATTTACGGATTTTTCATAACAATGCCGAAGTGGATGTCGACGACTGGATGCGCAACCGTGTCGGGATCGAATATGTGACCGATCCGAAAGAATTCCCCAACGTGAAAGACAAAGTGATTGCAGAGTTCTTTACCAATCAAATTGAAAAGAAACTGGCCAAAGAAATGCGCATTGATAATGCGACCGTGTATTTCCAATTTAAACCTGACCCACGCATTTGGATTCAAACTCCAGAAATGAATGGCAACTGGGTTCGCGAGCCTTTAAAAACCTATGCCAACTATAGCGCAGAGCTGATTTTAGGTTGGTTATTGGGTATTCCGCTGATTGCTGGCATCATTATCTTAACCTTGGTTCGTCAGCTCAACCGTCCACTAAAACGTTTACAAGATGCGGCAAACAACTATAGTAAACAAGGCACTGCTCCTTATTTAGAAACCAACCATGGGCCACAAGAAATCCGTGAAGTAAACCAAGCCTTTAACCACATGGTCTACACGCTGGAACAAACTGAACGTGATCGTCGCATCATGTTGGCCGGTATTTCCCACGATTTGCGTACTCCGCTGACCCGTATTCGACTCAGCGCAGAAATGATGCCTGATGATGACTTCCTAAAAGAAGGCCTGATTTACGATGTTGAAGATATGGATGCGATTCTGAATCAGTTCATTTCGTATATGCGAGATGGCTCTGATGAAGTTCCGCAAGATACTGATTTAAATGCGCTATTGCAGGAATTAGTGATTCAATTTAAACCTTTAGATATTCGCTTTGAACCTCAAGACTTACCGATTATTCAAGCACGTAGCCTGTCCTTAAAACGACTAATAGGCAACTTAATCAATAACTCAAAACGCTATGGTGCCGAGCCGATTGAACTGTCTACCGAATATGAAGGTGACCATATTCAAATTCGCGTTGCCGATAATGGCGAAGGGATTCCTGAAGACCAAATTGAAGACCTGATGCAACCTTTTGTACGTGGTAATGATGCACGTACCATTCAAGGCAGTGGACTCGGTTTAGCCATTGTAAAACGTATTGTGGATATTCACGAAGGTCAACTTTCAATTCACAATCGAGCAGAAGGTGGACTCGAAGCGATCATTTCTTTACCACTGCAAAAACTCGAAAATGATGAAATATTAAACAACAGCCCATTGGAAAAAATTAAGCAAAGTTTAACTGAACGCTTTTAACAAGCGTTCAAAAAAGCAACGAACAGTTTTGTTCAATCCTTAATCATTGGTATTTTTAACTCTATTATTCATCAACTTAGAAATCATAATAAAATCTTATACCCACATTTTTTCAAAAAATTAGACCTTAGCCTAACAGGGATGCAAAATGGCTTTTTTGATCGGTACAATCCGTATCAGTTTTGAGAATTTCACGAGAGTATATGATGTCTTTAGATCGCATCCGTTTAGCTGCCCTTCACGACAAAGTTATCAGCGCAGAAAAAGCTGCTGAATTCATTCAGGATGGTATGACGGTAGGTATGAGTGGTTTCACACGCGCAGGTGAAGCGAAAGCTGTACCTTTAGCGTTGGTTCAACAGGCTCATGCTAATCCTCTTAAAATCACCCTAATTACTGGCGCGAGCTTGGGTAACGATTTGGACAAAAAATTGACTGAAGCAGGTGTTCTTGCTCGTCGTTTACCGTTCCAAGTAGACAATACATTACGTAAAGCGATCAACAAAGGCGAAGTAATGTTCATCGATCAGCATTTGTCTGAAACAGTTGAACAAATGCGTAACCTTCAGCTTAAAAAGCCTGATGTAGCAATCATTGAAGCTGTTGCGATCACTGAAGATGGTGGCATCATCCCTACAACTTCTGTAGGTAACTCTGCAAGCTTCGCAATTTTTGCTGAAAAAGTAATTGTTGAAATCAACACCAACTTAAGCCCAGCATTTGAAGGCTTACACGATATTTATATCCCAACATATCGTCCAACACGTCAAGCTATTCCATTGACTCATGTTGACGAACGTATTGGTACACATGCAATCAACATCGATCCTTCAAAAATCGTAGGTATCGTATTTAACAACGAATTGCATGACTCTCCATCTACAGTTACTGCCCCTGATGATGAAACTCAAGGTATTGCAAACCACCTTATCGCTTTCTTTGAAAAAGAAGTCGCTGAAGGTCGTTTACCGAAAAACCTAGGTCCATTACAAGCAGGTATTGGTTCAATTGCAAACGCAGTATTGACTGGTCTTAAAGATTCAAACTTTGAAGACTTGATCATGTACTCTGAAGTACTTCAAGACTGTACATTTGAATTGATCGACGCAGGCAAAATGAAATTTGCTTCAGGTTCCTCTATTACGCTTTCTGCGAAATATGGCGAAAAAGTATTTAATAACCTTGAACAATACAAAGACAAACTTGTATTACGTCCACAAGAAATTTCTAACCACCCAGAACTTGTACGTCGTTTAGGTATTATCGGTATCAACACAGCACTTGAGTTTGATATCTACGGTAACGTGAACTCGACTCACGTTTGCGGTACAAAAATGATGAACGGTATTGGTGGTTCAGGTGACTTCGCACGTAATGCGCACTTGGCGATCTTCGTGACTAAATCAATTGCAAAAGGTGGCGACATTTCTTCTGTTGTTCCATTTGCTTCTCACGTTGACCATGCAGAACACGACGTTGACATCTTGGTTACTGAACAAGGTCTTGCTGACTTACGTGGTCTTGCTCCACGTGAACGTGCTCGTGCTGTAATCGACAACTGTGCACACCCAAGCTACCGTGCAGCATTAAATGATTACTTCGACCGTGCTTGTGCGAAAGGTGGTCAAACACCTCACCTTCTACGTGAAGCATTGTCTTGGCACATCAACTTCGAAGAGAACGGCCATATGTTAGCTGCTCAGCCTGAAGTGAAAACTGCTTAATTGACAGTGAACTAAAAAAACGCTCTTCGGAGCGTTTTTTTATGGCTTTTATTTTTCAATATGACTTATCAAGTCTGCAAAACTCGACTAATCTAAATTGGTCAAAATACATGCTAAAACAAAAATTATGTTTATTATCCGCCCCTATCTCGAAACTGATTTAGACGATGTGATTGCACTTTGGGAACTGTGTGATCTGACCCGCCCATGGAATAACCCTGAAATTGATATATTTCGAAAATTGGCTCAACGTGATCAATTATTCTTGTTGGCGGTCAAAGATGATCAACTGATTGCAACTGTGATGGGTGGCTATGATGGACACCGAGGCTGGGTCAATTATCTTGCCGTACATCCACATTTTCAGCGTAATGGCGTCGCTACTGCCCTCATTCAGCAATTAGAAAAACGCTTAATTGCTCTAGGCTGTCCAAAACTTCAATTACTGATTCGCCAAGACAACATTGATGTACAAAATTTTTATGAACAATTGGGCTATGAAGAGGTTGAAGTAATATGTTTGGGTAAACGTTTAATCACGGATTAATCGTTCGACAAATCTTCATTCAATCCTTGTAACAAAATCAAAAAAAAACCGACATTGCGCCATCGAGACAAAAATGGATTGCATTGCTTGGCTTTAAATTTTAGGATTTGCCCCCATCATTTTCCCAGAACATAGAAAAGAGATTTCCCATGCGTGTAGATATCTGGTCAGACGTGGTTTGCCCATTTTGTTATATTGCGAAAAAACGCCTTGAAGCTGCTGCCGAAGAATCGGGTGTAGAGCTTGAAGTGTTTTGGCATAGCTATCAACTTGATGCAGATGCGCCCGCTCGTCTAGAAATTTCTAATACTGAACGTCTAGCTCAAAAATATGGCCGCACTATTGAAGAAGTTGAAGAAATGCAGCGCAATATTGCCGAAATGGCGAAAGCTGAAGGTATTGAATTTAACTGGCAAAAAGCCAATTCAGGCAATACTTTCAACGCGCACCGCTTGATTCATCTTGCACAAAGCAAAGGTCTCGGCAGTGAAGCCAAAGAAGCGTTCTTCTATAGCTATATGACGCAAGGCTTGGCCATTGGTGAACGTGAAACCTTAGAAGATGTTGCATCTCGTATTGGTCTAAACCCTGTTGAAGTCGATGACTTATTAGACTCAGATGAATTTGCTGATTTCGTCAAATACGACGAAGAAGTAGCACGCGATCAACTTAAAGTTACGGGTGTACCGTTCTTTGTATTTGAGCAACGCATTGCTTTAGCAGGCGCTCAACCGAAAGATGTATTTAAAAAAGTGATGGACAAAGCTGCGGAACTTCCTGAGCTTGCTCCTACACCTGTGTGTAATGATGAAAGCTGTGAAACGCCTGAAAAATAATTCAGCGTGTTCAAACAAAAATCCCCGAACTTCGGGGATTTTTTTTGATCAGTTTTTAACTTCAATAAAACTAAACTTATTCAACCAAGAAGCTGATTTTTAAGTTCACTCGATATTCCGCAATTTTATTGTCTTTCACCACAACTTTTTGTTCATTAATCCATGCACCCTGAACGTTCTTTACGGTTTCAGTGACTTTATTAATTCCCGTTTGGATCGCATCTTCAAAACTTTTTGTGCTACTTGCATTTACTTCAACGACTTTAGCAACAGACATTGTATTTATCCTCATTGTTATGATTTTGAATCTTCATCATATGATTAAGTCACTTATTTTGGTTATTTTTTAAACATCAAAACAGCAAAATATTACATGTCTTACACAGGAGTGAATTCCACTTCGAGGGATTACAAACTGACCATCATTTATTACATGCTTTCTGTTTAAGCCAAGGCCACTACCGATTAGGCTAAAAGCTTCATTCTTCTAACGATCATGCTCGGGAGTAATGTCATGACTATTGAACCTCAAGCAACTTCTGCTGAAACCGAACTATCTACCAATACAACCCCTCAAACAACCACCAACGAGTCCCAAACAAGGAAGAATAGCTTTCTCTCACGTTTTTCTCCGACCGTCAAAGGTGCTGCGATCGGAGCTGTTGCAGGCAGTATTTTGCCTGTTTTTGGTACGATTAGCGGTGCCATTATTGGGGGTATCGCAGGCAAAGTCTATGAAAAGAAATGTGCCAAACATTCATAGATTTTTCATCTATATCTGAGTGATACGCCGCTGTCACTCAGCCCCTAAAAGCTCTAGAGCAATAACTCTAATAGACTGTTTTATATAAATAAAAATTCATACCGTTTATCTTGCGTTGCCGAATCGATCATTTTTAATTGATTATTTTTTGATATTATTTTCACATAAATTCAAGTGATTAATTTTCTCCCTGACTCAATTTTGAGTCACTAATGATTGATAGGAATACACAAATGAACGCAATCAAATATGCTATGGCTGTTGCTGTGATGGCGCTTTCTGCAACTGTTTCTGCACAAATCGTTTATGTACCAGATTTTCCAGTAAAAAAAGCTGTGACTGCTGAAACTGCCAATGCAGAGAGCCAAGCTCCAGCTGCTGATACAACTGAAGTTATAACAAACACAGAAAAAAAAGCTTAATTTTTAGCTGATTTTTCCATAAAAAAACCGATGGCTCCCACCATCGGTTTTTTATTTTATGTGCCTTTACTTTGGGCTTTATTCTTTACTTAACATTAAAAATGAACATCTAAAAGCGCTCGATCGCTGATGATGACTTCAAAAAAAATGATCAAACCATACCGCTATATCTTTTGCAAAACCTATCTTTAAGCTAATGATTTGGTATTATTTTTAAACAAAATGCGCATTAATTGTCATATTCAACACTTAATTTGTAGAAGCTGACATTTATTTCCATGTTTTTTTTAATGAAATCTCTATAATCAAATGAACTAATCGACTTCTTTATTTTTAAATTTACATTGTCCTATGCAAGAACTTCAGGCACTGATACAAGGAAAAATTTCACCGCAGGTCATCGATATTGAACGCCTGATTGAATTGGCCAATACATATCGAAACCCAAACTCGGCTGAATATAAATTAGTAGAACTTGCAACCAATATTGTATTGGCTAAATATTTAGAAAAAGCACAAAAAGTCCTTTAGGAAGCGGACAAATGAATCTACAAGAGAAAGTACAATTAATAAAAGAAATCCATGTACTCACCCATCAACTTGAACACCGTGCTTTGAGTTTTTATGAAACTGCGCTTTCCAAACGTCGGATTCATGAAATTTTTGCCTTATGTGACGAACCGATTTTTCAAAAGCAAATATTAAGTTATCGCGCATTAACTGAACCACAGATGGCTGCCACTGAATTTGCCAAACAAACGCCATATTCATGGTTATTTCGTGGCTATTTTAACCATGACGCTGCACTCGAAAGTGCTTTATATCAATATCCAGAGATGGGTTGGGCCTTGCTGCATGACCATGAGTTAGGTTGGCAAGTTTGGATGATTCCAGCCAAACAGCGCACGGCGTTACTCAGTGAATGGGGCAATTTCAGTGAATGCTATGATTGGTTAATTGAGCAACAACAGCTATATAAATGTTTAATCAGTGATATCGATCTACGTCTACATGCCGTACGCCTAAAGGACGAAGTCAGCACAGTACCAAGCACTGTTGCAACAAGTGTGGATGTCCTACTGCCAATTGAAGCGATAAATAAAGACGGATCTGTCGATCTAGATCATTGCGATAAGCAAATCAATGAAGCAGATACGTTGCTTGATAACTCAAATACAAATAAACCAGAGCTTTCTGCACCTGATACCGTTCCTCTTGTTCTAATTGAGCAGCCAACACATGCCCCATCGGAGGAACATCTCAACTCGACAATGGCAGGCGTTGAACTTCCTGAACAGGTTCAAATCGCTCAATATACCGCTCGCGTTCAAACGCTGCAAAACATCGATGCGCAATTGGCCTTGTATGAATTGCAGTTTATGGATCAGCCTGAACTCACAACACAGCTTGATGTTCTATTGCATACGACAGATGGTACAGATTGGAAAAACCAGCCGCTGTATTTAGCAGAGCAAATCAATACCGAGGGCCGCTTCATCAAATATCTCTTGTTGTTTGGTGCGCAAACGCAGATGGAAGCCATTCGACTCTCTCAGCTGTTTTGCCAACAACATCAACATGAACTTGCTGCGATTAAAGTCATATCATGGGACAATCTAGAGCAACTCTGTGCTGCACCTGATCAGCTCTATCAACAGTCTCAGCATGCTGAAATGATTTGGTCGCAAAACGACTATTATCCATTTATTCCGGCACAATTAATTCATACGCAAAAATTAATTCATTTTGATGAACCTGAACCGACGCTACATACCCCGCTGTTATTATTACAAGAACGTCAAAAAATACGTTTAATCCACGGTCAAAAACGCCTGACTCTATCGCGTACTGAACAAGCCCTTCCCTATTTGATCCTCCATCGACAGCAAGGTTTAAATTGGCAAAGCATCCAAAATGTGATCCAAAAATTGCCTCAACCCATTGATGTGATTTCGCTTTATCAAGCACTTAAGCAAATGACCGAAGATTAATTGCATTTATTTTGTAGTTTGGCTTGCATTTATCCGACAAAAATAACAAAACTACAGATGCAGGATACTCAGATGATAATTAAATAGAGCCAAAACATATGCATAAAAAACAACAGTACTTTATTCGGACTTTGCTTTTTTCCGCATCAATGAGCTTGATGTATCAAGTTGCTTGGGCCAATGAAACTGAGGGTGAATATTCGCAGGATGTGCCTGCAACCGAGCAAAGTTCACCGTATATCACGCCAAAAACCTATGATTTTTTAGATCAAATTCCACGTTGGATTGATGCAACACCGACCTTCTTACCTGAACAATCAGATCACCCCATTGTTCCGACAACAGAACAAACGGAAAATAATAGCTGGACCGATCGACAACAGAAGAAAGTCCGGAATTGGGCAGATCGAACGGCCGTTCGCATGGATAACTGGTTTGGGCAAAGTGAGCCTGATAAACCAGCCAATGCTACCCTTAGGGTGATTTTAGACAACAGTTGGAATAAGCACGATGAATACGAAATTAAGCCACGTATTCGCGGTAAAATTAAGCTTCCTACTTTAGAAAAAAAATTGAGTGTGGTCTTTGGTGATGACTCACTTGATAATGAATTAGAAAATAATGCTGCAATTACCAATGAAAACCCTGCGGGGCGTAGTGATAAAAATTATGACAATAAGCAAACCCGTGAAGATAACAGTTCGCTCGCGTTACGTTGGTCAGAAATTTCAGATCGACTGCCCTTCGAAACTGACGTTGATCTAGGTTTACGTTCTGGTGATGACCTATATATCCGCTTAAAAGCAGCTAAAAAATGGCAACTCGACAACGACTTTAGCTTTTTAGCCGAACAAATTTATCGTTATGGTATCGATAGTGAAAATTATCTAAGAACCAATTTAGAATTAACCCATGCCCGTCCAGGCCAACCCTTTATCTCAAACCAATTCAACCTAACCTATGCAGATGCACAGGATGATGATCTGAAATGGGATAACTTCAGTTACCGCCAACACCAATTTTTTAAAGGTAACCGATTCAACTACGGCCTATATACAGGTGGTTTTTACAATAACGATCAACTGCGTTTAAACAGTTGGGGACCCTATGTATCATGGCGACAGCCCTTTCTGCGCGAATGGTTTTATATCCAAGGTGATCTCAACTACCTCAACAACCATCGTGACGATAAAAGCCACTTTGTGGGCGCTTTAGTGCGCCTTGAAGCCTTGTTCTAGAACCCGCTATTTCACAGCGAATAAAAAGCCCATCTCAACAGGATGGGCTTTTTTTAAATAACTCAGCTTCAATTTTTCTTAATCACACGTACACGATCATTACGTACAATACTTGGCTGTTTTTCAGCGACTTTTTTCACTTTAGGAAAACTATACTGAACACGATCATTTCGCATCACACGGCGACTATCTACAAAAGGATTAATATCGTATTGTGCGATCTGCTTTGAAACCTGCACACGGTCATTACGCACCATTTTTTTGCTTAGCGCTGTCTGCCTGAGCAGATTGCATGAGGCCCATAGAGAGCAGCGAGCCCATTACAGCGATCACTAAAATTTTCATCTTAAGATTCCCAATACTTAACGATCGCTATTATAGATTAATTATTTATTTTTAATTTATTTTAAAGATTAAAACATGGACGTTTTTATTCATGTGCTCTATCGAAAAACCAAATAAAAAAACCTCCCGAAGGAGGTTCATTTCATATCTACCGTTACTTCAGCAATAAGCTGTTAATCCGTTTGATGTATTGGGCAGGATCTTCGGGTAAACCGCCTTCAGCAATCAACGCTTGATCGAAGATCACATTCGCCAAATCATCAAATTGCGCTGAACCTTCTAATTTTTGTACCAACGGATGGGATGGATTGATTTCCAAGACTGGTTTTGACTCGGGAACCGCTTGTCCTGCTTGTTTTAGCATACGGACCAGTTGCGGTGATAACTCACCCTCAGCCACCACCAAACACGCAGGAGAGTCCACTAAACGTGTTGTTACACGCACTTCAGAGGTCTTATCTTTTAACGCATCCGACAGTTTTTCAACAACAGGTTTAAACTGCTCAGCAGCTTCCTCAAGTGCTTTCTTCTCTTCAGCATCTTGTAGATCACCCAAATCAACTGCACCTTTCGATACATTCTGTAATGGTGTTCCATCAAACTCAAAAACAAATTCCATCGCCCACTCATCCACTCGTTCAGTCATGAGCAGCACTTCGATACCTTTTTTCTTGAACAATTCAAGTTGTGGTGAGTTTTTCGCAGCATTTAAACTATCAGCAGTCACATAGTAAATTGCCTTTTGGCCTTCTTTCATATTGGCTTTATAGTCTGCAAATGATGTTTTCACTTCATCATTATTTGACGAAGCAAAGCGTAATAATTTTAGAATACGCTCACGATTCGCCATGTCTTCGCCTAAGCCTTCTTTTAAGACTGAACCAAACTCAGCGTAGAATTTTGCAAACTTCTCTTGATCAGCAACATCTTCAGATTTCGCCAAACCATCTAGCACCGTTAAAATACGGCGGGCGTTACCTTCACGAATCGTTTTAACGTCGCGACTTTCTTGTAATAATTCACGGCTTACATTAAGTGGTAAGTCTGCACTATCCACCACACCTTGAACAAAACGTAAATAATTTGGAATCAAATTATCCGCATCATCCATGATAAATACACGTTTCACATACAGCTTAATTCCTGCTTTAGCTTCACGTGTGAAAATATTGCTTGGTGCGCGAGATGGAATATAAAGTAACTGTGTATATTCCGTACTTCCCTCTACACGGTTGTGTGTCCACGCAAGCGGGGCTTCAAAATCATGGCTCAGGTTTTTATAAAACTCAGTATATTGTTCTTCACTGATCTCATTTTTATTACGCGTCCATAATGCACTTGCTGAGTTAATCGCTTCCCATTCATCCGTCAGTACATATTGACCAGGTTTTGCGTCTTCGCCTTCGGCAGCTTCCTCTTGTTGCCAAACTTCTTTCTGCATCTCAATTGGCAAACTAATATGATCAGAGTATTTATTAATAATCTGCTTAACTTTGTTACGATCTAAATAATCCAAAGCATCTTCACGTAAATGCAAAATGATGTCGGTTCCACGTGAAGCCTTTTCAATTTGCTCTACATCAAACTCGCCTGTACCATTGCTGACCCAGCGCACACCTTCAGCGGTACTAACCCCAGCACGGCGTGATTCCACCGTAATTTTTTCAGCAACAATAAAACCTGAATAGAAGCCCACACCAAATTGACCAATCAATTGTGCATCTGACTTTTGATCACCCGTAAGCTTCGACATAAAATCTTTAGTGCCAGACTTAGCAATCGTACCCAAATGATCAATCGCTTCTTGTTGTGTCATACCAATACCATTATCCGAAATGGTAATTGTCTTCTGCTCTTTATTTAAATGAATACGCACATGTAAATCTGGATCATTTTCATAATATTCAGGATGGTTAATCCCTTCAAAACGCAATTTATCACAGGCATCAGATGCGTTTGATACTAACTCACGAAGGAAAATTTCAGGATTTGAATATAAAGAATGTGTTACTAAATGCAGTAACTGAGCCACTTCCGCTTGGAAGCTGTGTTTTTGAGATTGTTGTTCGCTCATCAGTCTCTCCGTTCATACTGAGTAAAATTATCAATTGCCTATATGAATGGAGGGACTTCACTATTTTTCAATAGTGTGAATGGAAAATTTTTATTCTATCGCACTAAATTTTAAGGTTTAAAAAGGTCCTTGTTTATAAACGCGGTCCATGTAGAGATCCAGTTTTTGCTGCCGCATTTTATATACATCACTTAAACAACTGACATTGTCACGGCACTGATCGCGTAGTTGTAGCCATTTTATTTGTTGATCTTGAATTGCACCACGTGTCCCCATGGGAACCAAATGACGAATAATCGTATAGGTTGTTGCCATTTTGACATCGGCATCATTAATACTACGGTTATCACAAACCGCATGTTCGGTAATGGTTTTCGCCTTTTTACAATCAAAACTTGCGGCATAACTTGTCGAAATAAAATAAGCACTGCCCAAGACCAGCATACCCTGAATAATTTTTTTCATCGTCTTTTCTCTTCATCCAACTTGCTGATTTATCTCGACTCTAACAGTTCTACCTAAATTTTCTATTGCCTATTTGTTCAATTCGATCAACTGATGGATGGAATATGCTGCATAAAAAAACCCTGCCATTCGACAGGGTTTTAAAATTAGCTACAGCTTAGAATTTGTAGCTATAACCAATTGTATACACCATTGGATCGATATCTAAATCAAAAGTTGTAACATCTTTAATTTCAACTTCTGGGCTGATCTGTGCATAACGCGCATCAAAGAAAACACCCCAGTTTTTTGCATCAGCTGGCTGGTAGTTAAAACCGACTTGACCTGCAAAACCAAAGTCTTCTTTTACTTTTACTTTAGCACCAGCTAAATCACCACTTGCTTTTTCATCCCACGCAACAAATGCTGTACCACCTACACCAATATACGGTGTGAAACGTGTTGAATTTTTAAAGTTATATTTTGCAGTAATTGTAGGTGGCAAATGTTTGACCTTCACACCAGCATCTACAGCACCTGTAACATTTACATCATGACTTATTGGCGTTGCCAAAAGTAATTCAGCTGAAATGTTGTCATTAAAGAAATATTCAATTGATGGTGTAAATGCATATTCATGATCTGCTTCAACATTTACTGCGCCGTTTAAAATACTTGTGTCAGAAGTAGGGGCTACCACAGAACCACCAACTTTCACTTGCCATTGACCAGCCATAGCTGATGCAGACATACCCAATAATGCAATAAGAGCAGCTTGTTTTAACATTTTTAAACAACCTTCTAGAATGAATAATTAATATTAAACATTAGTATTAAAATTATGCAATAACATTATTTAATAATTTATTACATTATTATATAAGTTATTATTAATTAAATATATTTATTTTAATCATAGTGCAATGCTTGGTTTTATATTTTCACCGTTATAATTAATTTATTATTCATAATATACCAACCTTTTTAATCAGAATTAATAAAATGAATTATTTTAATCCAACCAAAATCCTCAGAATTAAATAACAAAAAAGGCGATTATATAATCGCCTTTTTATTTATCTTTGAAAATTTTTTAGAGTACCATTGCGGCAATCCAACCAAAGATCATTAATGGAATATTGTAGTGAATAAAAGTTGGTACCACACTGTCTTTCATATGATCATGTTGACCATCCATATTTAAGCCAGATGTTGGACCCAATGTCGAGTCCGAGGCCGGAGAACCCGCATCACCTAATGCCGCTGCTGTACCAATCAACGCAATAGTCGCCATTGGACTAAAACCAAATTGAATACAAAGTGGTACATAAATAATGGCCAAAATTGGGATTGTTGAGAATGAAGAACCAATACCTAAGGTAATTAATAACCCAATTAATAACATCCAAAATGCCGCTAAACCTTGACTGTTTCCAATCCATTCAACTGAAGCTTGTACCAGTGTTGGTACTTGATTCGTAGCCTCAATCACAGATGCAAAGCCTTGCGCAGAAATCATAATGAAACCCACCAGTGCCATCATGCGCATACCACTGATAATGACATCGTCGGCTTCTTTCCACTTAAAGATACCTGCACAGCTTAAGATCGCAACACCAACGAGACCGGCCAAAATCATCGACTCAGATATGACTTGAACAGAAAGCGTAGCAACCACTGCAACCGCAGCCATAATCAAAGTAAATTTAGCGACTTGTGGTTTACCATTTTCATCTGCTTTTACATCAGAGGAGATGGTGTGCTGTGATTCCTTAACCTGAACGTCAGCATACTCTCGTGGTTTACGGTAGCTATAAAAAACAGCAATTAATAAGCCAACAAACATCCCAAATACTGGAATTGCCATAGCAGTTGGAATTTGATCATAGCTGATGTTGAAACCGTATGGCTTACCAAAGGTATTGATGTTTTGACCTAAAATATCATTAAGGAAAATAGCACCAAAACCAAAAGGTACCAGCATATAAGTCGCCACAAGACCAAAAGTCAGAACACAAGCAATCAAACGACGGTCAAGTTTTAAATGATTAAATACGCTGAGTAATGGTGGAATTAATACTGGAATAAACGCAATGTGCACTGGAATCACGTTTTGTGAACATACGGCGGCTAAAGCGATAGTAGCGAAAATTACGTATTTCACGCGATTCTGGGCTTTCACATTACTGTTACCTTTGAGTTTAGTAATGAGTTGATAAGCCAGTAAATCTGGCAAACCTGAACGCGCAAGTGCCAAAGCAAATGCCCCCAACACGCCATAAGCAAGTGCGATTTGAGCACCGTTGCCTAAGCCACTATTAAACGCTTCGATGGTGCCATGAATACCAAGACCAGCTAACAAGCCACCTGTTACTGCACCAATGATCAGCGCAAATACAACAGGCACGCGTGCCAGCGACAGTCCAAACATGACTGTAATTGCGGCAAGAATAGCAAACATAAGAAAAAAGGGAGTCTGACAAAAAACCGTATTTTATCAGAATTTGCTCGCTATTTAGCCCCCTATCGATGAAACTGCCACTGTTGAACGATTTACTTAAAGCTGCTGTGATTGCGCAAATTGAGCGATGTAACTTGCAATTTTTTCGGGTTGGCTCAGCACGGCCCAATGATTGGCATTGACTTCAACTACAGATAAATCTTCAACCCAATTAGGTAATTCTTTAATGTAATCTGGACTGACAAAATTATCATGTTTCAACACAATCGCTTGTACAGGACAGACCGCATGACGTTGTCTAGGCTGAGTTAAGCGGGGAATAAAATTAGCACGGTAAAGCGCAATACCGTGTTTACCATCATGCTGAATATTATGATTCAAAGGCAATTCTTGAGTACGTTCTAAATCATTCACAATTTTTCCCCAACGTTCAGCATTCAAAAAATGCCACGCGGTCGGTGCCAAAAATGGTAATTGGAATACCCCGATGTACCATGACTTACTTAATAATTTGAGTAATTTTTTCTGCTGATGCTTGAAGCTATTTCTGAGCAAAAATGCCGCATGATCCAAACATGGCCCAGAAATAGTTGAATAAGACAAAATACGTGAGCGAAATTTTGGCTCAGTCACCGATTCCCAAGATTGGATAGAGCCCCAATCATGCGCGGCCAAATGAAAACTACGTTCGCCTAATACCGCTTGCGTTACACTATCCAAATCAAGTGATAATTGCTCCAAACGATAATCTCGTACTTTACGGGGCACAGATGACTGCCCTGCACCTCGCACGTCATAGCTCACAATATAAAATTTAGAACCAAGATGTTCAATAACCGGTTCCCATACTTCCTGATTATCAGGATAACCATGAACCAAAACCAATGCTGGCTTTGTTTCATCACCCCATGTCTTCACATAGAGCCGTTGTTGATCTGTGGTATTCACCCATTGCGTATTTAGTGGTTGCATTCTTCTTGTCCTTTTATCGATTCCATCGAATTGACGTTTTATTTGTGAACATGGGCAATGTGATCAATGCCACAGTTTGGAAACTCATTTAGTATGCAAAGTTCAGCATAAAAAAAAATTGACCCAGTATGAGCATAATCCAGAAAATAATGACAATGCCTATTGTCTCTAAATTCTTACTCAATCATTATGCCCCTTATAAAGGTGCTGGCATTTCGATTGATAAAATTGATCTCGCCAATTATCACATTCGCGTCAAAATGCCATTAACTCGTAAAAATCAAAATATCGTCGGTGTACATTTTGGCGGTAGTCTTTATTCAATGGTTGACCCATTTTATATGTTGATTTTGATGCATCACCTTGGCTCACGTTATATCGTGTGGGACAAAGCTGCAAATATCCAATTTTTATCCCCCGGGCGTGGAACGGTATACGCTGACATCCAGCTCGACCCAAATGAAATCAATCATATTAAAAACTTAGCAGATAACCACGCACCTGTACTACGGAACTATAGCTTAAATATTTTTGATGAAGCAGGCTTACGTATCGCTGAAGTTCAAAAAACCCTATACATTCGTCGCAAGCAACCCCGTCCACGCAAATAAAAAAGGCGCTTATCTTTAAGCGCCTTTTCATTCAAATTTATCGGATTGGATTAGCGATTTTGCTCAATTGCAGCACCTGCACCACCACCGATTGCACCACCAATCGCAGCACCGGTGTTACCACCAAAGATACTTTTACCGACTGCAGAACCAATCGCACCACCTACACCACTATATGTGGCATTTCGGTTTGAACCGTTTTGAGTTTTACTACCGACAGCTGCACCAGCACCACCACCAACGGCTGCACCTACACCACCACCGACATTATTACCCACACCACCACCTATAGCACCACCTAAAGCTGCAGCACCAATACGTTGTTCATTTGGCGACATGCTTTCACAACCAGCAAGCATTAGGGTCGACATCATCGCGACTGCGCATACGCTCATTACTTTTTTCATTGTGATGTTCCTTGTCTTCTTCAATACCTATGATTCTAAAACCATTGTATGAAACAATTAAATATAGCTTGTTACGGCTTGGAGCATAAATGCTGCATTTTGTAAAAACCATGCCTAATCGCTCACGAATCACTCAGGGTTTTCATCCAAAATCATCAAATCTTTTGTGGTTTCACCATTTTCAGTCAGCACAGCATGAGAGAGTTTGGCTTTGCTTTCTGGATCTGTTGCCTGATCTAGTTTTAGCGTGCGTTTAATCGGGTCTTGCCCTTTCTTAAACTCTACACCTTCTGCATCAATATTGGTGTTTTGACGAATAATCTGACCGTCCTGCTTCACCGTAGTCTTGGTTTCAATTTTAGAGGTCGGGACGATGACGCCACCACGTTGAAGTACTGGAATCGATAATTTCTTTTCAGAAAAATCACTTTGATGGTCTGAAAGTTCAATTTCACGTGCCACGATATCCTGACCTTTATTGGTCATTTCTAACACTGTTGCAGTCACTTGGCGTACAGGTTCTTGACCTGCAACACGGCGAATCACTTCTGTTTTTAGTACTGGAACTACAGCTTTATCTTCTACCACAATCGAATTGGGCATAGGTGCAGCAATCGCTGTCAATGAGCTGAATAATGCAGAAACTGCGAATAATTGTTGTGCGAATTTCATCAAAAGACCCCGTTATGTTTAAGTTTAAAAATCAAGAGATTTGTTATGTTCTATTTTTACTATAGGAAATAAATCAACATTAGGAAAGCTTTAATTTTCAATTCATCCGCATAAAAAAAGCCACCCAAAGGTGGCTTTTTTGAATGATTTAAGGGCTAATTAAAGACCGTTAAATTCATCGCTAAACGCTTGGCTTAATGCTTGATCTACATCAGAGAAATCATTGTGAAGCTCAAGCTCTGCAGCTTCAGACTCTTGACGACGACGTTCTAAGTGGTAAGCCAAACCTGTACCCGCTGGGATCAGACGACCTACAACTACGTTTTCTTTCAGACCACGTAATTCATCTTCTTTACCTGTTACAGCAGCTTCAGTTAACACACGAGTTGTTTCCTGGAACGATGCAGCAGAAATGAACGAGTCAGTAGAAAGCGACGCTTTGGTAATACCCATCAATTGACGTTCAAACTTCGCTGGGAACTTGTTCTGAGCTGCCACAGCTTGGTTTTCTTGAACAACGCGGATGTATTCCACTTGCTCGCCTTTGATGAAGCTTGTATCACCACCGTCAGTGATTTCAACTTTACGAAGCATTTGACGTACGATCACTTCAATGTGCTTGTCGTTGATTTTTACACCTTGCAGACGGTATACGTCCTGAACTTCGTTCACGATGTAGTTTGTCAGTGCAACTTCGCCTTTCAAACGTAAGATGTCGTGTGGGTTTTGCGGACCATCAGAAATGGTTTCACCACGGTTCACATGCTCGCCTTCGAACACGTTAATCGTACGCCATTTCGGAATTAGCTCTTCGTAAATCTCAGAGCCATCATCCGGAGTAATCACAAGACGGTTCTTACCTTTGGTCTCTTTACCGAAGCTTACGATACCTGAAATTTCAGCAAGGATCGCATGTTCTTTCGGTTTACGTGCTTCGAACAAGTCAGCTACACGCGGTAGACCACCGGTAATATCACGTGTACGTGAAGATTCTTGTGGCACACGACCAATAACATCACCGACACCAATTGTTTCGCCATCGCGCACAGTCAGAATCGTGTTTTGTGGTAGGAAGTAGAACTGTTCGCCGCCATCTGTTGTATCCAATACAACAGCTGGACGCATATCTTTACCAGATGCTGGACGTGAAGTTACTGGAAGTACCTCAATAGTCGTCATACCTGTTGCATCATCAGTTTTCGATGTTACAGTTACGCCATCAGCGATTTGGCTGAAACGCACTTTACCTGCAACTTCGGTAACTAGTGGATGTGTATGCGGATCCCAAGTCGCTACGATACCGCCAGCTTCCACAGCTTCGCCATCTTTAATGATGATTGAAGCACCGTATGGAATTTTGTAACGTTCGCGTTCACGACCAATGTCATCCGCGATACCGATTTCACCTGAACGTGAAGTTGATACCAAGTGACCTTTAGCGTGTTGTACTGTTTTCACATTGTGGAAACGTACTGTACCTTTGTTACGAACTTGTACGCTGTTAGCAGCAGAAGTTCGGCTCGCAGCACCACCTACGTGGAACGTACGCATTGTTAACTGTGTACCTGGCTCACCAATTGATTGAGCAGCCATTACACCCACAGATTCACCTGGATTCACCAAGTGACCGCGAGCAAGGTCACGACCGTAACATTTCGCACATACACCGAAAGTAGATTCACAGTTTACAACTGAACGTACTTTCACTTCATCGACACCTTGCTCTTCTAAGTAGTTTGCAAGTTTTTCGTCGATTAAAGTATTACGTGGAAGAATCACATCATCCGAACCTGGTTTCTTCGCATCTTCAGCAAGTACACGACCCAATACTCGAGTACCTAAGTTCTCGATGACATCGCCACCTTGAATGAACGGAGTCATTACAAGACCGTCGAAAGTACCACAATCTGGCTCAGTAATTACCAAGTCTTGTGCAACGTCAACCAAACGACGAGTCAAGTAACCTGAGTTCGCAGTTTTCAATGCAGTATCGGCCAAACCTTTACGTGCACCGTGTGTTGAAATGAAGTACTGAAGTACGGTCAAACCTTCACGGAAGTTCGCTTTAATTGGTGTTTCAATGATCGAACCATCTGGTTTCGCCATCAAACCACGCATACCCGCTAACTGACGAATCTGAGCTGCCGAACCACGGGCACCTGAGTCAGACATCATGTAGATCGAGTTGAATGATTTTTGTTTCTCGTCTTCACCCTGTTTGTTTTTAACAGTTGTGAAAGACAAGTTGTCCATCATCGCTTTCGCTACTTGGTCGTTTGTACGCGCCCAAATATCGACAACTTTGTTATAACGTTCGCCGGCAGTTACGAAACCTTGCTCGAATTGTTGTTCAATTTCACGAACTTCAACTTCAGCTTTTTCGATAATTGCTTGTTTTTGTGGCGGAATCAACATGTCTTCCATACCAACAGACACACCTGAGTGAGTCGCTTGACGGAAGCCCAAGTACATCAATTGGTCAGCGAAGATAACAGTATCTTTAAGACCTAATTTACGGTAGCAAGAGTTGATCAATTTAGAGATGTTCTTTTTAGTCATCTCAACGTTGATTTGTTGGAAATCCATACCTTCAGGTACAACTTCCCAAAGTAAACAACGACCTGGAGTTGTGTCTACAACAATGGTTTGTTGTTCACGGTTACCATTTTCGTCAATGACAGTTTGGTGTACACGTGCTTTTACGCGAGCATGTAAATCAACTTGACCTGTTGCAAGTGCACGGTTTACTTCGTCAGTATCCGCAAACACCATGCCTTCACCTTTGGCATTGATCGCATCACGAGTGATGTAGTACAAGCCTAAGACAACGTCCTGAGAAGGTACGATGATTGGCTCACCGTTCGCAGGAGAAAGAATGTTGTTTGTTGACATCATTAACGCACGAGCTTCTAACTGAGCTTCAAGTGTTAATGGTACGTGTACCGCCATTTGGTCACCGTCGAAGTCGGCGTTAAATGCCGCACAAACTAACGGGTGAAGACGGATCGCTTTACCTTCAATCAGGGTTGGTTCAAATGCTTGAAGACCCAAACGGTGAAGTGTAGGCGCACGGTTCAACATCACTGGATGTTGACGAATTACGTGAGCAAGTACGTCCCAAACTTCTGGAGTTTCACGCTCAACCATTTTCTTCGCAGCTTTAATGGTTGTCGCTTGGCCAGATGCTTGTAGTTTCGCAAAAATGAATGGTTTGAATAATTCAAGCGCCATTTTTTTCGGAAGACCACATTGGTGAAGACGTAAAGTCGGACCTACGGTAATTACCGAACGACCAGAGTAATCGACACGTTTACCCAATAAGTTTTGACGGAAACGACCTTGTTTACCTTTGATCATGTCTGCCAAAGATTTAAGAGGACGTTTATTCGAACCAGTAATTGCACGACCACGACGACCGTTATCAAGCAATGCATCAACAGACTCTTGTAACATACGTTTTTCGTTACGTACGATAATGTCTGGTGCTGCAAGGTCTAGTAGACGTTTTAAACGGTTGTTACGGTTAATTACACGACGGTAAAGATCGTTTAAGTCAGAAGTCGCAAAACGACCACCTTCTAGAGGAACCAACGGACGAAGATCAGGTGGAAGTACTGGAAGTACATTCATCACCATCCATTCTGGTTTATTGTTCGACTCTTTGAACGCTTCCATCAATTTCAGACGTTTAGAAGCTTTTTTAAGCTTCGTTTCTGAAGTTGTATTTGGAATTTCTTCACGAAGACGTGAAATTTCAGCTTCAAGATCGATGTCTTTCAACAAATCTTGAACTGCTTCTGCACCCATTTTCGCAGTGAATTCATCACCGTGTTCTTCTAAAGCAGTGAAGTATTCTTCATCGTTTAGAAGTTGGTATTTCTCAAGTGGAGTCATACCTGGGTCAGTTACAACGTATGATTCGAAATACAATACACGTTCGATATCACGTAAAGTCATGTCTAAAAGCAGACCGATACGGCTAGGAAGTGATTTTAAGAACCAAATATGAGCAACTGGCGAAGCAAGGTCAATATGACCCATACGTTCACGACGTACTTTTGCAGTTGTTACTTCAACGCCACATTTTTCACAAATGACGCCTTTGTATTTCATACGCTTGTATTTACCACACAAGCATTCGTAATCTTTTACTGGACCAAAGATTTTGGCACAGAATAAACCATCACGTTCAGGTTTGAACGTACGGTAGTTAATGGTTTCAGGCTTTTTAACTTCACCATGAGACCACGACTTAATCATTTCTGGTGACGCAAGACCAATACGGATGCGATCAAACTCTACAGGAGCATGACCGTCTGAATCCGTCTTTTTGCGCATGATATCGAGCAAGTCTTTCAATTTTTTTCTCCGTGTGTTGTGGAGATTTTCACTTCACAACTGGGTCACAAATATTGTTTTTTAACTGAATTTTAATCCCCCTTAATCCCCCTTTTTCAAAGGGGGAAAAGTCCCTCTTTTACAAAGAGGGATTTAGGGAGATTTAATGGAGATTCTTAGTCACCATTTTTCAGTTCAATGTTGATACCTAAAGAACGGATCTCTTTGGTCAATACGTTGAACGATTCAGGCATACCTGGGTCCATGTAATGGTTACCATCTACAATGTTCTTATAGATACGGGTACGACCTTCAACGTCATCCGACTTCACAGTAAGCATTTCTTGAAGTGTATATGCTGCACCGTAAGCTTCGAGTGCCCATACTTCCATCTCACCGAAACGCTGACCACCGAATTGTGCTTTACCACCAAGCGGCTGTTGAGTTACTAGAGAGTAAGAACCAGTAGAACGCGCATGCATCTTGTCGTCAACCAAGTGGTTCAATTTCAACATGTACATGTAACCTACAGTTACTGGACGGTCAAAACGCTCACCTGTACGACCATCATACAATACTGTTTGACCAGTACGTGAAATGCCACCAAGTTCTAACAATTCTTTGATTTGTGATTCTTCAGCACCATCAAATACTGGTGTTGCTAAAGGAACACCTTTACGCAAGTTACCTGAAAGCACCAAGATTTCTTCATCAGTTAAGCTATCAAGATCTTCTTGTTCGCCACCAACTTTGTTGTAAATCTTGTCTAAGAATTCACGAAGCTCAAGTACAGTACGTTGCTCTTTCATCATCTTGTCGATTTGATCGCCAAGACCTTTAGCCGCCATACCTAAGTGAGTTTCAAGAATCTGACCCACGTTCATACGTGATGGTACACCCAGTGGGTTAAGTACAACATCAACTGGAACACCGTTTGCATCGTGTGGCATGTCTTCTACAGGTAGGATGTTTGATACAACACCTTTGTTACCGTGACGACCCGCCATTTTATCACCCGGTTGGATGCGACGTTTTACAGCCAAGTAAACTTTAACAACTTTCAATACGCCAGTTGTCAGTTCATCGCCTGTAGACAATTTACGTTTTTTCTCTGCAAATTTCTCGTCAATTTCAAGGCTCTTCTCTTTCAAGAACACTTGAATTTGAGTTAAACGTTCAGCAATCGCTTCGTCGACTGGTTGGATTTCAATAAGATCAACCAACTCAAGACCAGACAATAACTCTTCAGTTAATTTGTCACCGCGTTTAGTTGTACCGCCACCATTCGATTCTTGACCTTTCAACAAACGAACAATACGTTCACGAGCTGCTTCTTCAAAGATTTTGAATTCTTCTTTCAAATCTTTACGGTAAGCATCTAATTGAGCTTTTTCAATTGCTTGAGCACGTTCGTCTTTTTCAAGACCATCACGTGTAAACACTTGAACGTCAATAACAGTACCTTTAACACCAGAAGATACACGTAAAGATGAATCTTTAACGTCAGCCGCTTTTTCGCCGAAGATTGCACGAAGAAGTTTTTCTTCCGGAGTAAGTTGGGTTTCACCCTTAGGTGTTACTTTACCTACAAGGATATCGCCCGCTGTTACTTCTGCACCGATGTAAACAATACCTGACTCATCAAGTTTAGAAAGTGCTGCTTCACCCACGTTCGGGATATCGGCAGTAATTTCTTCCGCACCCAATTTAGTATCACGTGCTACACATGACAATTCTTGAATGTGGATTGATGTTAAACGATCTTCTTGAAGCACACGCTCAGATAATAAGATCGAGTCTTCATAGTTGTAACCGTTCCAAGTCATGAATGCTACGCGCATGTTTTGACCCAATGCCAATTCACCACCATCTGTAGATGGACCATCAGCTAATACGTCACCACGACCCACTTGATCACCAAGGCTTACAAGCACTTTTTGGTTAATACAAGTGTTTTGGTTAGAACGTGTATATTTGATCAGGTTGTAGATATCTACACCTGCTTCACCCGCGACCATTTCGTCTTCGTTTACACGAATAACAACACGAGACGCGTCGACGAATTCAATACGGCCACCACGTTTCGCAAGAACACATACACCTGAGTCGTGCGCTACGTTTGCTTCCATACCTGTACCAACAAGCGGCTTGTCAGCGATCAACGTAGGTACTGCCTGACGTTGCATGTTTGAACCCATCAATGCACGGTTGGCATCATCGTGTTCAAGGAATGGAATAAGTGATGCAGCAACAGATACAACCTGCTGTGCAGATACGTCCATATGCGTCACTTTTTCAGGAGGCATACGTACGAAATCACCTTGGTGACGTACAGAAACAAATTCTTCTGTTAAATTACCGTCTTTATCTACACCTGAATCGGCCTGTGCAATCACAGTACCTACTTCTTCAATCGCAGAAAGGTATTCAACGTCATCCGTTACACGACCATCAACAACTTTACGGTAAGGCGTTTCTAAGAAACCAAAATCATTCGCTTTCGCATAAACAGAAAGTGAGTTGATCAAACCAATGTTTGGACCTTCAGGAGTCTCAATTGGACATACACGACCGTAGTGAGTTTGATGTACGTCACGTACTTCGAAGCCCGCACGTTCACGAGTCAAACCACCTGGGCCCAATGCTGATACACGACGTTTGTGTGTAATTTCAGACAACGGGTTGTTTTGGTCCATGAACTGAGACAACTGGCTTGAACCAAAGAATTCTTTGATTGCAGCAGCAACTGGTTTCGCATTGATTAAATCTTGCGGAGACAAGTTATCAGTTTCAGCTTGAGATAAACGTTCTTTAACAGCACGTTCAACACGAACTAGACCAACACGGAATTGGTTTTCTGTCATTTCACCAACAGAACGAACACGACGGTTACCCAAGTGATCGATATCGTCGACTTCACCTTTACCGTTACGGATTTCAACTAATGTTTTCAATACATCAGTGATGTCTTCGTTCGAAAGAATACCTTCAACTTCACGAGACTTCTGATCCGTACCCACTTCGTAAGGACGACCCAAACGACGGTTGAACTTCATACGACCTACTGGTGATAAGTCATAACGTTCAGAAGAGAAGAACAAGTTGTTGAATAAGTTTTCAGCAGCTTCTTTTGTTGGTGGCTCACCCGGACGCATCACTTTGTAGATTTCTACAAGTGCTTCTTCACGACCAGTTGTAGTATCTGCACGTAAAGAGTCCGCAATGAATGGGCCACGGTCGATGTCATTGGTATAAAGTACGTTGAATTGTTTAACGCCGCCTTCAGCCAATTTCACCATAATTTCATGGCTTAGTACTGTATTTGCAGCAATTACTTCGCCATCACGTAACGTTACATCTTCAGCAACAATACGTTCATATAGGTATTCATCAGGAACAGAAAGTTTTTCAAGACCTGCTGCTTCCATTTGACGAACATGGCGCGCGTTAATACGTTTACCTTGTTCAACAATTGTTTTACCGTCTGTACCCACGATATCAAACTGAGCCATTTCGCCACGTAGACGTTCTGGAACCAAGTCAATTTGATAGCTACCCATATCAAGATATACAGGTACTTTTTCGTAGAACATGTCTAGGATTTGTTCGTTGTTATAACCCAAGGCACGAAGCACAACAGTCGCAAGTAATTTACGACGACGGTCAATACGAACATATACAAGATCTTTTGCATCGAATTCAAAGTCTAACCATGAACCACGGTAAGGAATGATACGAGCAGAGTAAAGAACTTTACCGCTAGAGTGAGTTTTGCCTTTATCGTGGTCAAAGAATACACCTGGTGAACGGTGTAATTGAGATACGATTACACGCTCAGTACCATTGATCACAAAGGTACCGTTGTCTGTCATAAGTGGCATTTCACCCATGTAGACTTCTTGCTCACGCACATCTTTGATTGTTTTAGTTTCGCGATCTTTAATGATCAGACGAATTTTTACACGCATTGGCGCCGCATAAGTTGAGCCACGAAGAATACATTCGCGCACATCAAATTCAGGCTTACCAAGACTATACTCAACAAATTCTAAAGCAGCATTGCCAGAATAACTTTCAATAGGAAAAACTGAACGAAATGCGGCTTGGAGACCGATATCTTCGCGGTTTTTTGGAGTTTTGCCGTCTTGAAGGAAAGTTCGGTACGAGTCGACTTGAATCGCGAGCAAGTACGGAACATCCATTACCTTGGGCAATTTACCAAAATTCTTACGGATCCGTTTCTTTTCGGTATATGAGTATGCCATCTGGAGTCCTCGGAAAGTAAACTAAGTCCGCCTGCAGAACGAACTTAGAAGGAATTACGCAGGCCGATATGGCCACCACTTTCACAAATGCTGCAATTTTTAGTGGTATTAAAACGCTTAACAATATTTTTTACTGAAAAATATTGGTAAGCGTTTGGTTTTATAAATTATTTTTAATTTGTATGATTTTTATATCATGCAAACAAAAATCGAGCCGATTATTGTAACGCAAAAAGGCTGATGACCCAAGGGCCACCAGCCATTTTTTGGAGCCGATTATAAAAAAATCGACTCCCCTTAAGATTACTTAAGTGTAACTGTAGCACCAGCTTCTTCAAGTTTTTTCTTAAGTTCTTCGCCTTCTTCTTTAGAAACGCCTTCTTTAAGAACTGAAGGAGCGCTTTCAACAAGATCTTTAGCTTCTTTAAGACCAAGGCCAGTAGCTTCACGAACTGCTTTAATTACAGCAACTTTGTTAGCACCGAAAGAAGTCAACTCAACGTTGAATTCTGATTGTTCTTCAGCAGCAGCACCAGCAGCGCCAGGAGCAGCAGCAACTGCTACAGCAGCAGCAGATACGTTGAATTTTTCTTCGAAAGCAGAAATAAGTTCAACAAGTTCAAGAACAGTTTTTTCAGCAACTGCGTTTAAGATTTCTTCGTTTGTTAAAGCCATGAGAGTAACTCCAAATGGGTATTGAATGGTGTGTAAATTGATTTAAGCTTAAGCAGCTTCTGACTCGTTTTTCTCTTTGAGCGCAGTAATAAGGCGACCCAATTTCGAAATAGGAGCTTGAAGAACGTTTGCAAGCATAGTAAGCGCTTTCTCTTGGTTTGGAAGGTTCGCGATAACGCTAACTTCAGCACCTTGATAAACCTTACCGTCAAATGCAGCAGCTTTAAGTTCAAATGCTTTATTAGTTTTAGCAAATTCTTCGAACAAACGAGCAGCTGCGCCCATATCGTCTTCAGAAGTTGAGAAAGCTAAGATTGTTGGGCCAACAAGGTTGTCGCTCAAGATATTGAATTGAGTATCTTGAAGAGCACGTTTAGCCAAAGTGTTACGAACTACACGAGTAGCAACACCTAGTTTACGAGCTTCAACACGTAGAGCAGTTAATTGCTCAACAGTTAAACCTTGATAGTCAGCAACAACAGCAGCATACGCAGTAGAAGCAACTTCAGTTACTTCAGCTACGATCTGTTTTTTGCCTTCGATAAGAAGAGCCATTGTAAAACCTCCTAACGGTGATTTATGCACCTATACAGATGCACTCCCAATTCGTTAGCTCATCACTGAACCAACACGCGGAGGAGGAACAAATCACACCACCGCGTCTACTCAGGCTGGGCTATTAAGAAGAAAGCATACAACTCCCCTCGCCTGAGGTCTTTGACGCTGATAAATCTAAATTTATCAATTCAAAGTTTGCCTGAATCACGCAATATACGACGAAGCGTTTCTTGCGTAATATTTAAAGCAGTGCTTCAAATATTACTCAGGGCTTTAAAATTCTGTAATAAGTCGAAACTTATTTAGAAACGTTTGCTACATCAACAACAAGACCAGGACCCATAGTTGAGCTTAAAGTGATCTTTTGGATGTAAACACCTTTAGAAGTAGCAGGTTTTGCTTTCTTAAGGTCAGCTACAAGAGCTTCAACGTTTGAACGAACAGCTTCAGCAGTGAAACCTACTTGACCGATCGCAGCGTGGATAATACCCGCTTTGTCTACACGGTAACGTGCTTGACCAGCTTTCGCGTTTTTAACAGCAGAAGCTACGTCAGGAGTTACAGTACCCACTTTAGGGTTTGGCATTAAGCCACGTGGACCAAGAATCGTACCTAACTTACCAACAACGCGCATTGCATCCGGAGCTGCAATTACTACGTCAAAGTCAAGGTTACCCGCTTGGATGCTTTCAGCAAGATCATCAAAACCAACAACGTCCGCGCCTTCAGCTTTAGCAGCTTCAGCAGCAGCGCCTTGAGCAAACACAGCTACACGTACAGTTTTACCAGTACCTGCAGGAAGTGTAGTCGCGCCACGAACAACTTGGTCAGATTTACGAGGATCAACACCTAGGTTTACAGCAACATCCAAAGATTCTTTGAATTTTACTGCTGGAAGGCCGTTAAGAACTGCAACTGCTTCTTCCAAAGTGTAAACTTTGTTAGCTTCAACAGCAGCAACAATGGCTTTTTGACGTTTAGTTAATTTAGCCATGTCTTATAGCTCCACTTCCAAGCCCATAGAACGCGCAGAACCAGCAATGGTACGTACACGTGCGTCTAAATCAGCACCAGTAAGATCTGGTTCTTTAGTAGTCGCAATTTCTTCTAATTGAGCGCGAGTCAACTTACCAACTTTAGTTTTGTTAGGTACAGCTGAACCCTTTTGGATGCCCGCAGCTTTCTTAAGAAGAATCGCAGCAGGAGGAGTTTTCATGATGAATGTGAACGACTTGTCGTTGTACACAGTGATCACTACTGGAATTGGAAGACCAGCTTCAACTTTTTGTGTCGCAGCATTGAATTCTTTACAGAATGCCATGATGTTAACACCACGTTGACCTAGTGCAGGACCAATCGGTGGAGATGGATTTGCTTTACCAGCTGGAACTTGCAGCTTGATATAGCCGTCAATCTTCTTAGCCATTTCAATTACCTCTGGGTACTAACGCCGCTAGGCTCCCCATACATATAAGTAACGATACCGTTACAACAACAATGCCCGACTCATAACAAATCGGGCGTTTATCAACCAAGTTAAATTAAACCGATTTTTCGACTTGGCGAAATTCCAGCTCAACCTGAGTTGGTCGATTAAATACATTAATCGTCAACGTCAAACGTGACTTATCGTATAGAACTTCTTCCACCACGCCTTTAAAATCGGTGAATGGACCGTCAATTACGAGTAATTCTTCACCTGGTTCAAACATCGTCTTAGGACGAGGTGCTTCGCCAGTATTGCGTACACGTGCAAGAATCGCATCAGCTTCTTTTTGCGTAATTGGTGCAGGCTTTTCTGCAGTACCACCGATGAAACCTAATACTTTTGGACATTCTTTAACAATGTGCCAAGTTTCATCATTCATTTCCATCTCGACTAACACATAGCCGGGAAAGAATTTACGCTCAGATTTACGTTTCTTACCATCCTTCATTTCCACTACTTCTTCAGTAGGGACAAGGACTTCACCAAAGCTATCGGCTACAGCGCTACGCTGGATTCGATCATTAAGTGAGCGTAACACTTGTTTTTCATAACCAGAATAGGCATGAATAATGTACCAACGTTTCATAGCTCTCTTACCCGATAATAAACTTCATTAACCAGCTCAAAGCATAGTCAAAGCACCATAATAAAATAGATGCCACTAAGACTACCGCAAGTACCTGCCAAGATGTGGTCATGGTCTCTTGCTTGGTTGGCCAAGTCACTCGACGTAACTCAATTCGAGCATCTTTCAACAATCGAACAAAGCCTTTGCCTTGATGGGTGGCGTATAATAAACCTAAAGCCACGATGATACAAGCCAAAATTACCCCAACACGGACCCAAACATCATTCGCTGGTGCCCAGTATGCTGGCAAATGTTGATTCACCATCATAGAACTACCGAGTAAAATCAACGCGATAACCCACAGAACATAGTCTAAAGGGGAACCAGAATTAACAACTTCAGCAGGATTATTTCTTTGAGGAATTGGCGCGTCGCTTAATGCGTCACGCGATTTATCATTCGACATTTTTGTACTCGTCGTAGGATTCGCGACTTATTATATGACCAGTTGAGCCAGCATCAAGCTTCTTTTTAAAAAAATTTGGCAGGCCAGGAGGGACTCGAACCCCCAACATTCGGTTTTGGAGACCGACGCTCTACCAATTGAACTACTGACCTGCAGAGCAAATCGAGAGTCGAAACTCTCGATCTGTACAAAGATAACTGTATTATATTATGCAGTTACTTTAGAAACAACACCCGCACCAACTGTACGTCCACCTTCACGGATCGCAAAGCGTAAGCCAGCGTCCATTGCGATTGGGTGGATTAATTCTACTGACATTTCTACGTTGTCACCAGGCATAACCATTTCAACGCCTTCTTTAAGCGAG